>CACGHT010000039.1 GCA_902572925.1 uncultured Pelagibacteraceae bacterium | reverse complement strand
AAGCGTATCTAACATTATGTCTGCATAAACTCTGATCTCATATTGTGCATGATGATCAGCTCTTAGTCTTAGGAAATTCATAAGATTTAATAAATCTGTTTTCCAATACCATTGGGTATAAGTATTCAATGTTAAATTCATTCTTGCAAGCTCTCTTGCTAATCCTTTTTTATTTTCATCAATTGAAGATCCATCATATCTTTCATTAAGCATTGTTTCATAATTCGCATATGTTCTTTCTGCATCATCCTTTAAAAGCCTCAAAACTTCATTTGCCTGTTCACCCTCGAGGACATCTCCTCTACCTTGTCTATTAGATGTTGATTGAGCTGCAAGATTTTCTTTCGATGGCAAATAAAATTCTTTATCTAAAATTGAATATCTCGCAGAATATTCATTTACATTAGCAGTTCTATGTCTGATCCATTGACGGGCAATAAAAATCGGCAGTTTTATATGATATTTTATTTCACACATCTCAAATGGCGTACTATGCCAATGACGCATTAAGTATTTTATTAACCCTGCATCTGTAGAAACTTGTTTGGTACCTTTGCCGTAAGAAACTCTAGCTGACTGAACAATCGAAGTATCATCTCCCATATAATCAACAACTCTTACAAAGCCATGGTCAAGAGCAGGCAGTGCTTCATAAAGAATTTTTTCTAATTCTGTTGAAGTTACTCTTTTTGTAGAATTACTTTGTGATTGCTGATTTTTTATCTCATCTTGTTGTTCTTTAGTTAATTTCATGAATGTTATTGAATCTCCAGGAATTCCTTTTATATTAATAAAGTTGGATTTCCAACTATGACGATAAACGAATTTCGTAATAACCATTGCGGACGTGGGGGCAGTACCCACCACCTCCACCATTTACAACTTATGGGGGTGAACTAGATTCGACGAGTGACTAAAGGCTATTCTTTCGTTCGGAATTGTTCCTCCGAAAAGGGCTAATTTATAATTGCTAACGAAAGTTACGCACTTGCTGCTTAATTAACTTTGTTAATTAGGTAAACGGGGTCTGGGGCACCTGGCAACAGAACGCCCCTGGGTTTTAATTTTATTCCAAAAATTTTGCTAAATTAGGTTTAAAATAATTTGGCCCTTTCATTACTTTCCCAAATTCATTAAAGATCGGTTTACCATTTATATCTAATTTACTCATATTTGAATTTTGAACTTCCTCAAAGCACTTATCAAGATTAATACCAAAAGCATGCCCCGCCCCATAAGTTACATAAAGAATATCAGTCAACGCATCTGCAATTTCGAGTAAATCTTTTTTATCTATTGCATCTTTCAATTCATCGAGCTCCTCTTTAATAAGACTTAATCGTAATGAATTTATTTTATCACTACTCAAAGATGGTCTTAATTTTACTTCTTGACCAAAAGTTTTCATAAAAGTGCCAACTTTTTCAAAATTTGTCATTTTGCTCCTATAAGTTACTGAATTTTTAATATATAAATAATCATTAACTATCAATGAAATTTCGTAAAGAATTTGACAGTATTGGAACAATAAATGTACCAAATGACAAGTATTGGGGTGCATCAACTCAAAGATCAAAAAAATTTTTTGATATAGGGGAATTTTTAGTCAGACCTAGGTTAATTAAATCTATTGCTATTATAAAAAAAGCTGCAGCAATAGTTCATAGAAAAGATAAACAGATTATACCCAAAATTTCTAATGCAATTGTAAAAGCATCAAATGAAGTAATAAATGGTAAACTAGATGATCATTTTCCTCTAAAAGTTTGGCAAACAGGCTCTGGAACACAAACAAATATGAATGTGAACGAGGTAATATCTAATAGAGCAATAGAGATCCTTGGCGGAAAAAAGGGTTCAAAAAAACCAGTTCATCCTAATGATCATGTGAATAAATCTCAGTCTACTAACGATGTTTTTCCAACTGCAATGCATATATCTATAGCTATTGAAACTAAAAATAAATTATTACCATCTCTTGAACTTTTAAATAAGCAATTAAGAAAAAAAATTTCTCAATTTAAAAATATTGTTAAAGTTGGAAGAACCCATCTCCAAGACGCAACC
>CACGHT010000038.1 GCA_902572925.1 uncultured Pelagibacteraceae bacterium | reverse complement strand
AGGATGGATTAATAACATCAAAATGATAATTATAATTAAATCTATTAAGACTATCCTTTAAACTCTCAGTATGAGTTTGAATACCGACTTTTAAAAAATTTTGATTTTCCTCTTTTAAATTTCCTTCAACTATTAAAATATTAAGATTTTTCATTAAAACAAATTACCGGACATGCTGTGTTGATACATTATTTTCATGTCTTCAATGCTCAATTTTTTTGGATTACCATTAGTTGATGGATCCTCTAAAGCCATTCTTGATAAACGATCAATTTGTAAATCTTGTTCACTTATGACACTTGATAATTTGTGTGGAATTTCAAATTTTTCTCTTAAATCTAAAATCCATTTTAAAAAACCGTCAAAAGATTTATCTTCTAATTCAAGATATTCTGAAATTTTTGTAACTTTACTCTCAATTACATCTTTGTTGAAAGTTAAAACATATGGCATGAAAATTGCATTTGATAGGCCATGATGAAGGTTATTTAGGGCATTTACTGGGTGGCTTAAAGAATGAATTGCGCCTAGGCCTTTTTGGAATGCGGTAGAACCCATACTCGCAGCCGTAAGCATGTTCATTCTGGCTTCAAGGTTAGATCCATTTTTATAAGCTTCTGGTAACCATTTAGAGATTAATTTCATACCCTCTAATGCTATTCCGTCAGCCATTGGATGATACCCTGGGGCACAAAATGCCTCTAAGTTATGAGCTAACGCATCCATTCCTGTTGCAGCTGTCATTTTTTTAGGTAAATCTTTTGTTAAAACTGGGTCTAGAATAACTATGGATGGTAAAAATTTTGGATGAAATATAATTTTTTTAACTCCTAGCTCTTCATTCAAAATAACAGACGCTCTCCCTGTCTCAGAACCTGTTCCAGCTGTAGTGGGTACTGCTATAATAGGAGCAACCTTATTTGAGTCAGCTTTGGTCCAATTATCACCAACATCCTCAAAGTCCCATAGTGATAAAGTTTGACCTATCATAAATGCAATTGCTTTTCCCACATCAAGACCACTTCCACCACCAAAAGCAATCACACCATCACAATTTTTTTCTTTGTAATGTTTTACTCCATCATTTACATTTTTACCTGTAGGATTACCAATCACATCATGAAATAATTCAGCTGATAAATTATTGCTTTTTAAATGCGATAAAGCATCTTTAACAATTGTTGATTGTCCAAGTCCTTTGTCAGTCACTAATAAAGGTTTTTTTATATCTAAATTTTTACAAGCTAAGCTTAAATCTTTAATTCTATTTTCACCTACCCACATGGAAGTAGGATAATTCCAATTAAATTTTTCCATAAGTTTTTAGTTTATAATATCTGATATTTTTGAAATTTGACCAATCTTAAAAATTAGTGCATCTTCTTGGTTAAACCCATATTTTTTAGCATTATCTTTAAATCTTATTGGTGGTTCCATAATTGGTTCTAAGGATAATACAAATGTTCCCCAGTGCATACCTAGTAACTTTTTACTTTTCAAATCTCTGCCAATTTTAAGGGCCTCTTCTGGATTTGTATGATAAATAGATTTATCTTTATAGGGCATAATTGGATAAAAGTTATATGCACCAATATTAATTATGGTTAAATCAATTGGTCCGTGTTCATTTCCTAAATCTTTATAAATATTTCCATATCCTGTATCGCAGGCAAATAATATTTTTTTTCCGTCATATTCAATTAAAAAACTTCCCCACAAAGTTTTATTGGTGTCTGTTAAACTTCTTTTTGACCAATGAACAGCTGGAAGAAAAGTAATTTTTAAATTTTTATTAATATTAATTTCATCATACCAATCCATCTCATTGATATCTCTATAGCCATTAGTTTTAAAATATTTGCTAAGTTTTAGTGGAACTAAAACTTTAGAGTCCTTGAAAGGAAATCTCCTTATTGTCATCATGTCCTGATGATCATAATGATTATGGGTGAGTAAAAATAAATCTATGTTAGGTATCTCGCTTAATTTTAATGCTGGTTCAGTAAATCTTTTTGGTCCAAATATTAGTGGACCTGCATTTTTCGAGAAAACTGGATCAGTAATAATAGTAGTATCTCCTAATTTAATAATAAACGTAGCATGACCAATCCAAGCAATATAATCATCATCTTTATATTTTTCAAAGTTTCTCAAAACTTCTTTTTTTTCTAAAACGTGACCTTCAGAAATTGTCATATCAAGTTTCTTTTTCTCTTGATTAAAAATTTTATACGACCATTTTACATTTGGATCTCTTTTTGGTGAGCC
>CACGHT010000037.1 GCA_902572925.1 uncultured Pelagibacteraceae bacterium | reverse complement strand
TATTCACAAAAAAATTACCTTTCTTTATATGGTTCTGAAATTAAAGCTACTTTTGTAAATCCTGAACCTGAAAGTAACCCCATAATTTCAAGAACTCTACCGTAATTAATAGTTTTATCCCCTCTTACATATATTCTTGTATCAGTTCGATTTTTTGAAACTGCTAACACTTTTGCAATGATTTTTTCATATTCAACTTTTGACTCTTGTATGAAAATTTCACCTTTTGAATTTATTGTTAATGTTAAAGGTTCTTGTTCCTCTGGAAGGGAGTCTGCTGAACTTTCTGGTAAATCAACTTGAACCCCTACTGTCAATAGAGGTGCTGTGACCATAAAGATAATCAATAATACTAACATCACATCTACGAATGGTGTTACATTAATTTCACTCATTGGTTCTTTTGATGAACGATTAAACTTAAATGCCATTCTAAATAATCGTTAAAAATCTTTTAGAAAAGTTTTCTAATTTTTGGGAATACTTTAAAGAGTCGTTATTAAATTTGTTGTAAGCAATTACTGCAGGAATCGCTGCCAATAAACCCAATGCTGTAGCGAAAAGTGCTTCTGCGATTCCAGGTGCTACAATTGCCAAACTAGTATTTCTTGAAATTGCAATAGATTGAAAAGAATTCATTATTCCCCAAACAGTCCCGAATAATCCTATAAAAGGTGCTGTTGATCCTACAGTTGCCAAAAAAGTAAATCCTTTTGTAATTTTAGACATTTGTTTTTCTATTCCGGTTTCTAACATTGAAGTCATTCTAGTATTCAAATCTGTTTTAGATCTTCTTTTAAGAAGATTTTGCATAGCATCTTTAAAAATAAGAGCCATTGGATCATTTATATTTCCGGGAAGATTGTTGTAAAAAGACTCTGCAGATTTAGAATTCCAAAACTTAGTTTCAAATTCTTCTGAACTTTGATTTATTTTTTTAAATAATTTAAATTTTTCAATGATTACTGCCCATGAATAAACTGAGCATGCAATAAGAATGATAATTACTGATTTAACAATTATATCTGCCCTCAAAAATAGGTTCATAAGTGAAAAGTCAGCGCTTGATGCTAGTCCGACTGCTTGTGATGAAATATCAGCTTCCATAGGATCTTCTCACACTTAAATGTGTCATGAATTTGACTTCAAAAATCTGTGATTAATCCTCTTTTTGGTGAGTTTCATAGTAAAAACTTGCAATTAGAATAGCATCAGCTTTGTTAGAGTCTTTTTTTTTTGAAAGTTGTGTTGAAAAATAAGGAAATATTTCAATCGCTCTTGTTCTGCTAGCATCTTTTTGAGAATTAATTAAGTTAAAATATTTTTTCCATTTAGCTGGTCTTACGAAAAACATTGGTAATTGCATTGCAGAACATATTCCTTTTAAAATCCCATAAGACTGACCAAAATTAAACATACTAGTTACCCCTTGTCCTGGCATTGCAGAAACTTGTTCTATCACCACTCTAATCTCGTCATGTTTACTAGTAATTCTTTTTAAAAATTCGTTATAAATTTGAGCACCATTAACTTGTTTTTTATTTTTTTTACCCTCTGTCATTACTGGCATTTCAATTACCTCTACTATTTTTCCATCCTCAAAAAAACAAATTGAGCCCGAAATACCTGGATCTATACCAATTATAAGCATATCCTGTATCTAGTTTGAAAATTTAACATTTGAATAAATATTTTGTACATCGTCATCATTTTCTAATGTCTCAAAAAAACTAATCAATTCCTTTTTTTTCTCCTCTGAAATTTCAACAGCATTTAAAGGCACCCACTCTATCCCTGTCGAAATAAAATTACTTATTTTTTTCTCTAACTCTTTTTTAACATTATAAATATCATTTATTGAACACTGTATCTCATGAAATTCTTTATTCGATTTACACTCATTTGCACCAGCCTCAATAGCAAGTTCTAAAATATCCTCCTCTGAAATCTCTTTTTTATCAATTTTAATTACACCTAATTGAGTAAAATTATGTGATGCTGAACCTTGAGTTCCTAAACTTCCTCCTGATTTTTGAAAAATTGTTCTTATTTTCGAAGCAGTTCTATTTTTATTATCAGTCAAAGTCTCAACTATAACAGCAACTTTATCAGGCCCAAAACCTTCATATCTCAAATTTTCAAAGTTTAACTGATTACTAATTGAAGACTTGTCTATAGCTCTAGCTATATTATCTTTAGGCATATTTGCTGATCTAGCAGCTTGCACAGCAGAACGCAATCTTGGGTTCATAGCCGGATCTTTATCTCCTAGCTTA
>CACGHT010000036.1 GCA_902572925.1 uncultured Pelagibacteraceae bacterium | reverse complement strand
AATTACTAGAAGCGGGAGTCCATTTAGGACACAAAACATTAAGATGGAATCCAAAAATGAAGAAATATATTTTTGGAAAAAGAGACTCAATCCACATAATAGATTTAACTCAAACTTTAGAATTAACAAAAGTTGCGTTACAAAAAATACATGAGGTAGTAGCTAATAATGGAAAAATTTTATTTGTATCAACAAAAAAACAAGCTTCCGAGGCGATTGCTGAACTTGCAAAAGAAACTGATCAATATTTTGTTAATTACAGATGGCTTGGTGGAATGTTAACTAATTGGGGAACAATTTCAAATTCAATTAAGAAACTTAAACAATTAGAACAAAACTTGATTGCTGAAAACAGAGGTTTTACAAAAAAAGAATTACTTAAGATGAGTGTCAAAAAAGATAAGTTACAAAGATCTTTAGGAGGTATTTCAGAAATGAAAAAAGTACCTGATTTAGTTTTTATCATTGATACAAATTACGAGTCTCTGGCTATTCAAGAGTCTGTAAAATTAGGAATTCCAATTATTGCTATATTAGATAGTAATTCAAATCCTGATGGTATAGATTTTCCAATTCCAGGAAATGACGATGCGAGAAGATCTATAGATCTATATTGCAACTTGATCAAAGAAACAATTGTTTCAGCAAAAAAACTAATACCAGTGACTGAAAAAAAAGAACCTAAAAAAATAGAGATTAAATCCTCTAAAACTATTCAAGAAAAAGATAGAGAAAAACTAGAAGAAAAATTTAGTGAAAAGAAAAAAGAAACAATAAATTAACATGTCTGATATTGAAAAAATTAAAAAACTTAGAGAGGCTACTGGTGCAGGTTTTAAAGATTGCAATATAGCAATAAAAGAGTCCAGTGGAGATTTAGAAAAAGCTGTAGAAATTTTAAGAATAAAAGGGATATCTAAAGCTTCAAAAAAGATGTCTAGAGAAGCAAAAGAGGGTGTAGTAGCAATAAGTGGTGATGAAAAAAAAACTTCTATTATTGAGGTAAATTGTGAGACAGATTTTGTTGCTAAAAATGATGATTTTATAAACTTTGTTAAAGAATGCAGTGAATTAAATAATCAAAAAAATTCGAATATTGATGAACTTAAGAAAACTAAAATGAATAATGGTTCATCAGTTGAGGATAATTTGGTAGCATTGATAGCTAAAATTGGTGAAAAAATAACCATTGGAAAGACTAAAACAATTTCAAATCCTTCATCCAATAATTATCAATATTTACATACTATTGTTAAAGACAACCTCGCTAAACTAGCAGTAATTGTTTCTTTAGAAACAAAAGAAAATTCAGAATCAATAAAAACTTTTGGTAAACAACTATCAATGCATATTGCTGCCTCAAATCCTTTGGCTTTAGAGTCTAATTTAATAGATAAAGCATTAATTGATAAAGAACAGGAATTAATCACTGAGGAATTGAAAAATTCAGGCAAACCTGAGGAAATAGCAAAAAAAATAAGTTTAGGTAAAATGAATAAATTTAAAGAAGAAAATGCACTTTTGACACAAGCATGGGTAATGGAACCCAAAAAAAAAGTTCAAGATGTTTTAAAAGAGCTAGCTATAAATGATTTAAGAATCAAGGAGTTTAGCAGAGTCAAGATAGGCGAATAATGTTTGATGAAAAATCACATGGCCTTAAGATGGACAAAGCGATTGATGTATTTTCAAAAGAATTGTCTTCACTAAGGACTGGAAGAGCAAATGCTGCAATGTTAGATCTTATTAAGGTAGATGTTTATGGACAACAAATGCCAATAAATCAAATCGGAAGTATAACTACACCTGAACCGAGAATGATAAATATTCAAGTCTGGGACCAAAGTAATGTAAATTTAATTGATGCAGCTATAAAGAAATCAGAGCTAGGTTTAAATCCTCAAATTGATGGTCAATTAATTAGATTACCAATTCCTGAATTGAATGAGGAAAGAAGAACTGAACTAAAAAAACTCATTAAATCAATGGGAGAGAAGTGTAAAATTGCAATAAGAAATATTCGAAGAGATGCAAATGTAGAGTTAAAGAAACTTCTAAAATCTAAAGAAATTGGAGAGGATGAAGAAAAGTCATATGAGAAAAATGTTCAAAATATAACTGACAAACATATTGCTACTGTAGATGAAAAAGTATCCTCAAAAGAAAAAGAAATAATGACTATATGAACCCATTATTTCATGTAGCTATTATCATGGATGGTAATGGCAGGTGGGGATTAAAAAATAAAAGTTCAAGAAACGCTGGGCATAAAGCTGGCTTAAACACAGTTGAAAAAATAATTAAAGAAACAATTAATCATAAAATAAAAT
>CACGHT010000035.1 GCA_902572925.1 uncultured Pelagibacteraceae bacterium | reverse complement strand
TTTTTTAAGTTATCAGACTCTATTCTTATTAGATTTACCTTTACATTGTTTGCAATTCCGCCATGAACTAAGGCTTCATCTAGAGATTTGTAAGCATCTTTTAAATTTACATATTTACCAATTATCGCAATATTAACTGATTTTTTTGTATTTAAAACAATTTTAGTTATTTTTTTCCATGGACTTAGGTTGGGTCTTTTTTTTGGTTTAAGTTTAAAGAATTTTAAAACTTGTTTATCAAGTTTTTGATTATAAAAACTAATTGGTGCCTCATAAATAGTTCTTACATCTACTGTTTCAATAACGTTTTCAATCGGAACATTACAAAATAATGATATTTTTTTTCTTTGGTCTAATGGTATAGATTGTTGAGATCTACAAATAATAATATCTGGTTGAACACCTATACTTCTTAATTCTTTTACTGAATGTTGAGTAGGTTTGGTCTTTATTTCATCTGATGATTTCAAAAACGGAACAAAAGTTAAATGAATAAATAATGTTTTTGATCTACCATATTCATTTGAAAATTGTCTTATAGCTTCAACAAATGGTAAACTTTCAATATCTCCAACTGTTCCACCAATTTCACATATTACAAAATCTTCATTTGTAATATCTTTTTTTATAAATTCTTTTATTCGGTTTGTAATATGAGGTATAACTTGAACAGTTTTTCCAAGATATCCTCCCTTTCTTTCTTTTTTAATAACATCACTATAAATACGACCAGTTGTAATGTTATCTGACTGTTTAGATGAAATATTTGTAAATCTCTCATAATGACCTAGATCTAAATCAGTTTCAGCACCATCATCGGTAACAAAAACTTCTCCATGTTGAAAAGGACTCATTGTTCCAGGATCTACATTTAAATATGGATCCATTTTTCTTAACCTAACTTTGTAACCCTGTGATTTTAACAAATAGGCCAGTGATGCTGATGAAAGACCTTTTCCTAAAGATGAGACCACGCCGCCAGTGACAAATATATATCGCGCCATGGAAGTATCTTATAGCTAATAAAAAAGTAAATTAAAAGTATTAATTATTATTTTCTGGAATTGAGGGTGTGTCCTCTTCAACTTGATCTAAAACTGAGCTAGATGGTGTCAAATCACCCCTAGATACTATCGTTAGAGCTAAACTACAAATGATAAACAAAGTTGCAACAACACCAGTTGCTTTTGTCATAAAATTTCCTGCTGTCTTTGAAAACATCATATTTTCCTGGGAAACTCCAATTCCAAGTGCTCCCCCCTCAGATTTTTGCATTAAAACTAATAAAACTAAAATTAATGCAAGAATGATATTCAGTACTAACAATATATTTTCCATTCAGGTTAATTATACGTTTTTTTGATTATATCAATGAATTTTTTGGGATCTTGAGAGGCACCTCCAATTAGAAATCCATCAATATTTTTTATTAACTTTAATTTATTTATATTTTTTGGATTTACCGAACCTCCATATAAAACTTTAATATTTCTAACTTTTTTTTTTATAAAATTAATAGTGTTAAATAAGTCATCTGCTTTAGGAATTAGACCTGTCCCAATTGACCACACAGGTTCATAAGCAATTACAACATTTTTTCTTTTCTTAATTTTTTGTAAACCTACAATAATCTGTTTAGATAAAATTTTTTTAGTAATTTTTTTTCGTTTTTGACCTAAGGTTTCACCTATACAAAAAATGACCTTTAAACCTGCTTGAGTTGCTGCTTTAATTTTGGCATTAATTAATTTATCCGTTTCACCAGAGTTGCGATTTTCTGAATGACCTAAAATAACATATTTGGCCCCAACATTTTTTAGCATCGTAGGATTTATGGAACCAGTTGAAGCGCCATAAGTAAGGCTTTCATGACAATTCTGAGCACCAACTTGAATTTTAGATTTTATAACTTTTTTAGACATTGAACAGATTAATGTATTTGGCGGGCAATAAATAATTTTAATTTTTTTTGATTTTTTAAAAATTTTTAGAAATTTGATTACTTTTTTTAGTGAATTCAATGTACTCAATTCACCAAACATTTTCCAATTAGCAATAAAATACATATATTTATTTGTCTTATACTAAAATTTAATCTATAGGTTTGCTTTTTATAGATCAATAAATTTATATAGTAATGATAGGTGCATTTAGAAATTTTGCCAAAACAAAGTTCGCTGGAATATTAGTTTTTATAATGATTATTCCATTTGTATTTTGGGGTATGGGGAGCATGTTCAGTAGCGGAAATACAAATTCAATTGTAAAAATAAATGAGACTAATATTTCTACAGAAGAATTTATTGATTACTTAAATAATTCTGGAATTCCTCAGGATACAATAAGAGAAAATTTAAATGATAATATTATTGAAGAATTATTATCCGGATTAATTTCGACAAAAATTTTAGATTTAGAAATTGAGGAATACAATTTAATTATTTCAAAAGAAACACTACTC
>CACGHT010000034.1 GCA_902572925.1 uncultured Pelagibacteraceae bacterium | reverse complement strand
CAAGAAGAAATCAAAAATCTAATTCAAGAAGACTTACCTTTTATCAAAGCTGAAGAGATTAATAAAAGAGATAAATTAAAATTTAATTTACCAACTTTAGATTTACTCAAGGCCCCTTCAAAAAAAGAAAGGGAGAATACCGAAAAAAATCAATTTTCTGATCCAGATTTTTTGGAAAAAATATTGTTGGATTTTGGAGTTAGTGGAAAAATAAAAAAAATCAGTCATGGACCAGTAGTCACACTTAATGAATTTGAACCTGCGGCAGGTGTAAAAGTATCAAAGATAATTAATCTCTCAGATGACATAGCCAGAAATACAAGCTCTGAGTCAGCAAGAATTTCTACTATTCCAGGCAGTAATACAGTTGGAATTGAACTCCCAAATACTGAAAGAGAAAATGTATATTTGAGTGAAATTTTAAATAATTCTGATTTTAAAAAAAAGGATATAAAATTACCTATTGCACTAGGTAAAAGTATTTCTGGGAATCCAATAGTGGGGGACTTATCATCAATGCCTCACTTGCTGATTGCAGGAACAACTGGATCAGGAAAATCTGTTTGTATAAATACAATTATATTATCTCTTCTTTATAGACATACTCCAGAGAAATGTAAGTTTATTTTAATAGATCCTAAGATGTTAGAACTATCAACTTACGAAGGAGTTCCTCATTTATTATGTCCAGTAATTACTGAGGCTAAAAAAGCTGCTTCGGTTTTGGGTTGGGTAGTTAAAGAAATGGAGAGTAGATATAGATTAATGACTAAAGAGGGTGTGAGAAATATTGATGGATATAACTCCAAACACAAACTTCCAATGCCATATATAGTCGTCGTGGTTGATGAGATGTCAGATTTAATGCTAGTAGCTGGAAAGGAAATTGAAAATTATATTCAGAAATTGTCACAAATGGCTAGAGCTGCTGGTATACACATTATCATGGCTACTCAAAGACCGAGTGTTGATGTTATTACGGGAACCATAAAAGCAAACTTTCCGACACGAATATCTTTTCAAGTTACATCTAAAATAGATAGTAGAACCATATTAGGAGAACAAGGTGCCGAACAATTATTAGGTAAAGGCGATATGTTGTATATGTCATCTGCTAACAGAGTTATAAGAATACATGCACCATTTGTATCTGATAATGAGATTGAAAATATTAACAATTCTTTAAGATCCCAAGCAGAACCAGATTATGTTGACGAAATTCTAAATTTTGCAGACGAAAAAGAAATAGGTGATGGATCCAAAAATATAGGTGATAAAGATGAGCTTTATCAAACAGCTGTGGAAATAATAAAATCTGAAGGGAAAGCATCAACGTCCTTTTTACAAAGAAAACTACAAATTGGATATAATAGAGCAGCAAGAATAATTGATATGATGGAAGAAGAGGGAATTGTGAGTAAGGCCAACCATGTAGGAAAACGTGATGTTCTTTGATGATTAATAAGTTAATTTTTTTATTTCTTTTATTTTCAATTGTTGATGCTTCAGCAAATATTAAAAAAAAAATTATTCAAAATTTAGAAACTACTAATAACCTGACATTCAACTTTGAGCAAAACGTTAATGGTAAAACAGAAAATGGCCATTGTGCTCTTTCTTACCCGCAAAAAATTTTTTGCAAATATAATTTAAAAAATAATAAAATTTTAGTTTCCAATGGAAAATCTTTAGTCATAAAAACCAATAGTAGCTATTACCTATATCCCCTTGAACGAACACCATTAAATTTAATATTAAATAAAAAATTCTTAATTAATAAGATCGGAAATTTGGATGAAAGAGTCCTGGATAATAAATTTGTAAATTTTAAGTTTTTTGAAGAAGATTTTGAAGTAAATATTTTCTTTGATTATAACACTCTTGATTTGATCGGTTGGCAAACTACAGATGTTTATCAAAATCTTAGTATCACCTTTTTAGATTCGGTTAAAAGAAATCAAAAATTAAATAGTAATTTATTTAATTTACCTCAACAAAATTAAATTGAAATAGATTCCGTTTTATAAATTCTCATACCTCTTGAGATATAATTATTTAATGCATTTTTATGATCTAAAGAGCAAGTGTGCACCCAGACTCTATTAGTATTTTCAGAAAAAGAATTTTTTATAGCTGATGTTAAAAGGAAAGAGCCTAATTTTTTATTTTGATATTCTTTGAGCAAACCAAGATAAGCAATTTCTGTCTCCTTTTTTTCATCATGGAAAATAAGTTCAAAATATCCAGCCATATCGTTAGCTTTTTTAAGAATATAAGTTTTTACCTTTTGATCTGAAATATATTCCATCCATTGTTTATCTGTCCAAACTAATCGATCCGTCCATCGATGTTCTTTACCGATACTTTTATAAAAAAACTTATTTATTTGAAAATCTGCTGGATCACTAAGATCGATTAAACAGTCATCTGGAGAAAATTTAGATTTTTTCAAGTCTTTAAGTGAATTGATTTCTAAATAATTTCTTTCAACTTTAGTGCTCACTCCACCATCTTTCCAACTTTTTCACCTCCAAATAGGTGAAAATGTAAATGAGGCACTTCTTGACCACCGTGTTCAGATATATTAGCTAAAG
>CACGHT010000033.1 GCA_902572925.1 uncultured Pelagibacteraceae bacterium | reverse complement strand
CACCCAAAAATACATGCTGGAATTTTAAATAAAAGGAGTAACAAATCTCACTTGAGTGATATTAAAAAAAATGATTTTGAGAATATTGATTTAGTAATAGTAAATTTCTATCCATTTGAAAAAACCATTGAACAAACAAAAAACCATTCAAAAATCATAGACAATATTGATGTCGGTGGACCAACTATGGTCAGAGCTGCTGCCAAAAATTATAATGATGTGACTGTAATTACTTCTACCGATCAATATCAAGAACTCATAGATGAGTTAAAAAAAATAAAGGTAGCACCTCTCTTAAATTTAGAGAAAAAATGTCTAGGTTAGCTTTTACTGAGACCGCCTATTATGATGCCGTAATTTCAAATTATTTCAATAAATTAAACAACATTAATTTCCCAAAAAGAAAAATTCTTTACACTAATTTAATAGAAAATCTTAGGTATGGAGAAAATCCTCACCAATTGGGTGCTTTCTATTCTCAAAATAAAAAAAATAAATTAGAGCAAATACACGGAAAAACTTTGAGTTATAATAATTACAATGATATTTTGGCTGCAATTACTATTTCAAAATCATTACCAAAAAACATCGGTACAGTTATTGTTAAACATGGAAATCCTTGTGGTGTCTCAGCTTTGAAAAATAATTTAGATAGTTATAAATCTGCCTTAGAGACTGATCCAATAAGTGCATTTGGTGGTATTGTTTCGTGTAACTATAAGGTTACTCAAAAACTCGCATTAATGCTAAATAAAATTTTTCTTGAAGTAGTTGTGGCCAATGGTTTTGATAAAAAAGCTCTTAAAATATTAAAATCAAAAAAAAATCTTAGGCTGATAGACTCATCAAAAATTTCATTTAATAAAGTATGGAAATTCAACTCTTTAGATAATTTTACACTCATGCAATCAGAAGATAAAAAAGTTTTTTCAAAGAAGGATTTTAGAATTGTTTCGAAAAGACAACCAAGTAAATCACAGTTTGATAATTTAATATTTGCATTTAATGTTTGTCGATACGCAAAATCAAATGCCATCGTTCTTGCTAGTAATAAATCCACTATTGGCATTGGGTCAGGACAACCTAGTAGATTAGATAGTTGTGAGATTGCAATAAATAAAATGAATAAGTTTTCAAAAATCAATAATGAAATAGTAGCTGCATCAGATGCTTTTTTTCCATTTGTTGATGGAATAGAAAAATTAGTTCAGTCAGGAGCTAGCGCAATAGTTCAGCCTGCTGGATCAATAAGAGATAAAGAAATTATAAAATTTGCAAATGAGACGAATACTGTTTTGGTTTTTTCAAAAACCCGTCATTTTAGACATTAGTTATATTATCAATTTTAGCTGCTAATATAAAATCGTTTTCAGATAAACCCTCTATGGCATGAGTTGTGATATTAATCTTAGCATAACCCCATCCAAAAATAATATCTGGATGATGCCCCTCTTCCTCAGAGACTTTTCCAACTTCATTAACAAATTTTTGACTTTCTAAGAAATTTTTAAATTCAAATTTTTTTTCTAAAAGATAAACCTTTTTATCGTTTTGAATAATTTCCCAGCCATCAACTTTTTTTTGATATTTATGAATTTCAGAAATATCAAAAGCTTTAACACCTCCCTCACAAGGAACACATTTTTTTTCTAATAAATCATTCATAGTTTAATGGAGCGGGCAAAGGGGGTCGAACCCTCGACCTTCTCGTTGGCAACGAGACGCTCTACCACTGAGCTATGCCCGCAAAACACAAACAATATAAAGAATGTAAATTCTTATTTCAAGAAATTTTAATTATAGATAATTCAATTCATCTAAATTTTTTTGGAAAATATTATTTATTTTTTCAATAAATTTATTATCAAAATTTTTTTGCCACTCATTTTTCGGTCCTAAATGAAAAAAAGGTATTTTTTTTTTGTCTTTACGTGCAATAATAGACTCACTAAATCCGTTATTTTCCTCAATCTTTTTGAGATTTTCAAATGATGTACTTTTAACTGCATTTTTAGCTTTCTCCCTATTAAAACCACTTTTATTGTTAATTAACATATCTATGAATTCCACAACTTCCTTAAATACAAAAAAAGTTTCTTTTAATAAATCTTCGTATTTTAAAAATTTGATAGGAAACAATCTATTATTTTTCCACGATTGATAATTTTTTTCCCATGAACTGACAAATTGATAGTCACTGTAATCATTTGTTTTCTTAAAATCATAAGTAAAATTTTTTTCATCTTGCATCACACTCAAAGCCTTATCATGATCTATTTGAAAATGCCTGGACATGGAGTCAAGAACATTTCTGGGATCACGAACAATATATAGACAACCAAGTGTATTTTTTTTATTTGTAAAATCATTTTGACCTAATCTTACTAAAGCACTATGAGTTTTTAAAAATTTAATCTTTTTATCTATATTCATTCTTTCTTGAGCAGGAATCCAACATTTTGCACTATCACCTGGTTTACTTAGATCAAAATCAAAACCCTCGAGACTTTTTTTTACAGGGAATTGTTGAATATTTTGTAAGTTTCGATCTCCTAAAAAGAGACCATCATCAGAGTAATAATAAGCACTTATCAATGCTCTTAACCAAGTATTTCCATTTTTGGGGTAAGATGAAAGCCAAATTATCATTTATTTAATCTTTTAAAAATTAATATAATTTATTATATAGTTAATAAAATTATGGATCTCCCAAAAAAAATAGCTATTTTTCCACTCAGTAATTTTATCATTTTTCCAAAGACAACAGTGCCTTTAAACATTTTTGAGCCTAGATACGTGGAAATGGTTAATGATAGTATGAAATCAAATAAATTTATCGGCATGGTACAACCAAAAACTTTGAAAAATTTTGATAATTCAAAACTTCCTGTTCTTCATAAAATTGGTTGTTTAGGTAAAAT
>CACGHT010000032.1 GCA_902572925.1 uncultured Pelagibacteraceae bacterium | reverse complement strand
ATTTGATTTTTAATTATTTGCATCATTCCAGATCTGAGAGTGTTAATCCCTTCGTATCTGGCATAGTACACTCCTACAACCGCAGTTAAAAATACTAAGAATATAGTACTGAAAGCGCCTATTTGAGACCCAATCTTTATAAAAAGGTAAATCTCTACAATAGGGATTAAAATAACAGCTAAAAGTACTGTGTTCATTTGTCTTTAATGTAATTGTTAGTTGAAATTAATCAACATAGTAATTAAGTTTAGTATATGAATTATAGTTTTGAGTATATCGATATTATTTTATTAGCGATGATTGCTGGTTTTATTTTTTTAAGACTTAGAGGAATTCTTGGAAAAAGAACAGGTTTTGAGGGAAAAGCCTCACCTCAGTTTGAGGAAATGTTAAAAAATATAAATCCTGAAACAAAAATAAATAAAAAAACTGATTTTGACGAAAATGCGAAAAAAGACTTTTTAAAAGGTGCTCAAATAGCATACGAAACTATTATTACAGACTTTGGCGATAGTGATAATAAATTGACTACAAGCAAGCCTCTATTAAGTAATAAAATTTACGATCAATTTAACACAGCATTAAGGGAGAGAGGTAAAAGGGGCCATATTGCTGAAATTACTTTTATTGGAGTAAATTCAGCGAATGTAAAAGAGCACAAGTATTTAGGAAAAATTTTACAGGTAACTGTAGAATTTGTAGCTGAAGTAATAACTTGTATAAGAGATAAAGACAAAAAGATTGTTTCTGGAGACCCAGAAAAGATTAAGAAGATTTACGATACTTGGGTATTTTCAAGAGATACAAGCACTAATAATCCAAATTGGCAGTTAGTTGATACTCTTTCTTAATTGAACAGTAATATTTCAGATAAAGATAAAAAGGATTGGAAAGACTTTTTAGAAAATAATGAAAATTTACCTAATAAAGATTTAGAAAAAAAAGAGAATAAATTTCATATTACTAAATCATTAGATCTTCATGGTTACACACTTGATGAAGCAAACAAAAAAGTTGAAAGTTTTATAACTGAGTGTTTTGATCAAAAAGTCTCTAAAGTTATCATAGTTACCGGTAAAGGACTGCATTCTCAAAACGACAAAGACCCATATATTTCAAAGGAATTTGGTATTTTAAAAAATTCTGTTCCTGATTTTATTAAAAATAATTCTAGCTTAATGAAAAAAATAAAAACTATAACTGATGCCGAAATTGAAGATGGTGGCAGTGGGGCTTTTTATATTTTTTTAAAAAAAAAATTATAAAATAAATTTTGATAGATCTGTATCTTTGACAAGATTATCAAGATTTTTATCTATATATTCTTTATTTATTGAGATTTTTTCACCAGATCTGTCAGTTGCAGTGAAACTAATTTCATCCAGGATTTTCTCAATTATTGTGTGTAATCTTCTAGCACCAATATTTTCAACAGTTGCATTTACTTCTGATGCAATATTTGCGATTGCATCAATTCCATCTTCGGTAAACTCAAGCTCAACATTCTCAGTCTTTAACAAAGCCACGTACTGTTTAATTAAACTAAAATCAGGTTCTTGGAGAATTCTTTTGAAATCCTCACTTGATAAAGCCTCTAGCTCAACTCTGATTGGTAGCCTCCCTTGTAACTCAGGGAGTAAATCAGAAGGTTTGGCTAATTGGAAAGCACCAGATGCGATAAATAATATGTGATCAGTTTTTATAGGTCCGTATTTTGTATTGACTGTCGTTCCTTCAATTAAAGGTAATAAATCTCTCTGTACACCTTCTCTAGACACATCTCCTCCAACTCTGTCTGTTCTTCCAGAAATTTTGTCTATTTCGTCTAAGAAAACTATTCCATTATTCTCCGTAGAAATTTTTGCAGCTTTAATTATTTTATCCTGTTCAATTAACTTATCAGATTCATCATTTATCAAAATTTCATGAGATTCTTTTACCGTCATTTTTTTCTTTTTTTCTTGTTTGCCCATTGACTTTCCAAGCATCTCTCCAATATTAATCATTCCAACATTAGCACCAGGCATTCCAGGAATTTCAAATGATGTACTATTACCACCACTTTCACTGACAGCTATTTCTATCTCGTTATTATCTAGATCACCATCTCTAAGTCTTTTTCTAAAGCTTTCTCTTGTAGCCGTACTTGCTTTTTTTCCAACTAAGGCGTCTAATACTTTCTCTTCAGCTAATTTCTGAGCTTTTGCGTAAACCTCTTTTCTTTTTTTTACTTTTTCCATTGAAATTGCTATTTCAATTAAATCTCTGACAATTTGTTCCACATCTCTTCCAACATAACCCACCTCAGTAAATCTAGTTGCTTCAACTTTAACAAAAGGAGCTTCTGCTAATTTAGATAGTCTTCTTGAGATTTCTGTTTTTCCAACACCAGTTGGCCCAATCATTAAAATATTTTTTGGCAAAACTTCATTTCTCATTTCACCCTTTAAAGCTTGTCTTCTCCATCTGTTTCTTAAGGCAACAGCAACTGCTCTTTTAGCTTTGTTTTGGCCAACAACAAACCTATCTAATTCAGAAACAATTTCTCTTGGTGATAAAGAGCTTACTAATGAAGCCCCTTCTTTTTGCTGATCACCTTTAGGATGTAATTGAGTTACGTTTGATTTATCCATTATATTTTTTCAACTTTGACATTTTCATTTGTAAATACGCAGATGTCAGCAGCAACTTTTATAGCTTTTTTTGCAACTTCTTCTGCTGAAATATTACTTTCCATTAAGACTTTTCCTGCAGCTAAAGCATAATTACCACCAGAGCCAATACCAATAACATCTCCTTCAGGTTCTAGGACGTCACCAGTCCCTGAAATTATATAACTATTGTTCTTGTCACCGACTGCCATTAATGCTTCTAATCTTCTTAGATATTTATCTGTTCACCAATCTTTAGCTAACTCAACAGCAGCCCTAGATAAGTTACCAGCATGTTTTTCTAATTTTCCCTCTAATCTTTCAAATAAAGTCAATGCATCAGCTGTTGATCCAGCAAAACCAGCTACGACATCTCTCTTTTCAATTTTTCTGACTTTTGAGGCAGTGCTCTTTACCACAGTATTGCCCATACTTACTTGGCCGTCACCAGCTACTACCACTTCGTTGTTTTTTCTAACTAACACAATCGTTGTCATAGCTTATAAATGGATACTAAATTTGATACTTCAAGCCCAGGTTTAGTATTATTGCCATAATTGAATAATATATGTATACCTGTTTTTAATTATGAAGCGTAAAGGCAAAATAAGCAGGAAAACAAAAGA
>CACGHT010000031.1 GCA_902572925.1 uncultured Pelagibacteraceae bacterium | reverse complement strand
AACTTTTATTTTTAATATCACTTTAATTTTATCAGTCCTTTTGATATTTAATTACTTAAATAAAAGTTTCTTGGGAGATTCTGGTGCTTATTCTATTTCAAGTGTAATTGGATATATCGCTATAGATTTTTTTAGAACTAATGAAAACTTTTCGGTTTTGTTTATAATTGTTATATTATGGTATCCAGCATTTGAAACGTTGTTTTCAATAATAAGAAAATCTATTTCTAATTATAACCCGATTTACCCAGATAATAGTCACTTACACCATCGTTTATTTAATTTTATTAATTTGAAATTTAGAAATAGATTCAATGCAAATTTAGCCTCTGCATTGATGATAAACACATTTAATTTTTTAGTATTTTTCATCGCAATACTAAATTATAAGAGTTCTATCTTTTTATCTTTATTACTGTTGTTCAACGTAATTATTTATATTTTGTTGTATAATAAATTGAGATATGAAAAATAAAATATTTATTTGTATCTGTACCAATAATAGGAAACTAAAACTTTTTAAAAACTTAATTTCAATATTAGGACTAAAGAATTTTTCAATATATGATATTGAGATAATTTTGGTTTCAAATGATAGATTGTCATATGAAGATTTTTTAGAAAAATTCAAAAATACTTTAAAGATCAGTTTTTTTAGAGAAAGTATTTCTGGAGTATCTTACTCAAGAAATAGAATTTTAAAAATTTTAAGAAATAAAAAATTTGATTACGGCGTTTTTGTAGATGATGACTGTATTTTTAGCCCAAATTGGCTTATCTCGATGATGAAAGTATTGAAAAGAGAAAAGGTTGATATTGTTAGTGGCCCTCAAATAACAAAATCTAATAACATCTTTTTAAGAATAATGGAGCGTAACTTTAGAAATGAGTTAGAAATTAAATGGGCATCAACTAATAACGTTATCTTTAAATCAGATATTTTAAAAAATGATATTAATTTTAATAATAAACTAAACCATATTGGTGGAGAAGACCAATTATTCTTTTTAAGTTTGAATAAAATAGGAAAAAAAATTTTTTGGAACCCCAATGCAACTGTTTTTGAGTTGAGTGATAAGAAAAGAGAAAATTTAAAATGGTTTATAAAAAGAAATTTAAGGTACGGGAGTTCTGCAGTAATAATCTATAAATCTCTTTATGGTAATTTTCTTGGTTATTTAATTTTATTAATTAAACTTATGAATGATTTTAGAAAGTTAGCAATATTTCTTATAAAGACTCTATTCTTATCTAAAAAAAGTTTTTATTCATTATTGATGTACAAAGCTAGAATTCTAGGAGTTTTTTTTGGTTTATTAGGTTTTCAAATAAAAGAATATTAAACGTTAGCAATTCCTCTCGGTATATCGACTGTATCACAACCCTCACAAATTGATACATGCTTTCTCGATGAGTTAATTTTTTTTCTGTAATCAAAATATTTTTCTGAATACCAAATTTCTTCAAGACTCTTTTTACCAACATTTCCCACCACTTCTTTTGATAGAGCATCATTACAACAAAGAGAAATATCTCCATTAACTTGGATGTTTATTGATATGAATGGGTATAAACATGATATATCTAATGTTTTGATCCAACCTCTATTATTAGCTTGTCCAGCTCTAGTGTCTAAAACATCATTTTCTAATCTCATTCTAAATTTAACTTTATCTCTATAAATTTCTTTATCAGCTAAATATTCCATAATCGATTGAATATTTGCATGCCATTTTAATTCATCGTTGTAATTATCAATTACTAGTTCATCTACATTGTCAATTATCTTTTTAAACCTCTCAACATTTAATGGTGTACCGTTTGAAAGAATTGAAATGTAAGCCTCAGGTAAATATTTTCTAACTAATTGAGCGAAATTATAAATTCGTTTGTCTAAAAATGGTTCATTATTCAGAGATAAAATTATCTGACCCTTGTAATCCAAATCATATAAATTAATAATTATCTTTTTAAATAAATTCTCATCCATTAAATTGTCATCTCTAGGATCATCAAATCTATTAACAGGACAAAAAGAACAGCCACCATTACATTTACTAAAAGTCTCAATAGATATTCTGTCAAATAAAGGAAGACGAGATTTTGTAAGTTTTTTTACGATACTATTTACTTTCTCTTTCCATACATATTTAACTAGGAATCTTTTTTTAAGGTTTTTAATTGGCTCAAATATACCAATCTTTATTAATCCTTTTCTGACTAATCTTCTAAAGGTATTAGTATTATAATAATCTATTCTGTATCCAGCTTTATCATAATTGACATAAAAACCTTTTTTGGTTGTTTTTAAATCTTGGATGTTAGAACCATTGTTCTTCAGATAATTATGACCGATATTATTACTTTTTTTGTCCATAAAATTTAAACATTAAAAAATCGGAATATTTATATTTACTAATTTATATTACTTAATTATATGAAATCAAATAAGTTTATAATGCGATATTTACAAAATAGATTAATAAAATTTAACAAAAAATCCATAATAGTAAAAAAAAATTGTGTGCTTTGTAATTCTACCAAGCTTAAAAAGGTCATTGATTTTGGCAAAACACCACTTGCAAATTCTTATCCTACAAGCAGGAGTAAAAAAGAAGAATTATATAATTTAAGCTGTGTCCTTTGTTCAACTTGTGGTCATTTACAATTAAGGGAGCTGATAAATCCAAATAAATTATTTGAAAATTACCTTTATGTTTCTGGAACCTCAAAAGTTTTAGCTAAACATTTTAAAAAATATTCAGAGAAAGTAATTAAGAGATTTAATCTTAAAAAAAGTTCAAAAATTTTAGATATAGCTTGCAATGATGGAACATTCTTAGAAAATTTTGTTAAAAGAAAATTTAAAAATGTAATTGGGGTAGAACCTGCAAGAAATTTGAGAAATCTTAATCTTAAAAAGAGTATTGATATTAATACCAATTTTTTTAGTTTTAATTTTAGTAAAAAATTAAAAAAAAAATATGGAAAATTTGAGTTGATAACAGCTAATAATGTTTTTGCTCATTCCCCAAATTTATTTGATTTTTCAAAGGGCATCAAAAATATACTCTCACCCAAAGGTGTTTTCATAATTGAAGTTTCATACCTAGATACAGTAATTAAAAAAAAAACTTTTGATACGATATATCATGAACATATGAGCTACCATTCTCTTAAGCCTTTAATAAATTTTTTTGAAAAACAAGAATTACAAGTATTTGATTTTGAATTGATTGAAGCACAAGGTGGGTCAATTAGAATTTATGTTTCTCATAAAAATTCCCGTATGGTTAAAAGAGAAAAATTGAAAAATCAGACTCAAAAAGAAACAAAAAATGGTTTATTTTTAATTTCAAGATATAAATTTTTTTTTAAGCAAATATTAAAAACAAAAAAAATTTTGAAAAATATCATCAAAGATCAGAATAAAAAAAATATAAGAATTTTAGGATACGGGGCGCCAGCAAAGCTCACAACATTTTCACATTTTTTTGATTTATC
>CACGHT010000030.1 GCA_902572925.1 uncultured Pelagibacteraceae bacterium | reverse complement strand
AGCGGAATTAGATATATTTGAAGAAGACAATGATAGTAACGAGTTAAAAGAGGAACCACTGGTTTTAACAGAGGAAATAAAAAACAGCCAAGTAGGGGAAAATTCTATTAATGAAAGTCAAACATTATCTCCAGCTGTAAGAAAAATGGTAGATGAAAACAATATTGACGTTAAGTCAGTAAAAGGATCTGGGAAAGATGGACGAATACTAAAAGGTGATTTAATAAGCTTGATGGGAGTTAATCCTCCACCTTCAGAGAGAAAAATTAAATATGGTCAAGAAGAACGTATTAAAATGACTAGGTTAAGGCAAACTATAGCAAAAAGACTAAAACAAGCCCAAGAGAATGCAGCTTTACTTACTACTTTTAATGAAGTGGACATGACAAATATAATTAACATGAGAAAAGAAAACCAGGAGGATTTCCAAAGCCGATATGGTATCAAGCTTGGCTTTATGTCATTTTTTGTTAAGGCTTGTATAGTGGCCTTAAAAAATTTTCCAGCTGTAAATGCTGAGATAGATGGAGACACTATTGTTTATAAAAATTACTATAACATAAGTTTTGCAGTTGGAACAGATAAAGGTCTTGTAGTTCCAGTTTTAAAAAACGCGGATGAACTATCTTTTGCAGATATTGAAAAAAATATTAAAGAAATTTCTGAAAAAGCAAAAGATGGAAAACTTGTAATTGAAGATCTTCAAGGAGGTACCTTTACTATTAGCAATGGTGGAGTTTATGGGTCAATGCTTTCAACTCCAATTCTAAACTTGCCTCAATCTGGAGTATTAGGAATGCATAATATTGTTGATAGACCTATTGTAGTGGATGGTGAAATCAAGATAAGACCAGTAATGTATTTAGCTTTATCTTATGATCATAGAATTATTGACGGTAAAGAGTCTGTATCATTTCTTAAAATGATTAAAGAAAGTCTTGAGGACCCTAGAAGGTTATTTTTGGATATTTAGAATGTCGGAAAAATTTCAAGCAGTAGTTATAGGAGGTGGCCCAGGAGGTTATGTTTGTGCAATTAGACTTGCCCAATTAGGTTTAAAAACTGCATGTATAGAGTCCAGGGGATCTCTAGGTGGTACATGCCTAAATATTGGTTGTATCCCTTCAAAAAGTTTACTTAACTTGTCTGAGGAATTTCACAAAGTTAAAGGTTTGGCAAATAAAGGTATTGAAATAGGAGAAGTAAAACTAAATCTTGATAAAATGATGAAGAGCAAGGACAAAGCAGTCACTGTTCTTACAAAAGGCGTAGAATTTCTTCTAAAAAAAAACAAAGTTACCTATTTTAAAGGTCATGGAAGTTTTAAATCAAAAAATGAAATCTTAATAAAAGATGATCAAAAAAAAGAAACAATAATTCAAACTGAAAAAACAGTTATAGCCACAGGATCTGTACCAGTATCTCTACCGGGTATCGAAATAGATGAAAAAATAATAGTTTCATCAACTGGAGCTTTAAAATTAGAAAAAGTGCCCAATAAAATGGTTGTTGTTGGTGGAGGTTATATCGGCTTAGAGATGGGATCAGTGTGGTCAAGACTTGGTGCGAAAGTAGAAGTTGTTGAGTTTTTGGATCATATAACACCTGGTATGGATAAAGAAATTTCGTCTGAGTTTATGAAAATTCTTAAAAAGCAAGGAATGAAGTTTAATATGCAAAATAAAGTTGAAACAATTCAAAAAAATAATTCAGGTGCAGTGGTCTCAACAATTGATAAAGATGGAAATAAAAATAATTTTGAATGTGATGTAGTTTTAATTTCAGTTGGTAGAAAGGCAAATACAGATGGTTTAAATTTAAAAAATGCTGGGGTGAGTTTAGATGAAAAAAATAGAATAAAAACTGATAAGAAATTTAAAACAAATATTGAAAATATTTATGCAATAGGTGATGTGATTGTTGGGCCCATGCTTGCACATAAGGCTGAAGATGAAGGTATAGCAGTTGCAGAAAATATTGTAGGTCAATCAGGTCATGTAAACTATGATACGATACCAGGTGTGGTGTATACCTCACCAGAGGTTGCCTCAATTGGGAAAACAGAGGAGCAATTAAAAGAATTAAATAAAAGTTATAAGGTTGGTAAATTTTCATTCATGGCCAATTCTAGAGCTAAAGCTATAGATGATGCAGAAGGTTTTGTGAAAATTCTTGCAGATGCTCAGACAGATAAGGTTTTAGGCGCACATATAATTGGCCCTCATGCTGGAGAATTAATTGCTGAAATCGGTGTTGCAATGGAATTTGGCGCAAGCGCCGAGGATATAGCAAGAACCTGCCATGCTCACCCAACTTTTTCTGAAGCTGTCAAAGAAGCTGCGTTATCAGTAGATAAAAGAGCAATACACTCTTAATTTTTTTTCATATTATAAAAATATGAAATACCCGATTCTATTACCTAATATTTTTAATCATCCTTTTACTTATGAAAGTGAAATTGATCTTAAGCTAGGTGAATTTGTTCTAGTCCCTTTTGGAAAATCTAAAATAACAGGTGTGGTATGGGATGAATTTGAAAAAAACGACAATAAGAAATTCAAAATAAAAAGTATTCAAAAAAAATTAGACGTAGCTCCACTAAAGAAAGAAACAATAAATTTTTTAAATTGGTTTGCCGAGTATAATTTAATACCAAAGGGAATGGCGTTAAAACTAGTTTTATTGAGCAGTAATGCAATAGAGAAAATGGAAAAAAAAATTTATGAACCGTATAATAATAAAATAAAAAAAAATTCCTTTAAACTATCTATTAATCAAATCAAGTCCTTAGAAAAAATGAGTTATTCAAATCAAAAATTTAGAGTTCATGTTTTACAAGGAACAACAGGATCGGGTAAGACTTTAGTTTATTTTGAGGCGTTAAAATCTTTAATAGAGAAGGGTTTTCAATCATTAATTCTTTTACCAGAAATAGGTTTGACCAGTCAGTTTGAGCAAAAATTTTCAGAATATTTCGGATTTAAACCAGCGATTTGGCACTCTGGTATCTCAAAAAAGAAAAAAGAAATAATTTGGAGTGGTATTTCCTGTGGTGAAATTAAAGTTGTCATTGGTGCTAGATCTTCTTTATTTTTACCGTTTAAAAAATTAGGAATAATAATTGTTGATGAGGAACATGATCAATCTTTCAAACAAGATGAAGGTGTTACATATAATGCACGAGATATGGCAATTTCAAGAGCATCATTTGAAAACATTCCTGTCAACTTGATCACAGCAGTTCCTTCTATAGAAACCTTTGAAAATATTAAAAAGGGAAAATATGAGGTCTCCAGACTAAGTGAAAGGTATAGAAATGCTGCACTACCTAATTATGAAATCATTAATTTAAATAATACAAAACTTGAGAAGCAATCATGGTTATCAGCAAAAATAATTGAAAAAGTTAATCTACATCTTGAAAAAAAAGATCAAGTTTTGTTTTTTTTGAATAGAAGAGGTTTTTCGCCTAACGCATTATGTAACAAATGTTTTTCAAGCTTCACATGCCCAAATTGTACAATAAATTTAGTTTATCATAAGAATAAAAATAATTTGATATGTCATTATTGTGG
>CACGHT010000029.1 GCA_902572925.1 uncultured Pelagibacteraceae bacterium | reverse complement strand
TTAAGTAGGTCTATATTTTCACTTCTAGACGCTAAATAAAGCAATAAATCTGTATTTTTATTAAAATTGGAGTTTTTATTAAGTATCAATTTTCTTATCTTCTCAGAATTTAAACTTCCCCCAGGTTCTCTTATCTTGATAAAAGAAAGTTTTCTTTTTTTTAGATATTTTGAAACTCTATTTAAGTGATAAGTCTTCCCGCTTCCTTCAATACCCTCGAAAACAATAACAGGTTTTCTAGACATCGCCCCAGATTAAATAATTTAATGATTTAATTAATCTAGAAAAAATATTGACTTTTTGAACGTCTTCAGACGCTAATAGATCGTATTCACCTATCAATTCTTGATCATATACTACCCTGTAGGTTCCAATTTTTTGATTTTTTTTAATCGGCGCCTCCACTGGTCCATCATATTTCAAGGATATTTTTAATAATCTCTTTTTTGCCTTTTTAATTGTTTTATAAATATCAGCATCAACATGTACATCAACATAGCTTTGTTTACCAAGCCATACCTCTACTTTATCAATAGGTTTATTGGCTTTATTTATCTCAACTAGATCAAAATTTGTTAATCCATAAGTTAATAATCTTGAACTTTCTCTTGATCTTGAACTTTTGGTTTCAAATCCACTTCCGACAGCAATTAATCTTCTCCCTTTTCTATTAATTGACGACGCTAAAGAATATTTTTCAACAGCCAAGTAACCTGTTTTAATACCATCAGCACCAATATTTTTGTAAAGAAGAGGATTTCTGTTACCTTGTGTAATTGGATCACCTCCTGTTCTATTCCAAGTAAATTCTTTTTCTGCAAACCACTCATAATATTTTGGATGTTCCTTAATTAAATAATTAGACATGATCAAGATATCTCTAACGGTTGAATAATTGTCAGGATCATTAATACCAGATGAGTTCGCGAAGTTTGTATTTTCCATACCTAGATCTTTTGCTTTAGATGTCATTAAGATTGCAAACTCTTCCTCAGTACCAGCTATTCCTTCCGCAAGTGCAATACATGCGTCATTACCAGATGCAACAATTATACCTAATAGTAAATCCTCTACAGAAACTTCATCACCAACCATTATAAACATAGATGAATAACCTGCGGTTGATAATCTCCATGCTTTTTCAGAAATTATAAATTTATCATCTAAAGATAGGTCTCCTGATTTTATTAAATCAAAAGCAATTATTGATGTCATGATCTTAGTCATTGAAGCTGGATAAATTGATCTATCTGGATCTTTTTCATATAAAACTTCTCCAGATAAGAAATCTTGTAATATTGCTGTTCTAGCTTTTATGTCAATATTCGCATTAACAGAAAAAATTAGAGATAAATACAATGAGATAATGATAAAAATTTTTTTAAGCATCTTTAATTATTTCTAGATTTTCAAAATACAAAGAATTCATTTTTTCAAATGAGTCTTTAAGTGACTGTATATCATTAAATGGTCCTAATAATAACCTATAATTAGTTTTAGTAAGTTCAATGATTTTAATATTTTTCAATTTAACTTCACTTTTAATTTTATTACTCATATTTTTAGCAGATTTTTTGTAATAAAAATCAGCTACTTTAATATAATAAGAAAATTTAT
Source organism: uncultured Pelagibacteraceae bacterium (assembly GCA_902572925.1). GTDB lineage: Bacteria > Pseudomonadota > Alphaproteobacteria > Pelagibacterales > Pelagibacteraceae > Pelagibacter. The sequence continues at coordinate 2,393 of CACGHT010000029.1, read as the reverse complement.
TATTTTTCTTTAATTTCTTTTTAGTTTTATTGGATGAATTTAGATCACTTATTTTAATACCATCTATAGGTGCCTTCTCAGCAACTGTTTTTTCTTCATCAAAAGTTTTGGTCTTTTTGGCAATAAATGTAGAATTTTTTGAAATCAAGACTATATCTATATAAGGTTCGTCTAAATCAAGTTCTAACTCCTCAGCAATTCTTTGAGTGATAATCGAGTTATAAAATGGTGAAAATTTTACTCTGTTTGATTTTACTTCTGCGATAAGCGATTTTCCATTTAAAGGATTAGTAATTTTTACAGATGATTTTCTTTTTAAATTCTTATGAAATATTGTTAATGATCTTTGATCAATTTTTTTGATCTTTAATTGATCGTTGTAGATTAGTGAAAATCCACTATTTTTATATTTTTTTTCGAACGATATGTCTATTTTTTTACTTTGATTAATTGTGGATTGATCACAACTCAATAAAAAAAATAAAGTACTGACAATAATATAAATATTAGATTTCATTTCTAAATTTATCTTTCAGAGTACACACTGCAAGTGCAAATCTTAAAGATCTATTCCATTTTAAAATTATTTCGTAATTTTCAAAAACTATATAAGCAGGACTTAAAGTTTGAGCATTAGGGATAATATCTTTGTCAGGTGTTATTATTGCTATTTTCTGATTTTCATTATCTATTTTTAATTCAGAATAATTTTTAATATATTTTTTAAAGGATTTAATTTTCTTTTTACTATGTAATTTTCTAGCTGATACATTTAAAAATTTAATTGGAATATTTTTATCTAATTCAATTTTCTTAAAACAAAGATCATTTTTTTTCCACCCAATCTTATTTAAGTAATTAGCAGCAGATGCATATGCATCTTCGGAATTTTTCAAATCAATAAAATTATCCTTATTGTAGTCAAAAGCATAATTCTTTATTGTTGATGGCATAAATTGAAAAAAACCAAATGCACCTGCCCATGAACCATACAACGTTTTATAATCTATTTGATTATCATCAATTAATCTCAATAAAGTTAAGAGTTCATTTGAAAAAAACTCTGATCTTCTTTTATCATAACTTAATGTCGCTAATGATGATATTATATCCATTTTTCCAACATAAGTGCCAAAGTTAGTCTCGATGCCCATTAAAGACAAAAGTAATTCTTTTTCTACTCCAAAATTTTTTTCAACTAAATTTATAAGATTTGAATTATTTTCGTAAAAAATCTAAACCCTTTTTTAATTTTTTAGTTGAAGTACGTTTGCCAATATATGTTTTTGTATCCTCATAAAACTCTGGTTGAAACCTATCGTATTCAATAACTTTAGGTAAAAATCTTGCATTTTGCATTGCTGTATCAAAAGTCTTTTCTGAAATATCATTTGCTAATGCCACTTTTTTGAAATTCTTTTTCCATTCATTGAAATTGATATTTTCACTAGAATAACAATTCAATATTGTTAGTAAAAATAAAAAAAATATTTGGCTAATTAGTTTCATAAAGATCTTTAAGATATATAATTACAGCAATCCAGATAATAATAAAACTCACTAATTTAATTAGTGAAAAATCCTCATTGTAATAAAAGTAGCCTAAAATAAACTGCAATGTAGGTGTAATATAAAAAATCATTCCTGTAGCTCCAAGACCAATTAATTCAACACCTCTTACATATAAAAATAAAGGAATCACAGTCATGGGTCCCGCTAATAATAGAAACAAACTCAGACCTGGGTTAGACAAACTAAAGTCATTTAATCCCTTATCAAAAATAAAGTAAAAGACAATAAGAGCAAAAGGAAAAATATATAAACTCTCTATTAAAAGTCCTATATCGGTTTCTATATCAATTTTTTTTCTTACTAGATTATAAAATGCCCAACTTAAAGCTACGATTATACCAACCCATGGAAGTGTTTTTATATTTAGAAAAATCATAATTAAAATAGATATGATTACTAATAAAATTGAAAAAATTCTTTTTTTATTTAACTTTTCTCTAAAGAAAATGTATCCCAATAAAACACTTATAATTGGCATAATGAAGTAACCAAAACTAGCGTCTATTATTCTTTCCGTAGCTACAGCATAAATCCAAATAGCCCAATTTATGAATATTAATGATCCTGAGATAAAAAGATAAAAAAGATTTTTTTTATTTGAAATACTTTTAATAAATAGTTTCCATTTTTTAAAAAAAAAAGTTGTCATGACTAACATAACTGCAGTCCATAAACATCTATGCACAACTAATTCAACATGTCCTATAAAGGCAACATATTCAAAATATATAACACCAATAAAACCCCACCAAAAAGATCCCAAAGATGTAAGTATTAATCCTTTATTAAAATGATGGTTCATAAAATAATGAAATAGATAA
>CACGHT010000028.1 GCA_902572925.1 uncultured Pelagibacteraceae bacterium | reverse complement strand
CCATTTAAGACTTCAAATTCAGTTCCCTCAACATCTAGAGATAAGAAATCCATCAATCTTGGAGCTTTTACGTCATCAAAGATTTTGTGTAAAGTGATTGTTTTAATATAAAACTCGTTAACTATTTCATTTTCTTGAAGATATTGTTTACCTTCTTGAGCATGTTTCATGCTATCCACTTTATTAATAACTCTATCATCATTAATTGTTGTCATTAAATCAGAGTAAATCATTTTAATTTTATCTTCTTTAAAATCAAAACTTACACAGGCGTTATTAAAAAAAAAATTTTTTTTGGATCTATTTTTTTTACACTTTATAAATTTAATCTTAATTGGTTCTATTAATATACCATTCCAGTTCAAATTTTTCTCAAAATAAAATGTATTTGATTGTCTTATTCCATCATTAGCTCCTAATTCAACAAAAAAACCATTTTTGTAGTTAAGAAATTCACAAAGTTTTTGATCAAGATTGTGATGACCAAAAAAGGTCTTATTTTTATTTTTGTAATCGTAATAAATTTGTAGTAGTAAATTTGGTGTAATTGATTTTATTAATTTTTTAAAAAGCATAAGCAAAAATATATACTAGATTATAAATAAATACTTTAATGAAAACCATACTAATTTCAGGTGGAGGCGGTTATTTGGGAACATACCTTACTCAAGTACTTTTGAAAAAAAATAAAGTAGTTGTTTATGACGAATTTTTTTTTAAGTGGCTTTTTAAAAATAGAAAAAAAATAAAATTTAATAATAGGCTTAAAATTATAAAAAAGGATATTTTAAATGTAACTTTAAGAGATTTTAAAAATATAGACATTGTTTGTGACTTAAATGGTATTCCCAACGATCCTAGTTCAGAATTAAATAAAAAACATACTTGGGGGGTAAATTACTACGGGAGAAAAAAATTTGCTGAAATTGCTAAAAAAGCTGGTGTGAGAAGATATATATTTAATTCAACATGTGCAGTATACGGATTCAATAAAAATACCGTAAATGAGAATTCTAAAACAAATCCATTAAGTACTTATGCTAAAGCTAACTTAAAAGCTGAAAAAGCAATTTTAAAATTAAGTTCAATAAATTTTAAGGTAAATATTTTACGTAACTCAACTTTATTCGGTTTTTCTCAAAACTTAAGATTAGATTTGGTGATAAATATTTTTGTTAATTCACTAATAAACACAGGAAATATTAAAGTTGATGGAGATGGTAAACAATGGAGGCCTTTTATATCATTAACGGATGTCAGCAAAATTTATGAAAAAATAATATCAAAAGAAAATTTACCATCTTTTGTAATTAACTTAGTTGCTTTTAATTCAACGATAAAAAATTTGGCTTTTAAAATTGTTAAATATTTTAATTTATCAAAGAAAAATATTAAATTTGTAAGCAAAAATAAAGATCCTAGAAATTACAAAACTAAAAGTAAAAATTTAAAAAAATATCTTGGTAATATCAAATTTACAAGTTTTAATAATGAAATAAACAATTTAGTAAAAGGAATAAAAAAATACAGGATAAAATCAAATACTTCTACAATTAGAATGAAATTTTACAAAAGAAAGTTTTTGAATAAAAATAAATAATAGTAATATTAAAAAAAGGAGATTTTACAAATGAGTGATAGTTATGAAAAAGAATATTTAAATGCTGACTTAGTTAAACTAAAAGAAAAATTTGGAGATAACAGAGGTTTTATACAGCCCTTATGTGACCTAAATATGAAGAGCGCCTCTTTGATATATACCAAACCTGGTCAGTGGAGAGCCAATCATTATCATAAAAAAGATTGGCATTTTATCTACGTAATGAAAGGTGAATTTGAATATTATTTTAGAAAAACTAATTCTGGAGAAAAAATAACAAAAAAAATAGTCAATGAGGGAGAATTATTATTTACTGGCCCGATGATAGATCATGCAATGTTATACACAAAAGAAACAGAGATACTTGTTATGAGCAAAAATCCAAGAGATCAAAAAACTTATGAAGAAGATACAGTAAGAATTGATTTTATGAATGACCAGAGAAGATTTTAATTATTTTTATTAATTTGTTTTTTAAAATTATTTCTAGTTTTTTTCTATGGTAAAAGCTTTCTCTCAAAAAAATGTCATAATCTAAATTATGTTTTAATTTTTTAATATCTGATTTAAATTTTTTAAAATCTGAAATTTTTAAGTTTCTAAATTTTTTTGCACCTTTTCCCTCAGGATTATGATCGTAACCTAAATTCTTAATTAAATTTACATTTGGTAATAAAGTTTTTTTATTATTTAATATTAATTTATAAATCCAAGGGACATCCCATCCGATATGAATGCCTTTTGCATTTCTTGTGATATAATGATTGAAAAACCTGTATTCCCCTTTACTTTCAACACACTCATTGAGAAAATATTTCCTATTTTTTTTCCAGTCTATAATTTCAGGCGAATAATACTTTTTCCATTTTTTTTTCCAAGTAGCCCATCCCCAAAGTTGAGGATATTTAGATAAAAATAATTTATTTTTTTGAATCTTTTTCTTATGTAAACCATAATATAAGTTACATCCAGATATATGATATATGTTGTCATCATTTTCAAAAGTATTTAGCATTGATGAGCAATATTTAAAAAATGCATTTTCTGGATATGTATCATCCTCTAAAAAAATTATTTCTTTTTCTTTTTTAAAAACAATATTTAAAATTTTATCTGCAATGTATCTTTGACCAATATTTTTTTTAAATGAATAAAAATTAATTTTTATATTTTTATTTTTACTTTTAATAGAATTAATAAGATCAAATGTTTTTTTGTATTCAACTGCGTCGTATTCACTAAAATTTTTTTTTGGACCATCTTGAAAAATATACAGATTTTTAGGTTTTATTGATAAAATTTTATTTAGAATGATCTTAGTTGTTTTGGGTCTTTTGTATGTTAATAATAAGACTGGTTTTTTAAACATTAAAATTTTATATGCTAAATCTTGAAGAAAAAAAATTACTTTTTGAAAAAAAAGGTTTTATAATTTTAGAAAACTTATTACATTCAAGAAATGCTCATACTAATTTTGATCAAGTAAAAAAAGAGGTTTATCACTCATATGGTTCAAATTACGATAAAATCAAACTGTTAAGCGGTTTTATAACTGGAAATTTAGACCTCAAGCCATCAAAAGTCATATTAAGGGTTTGGGAAGATCTTAAAGAGCAAGGAATATCTGAAGTAATTAAAAAATTGACAAATAAGAGCTTAAATGATTTCGATTTAAAATATGCTGGAAATATATCTTTACCAAAAAAAGGTAATCAATTTTACCATACAGATGGAACAAAAAGACCTAGAAAAATATTAATTGGAGTGCCTATAGAGGATTTAAATGAAATAGATGGTCCAACAGAATTAATTCCTGGATCGCATATTCAAAGAATTAGTTATTGGAAGTTTCATTTAGAAAAATTTTTCAAAAAAAAAATTAAACTTGTTTTAAAAAAAGGTGATATCTTTATCAGGGAAAGCTACATCTGGCATAAAGGTACGAAAAATAATAGCACAAAGCTTAGAATAATAATTTTATTTATTCTTTCGGAAAAAAATGAAAATTATTCAAAACAAGAAATTTTAAATAATGTAGAGTTTGGTGATAATATGTTTGAGGTTTCTTTTTATGGTAAAATAAAAGAAATAATAAGTGTTTATTTGCCTTTTTTTTATTTTGTATACAAATTTTTTATATCAATTATCAGGAAGTAAATCTTTTTCTAAAAGATAAATTTGATAAAAACTGTAATTTATGAAAAATTGAAACAATTGTAGGCTTGAAAAAAAACTTCCCGAAGGAATAATTGGTATTAAAGAAACAATTATATATATCTTAAATATGAAAAGTTTTTGTTTTTTCTCTTTATTTATCTCAATGTTCTTATCTCTTGAAAATAATAAAAAAATTATTGATAAAATAATTATCGTTCCTATCAACCCATGTTCAGAAATAAATTCATAATAAAATTGATGAGGATGTGTAAAACAATAAACAACCTTATTTTTTATAATTTCATTGTTTGATGTTTTATCTAAATTACTACAAGCTCTTAAATAATTTTTAGTTCCAACACCTGTAAAATAATTTTGCTTAAAAATCTCAAATGAAAATAAAAATTGATTTAAATATTTTGTCTCCAAAATACCTTCATAGATACTTGTATTTTGAAAATTCTTTTCCACATGAATAAAGGTCTTTTGATACTTATGATTGAGTTTTTCACTTGTGAAAACCATTAACAATAAAAATATTGGTATAATAAGAGTTAGGACTTTTAATTTTGGTTTTTTCATTACAAAGAAGATTATTAAAATTATTGAAAAAAACACTTTTAGTGAAATTGATCTTTCACCAGTCAACAATATAGAAAAAGCAAAAATTGAAAATAATAAAATTGATAAAATTACCTTATCATCATTATAAAATTTCCCAAATAAGATAAACAAAAACGTTCCTAAAAAACTTCCAACAATTAATTCATCTTTGAAAAAGCTCACTATTCT
>CACGHT010000027.1 GCA_902572925.1 uncultured Pelagibacteraceae bacterium | reverse complement strand
TTATTCAAATATTTAAATTAGAGAACAATCCAAAAATCGAGGCAATATCTTTAATTAAATCAATCTATAAGATGTTTGTTGAAACCGACGCTAATATGGTTGAAATAAACCCTTTAATACTCACAAAAGAAAAAAAAATTATTTGTTTAGATGCAAAGGTAAATTTTGATAGTAACGCTTTGTTTAGACATCCTGAAATTTTAGAACTTAGAGATTTGAATGAGGAAGATCCTACTGAAATTGAAGCTAGTAAACATGACCTAGCTTATATCAAATTAGATGGCAGCATTGGATGTATGGTTAATGGAGCTGGTTTAGCAATGGCCACTATGGATATAATAAAATTATATGGAGAAGAGCCAGCAAATTTTTTAGATGTTGGCGGGGGAGCATCAAAAGAAAAGGTCTCAGCGGCTTTCAAAATAATTTTGTCAGATAAAAATGTAAAAGGTATATTAATCAATATTTTTGGTGGCATAATGCGATGTGATGTTCTAGCTCAAGGTGTTGTAGATGCTGCAAAAGAAATGAAAATCAATGTTCCTTTGGTAGTCAGACTAGCTGGTACAAATTTTAAAGAAGGTAAAGAAATATTAGATAATTCAGGTTTAAAATTAATATCTGCTGAAAATTTAGATGACGCAGCCAAAAAAATTGTTGAGGCAATTAAGTAAATGTCAGTTTTAGTCAATAAAAATACTAGATTAATCTGTCAAGGATTTACAGGTTCCCATGGAACATTTCACTCTGAGCAAGCAATCAAATATGGAACAAATTTAGTAGGTGGAGTGACACCAAAAAAAGGTGGCCAAAAACATTTGGGCCTTCCAGTTTTTAATACAGTGAAAGAGGCAAGAGAATCCGAGGGAGCTAATGCAACTATGATATACGTCCCAGCTAAATTTGCAGCCTCAGCAATTATTGAAGCAATAGATGCATCTATAGAACTAATTGTATGTATAACTGAAGGGATTCCCATTCAGGATATGTTAAAAGTTAAACAGAGATTGAATAATTCAAAAAGTAGACTGATTGGTCCCAACTGTCCAGGTGTCATAACTCCTGATGAGTGTAAAATTGGAATAATGCCTGGCAGCATTCATAAAAAAGGAACAGTTGGAATAGTTTCAAGATCAGGAACTTTAACTTATGAAGCAGTAGCTCAGACTACAGAAAATGGATTAGGACAATCAACTTGTATTGGAATTGGAGGTGATCCTATCAATGGTACAAATTTTATAGATTGTCTAGATCTATTTTTAAACGACGCGGATACCCAATCAATTTTAATGATTGGTGAAATTGGAGGGACAGCTGAGGAAGAGGCTGCAGATTTCATTAAAAATCATAAAATAAAAAAACCAATTGTTGGATTTATAGCAGGTGTTACTGCCCCACCAGGACGAAGAATGGGTCATGCAGGAGCCATAATTTCAGGTGGCAAAGGTGGCGCAAAGGAAAAGATTAAAAAAATGGAGGATTGCGGAATAACCATGGCCAACTCTCCATCAAAGATTGGAAAAACATTATTAAATAAATTGTCTAATTGAAAAATTTCTTTCTAGGTCTATATTAACTAATAGCGATGTCATCCTCTAAAAATCTTGAATTTGAAAAGACTGCTTTCTTAAGTAAATCCAATAGTGCTTTTATTGAGGAGATGTATCTAAAGTTTGTTAATAATGATCCATCTTTGCCTGATAGCTGGAAAATATATTTTAATCAGATCGGTGATGAGGCAGACATAATTGTAAATGAAATAAATGGTCCATCCTGGAGTCCATCAAAAAAAGTATCAATCAAAAAATTACAAAATTTGAATAATGGTAACGAAAATCAAGGTGAATTAGTTACAAAACAATCTAATGCAAATTCCATAAAAGCTGTTGCTATGATTAGATCTTACAGACAGAGAGGTCATTTGATTGCTAAATTAGATCCTCTAGGTCTTTTAAAAGCCGATTATTTAGAAGAACTCCATCCTGAATCATATGGATTTAAGAAGGAGGAATATAATAATAAAATTTTTTTAGACGGAGTCATTAATAGACAATACTCTAGTATTTCTGAAATTTTAAAATTTTTAAGAGAAAAATATTGTGGATCCTTAGGTTTTGAATATATGCATATCTCAAATCCAACTGAAAGAAAATGGTTTAGAGACAGAGTTGAAAAAGCAGATGATTTTAAATTCACTCAGAATGGAAAAGAAGCCATTCTTAAAAAATTAATTCAAGCTGAAGGTTTTGAAAAATTTTTACACACAAAATACGTTGGTACAAAAAGATTTGGTTTAGATGGAGGTGAAAGTTTAATCCCCGCCCTTGAGCAAATAATTAAAATTGGTGGTCAATCAAAAGTAAAAGAAGTTAAAATAGGAATGTCCCATAGAGGAAGATTGAACGTTTTAGCCAATGTCTTACAAAAATCATATAAAAGAATTTTTAATGAATTTGCTGGAGAGATTAGTTCAAAATCAGAGGACGACACAGGAGATGTCAAATATCATTTAGGTGCGTCGTCAAATAGAGAATTTGATGGAAATCAAGTTCATGTAAGTCTTACAGATAATCCATCTCATCTTGAAGCAGTGAATCCTGTAGTTTTAGGACAAACAAGAGCTAAACAATATTTCCATAAGGATAAAGAGAGAAATAAAGTTATACCAATTTTGATTCATGGAGACGCAGCTTTTGCGGGACAAGGAGTTGTTGCAGAATGTTTTGCGATGTCCGGTCTTCCAGGTCATAATACAGGTGGAACTATCCATATTATAGTGAACAACCAAATAGGATTTACTACTAGTCCAAGATTTGCAAGATCATCACCTTACCCCTCTGATATTGCTAAAATGGTTGAAGCACCAATCATCCATGTTAACGGCGATGATCCCGAGGCAGTTGTTTATGCTGCAAGAATAGCAACTGACTTTAGATTAAAATTTAATAGAGATGTCGTTATAGACTTAATTTGTTATCGAAGATTTGGTCATAATGAGGGGGATGAACCGTCTTTTACTCAACCACTAATGTATAAAAAAATCCGTTCCCACCCTTCACCTATCAAAGTATATGGAGAAAAATTAATAAACGAAGGATCAATTACAGATGTTTATTTTAGAAGATCTATAAAAGAATTTAAGGAATTGCTTGATGATCAATATAAGAATGCAAAGAATTATAAGCCTAAAATTGAATGGTTTGAGGGTACATGGTCAAGATATAAACCAGCGAGAGGAAAAGATAAAAGAGGCATTACGGGTTATGATGTTAAAAAATTAAAAAATATTTCTGAAAAAATAAATACAATACCTAAAGAAATCAACATTCATAAAACTATCGCTAAAGTCTTAGAAAATAGAAAATCAAACGTAAATAATGAGGAAAAAATTGATTGGTCTACAGCTGAAGCTTTGGCGTTTGGATCTTTGTTAGAGGAAGGGTACCCAGTAAGATTGGTTGGTCAAGACTCAGGAAGAGGCACATTTAGTCAAAGACATTCAGTATTAAGAAATCAAATAGATAATTCTCGATATGTTCCGTTAAACAAAATATCTAAAAATCAAAAAAATTTTGAAATTGTAGACAGTTTCTTATCTGAATTAGCTGTTTTAGGCTTTGAATATGGTTACAGTTTAGTTGAACCTAATACACTTACAATTTGGGAAGCTCAATTTGGAGACTTTGCTAATGGCGCTCAAGTGGTCATAGATCAATTTATTGCTTCAGGAGAAAGAAAATGGTCAAGAGCTTCTGGACTAGTTATGTTATTACCTCACGGCTATGAAGGTCAAGGTCCCGAGCATTCTTCTGCTAGATTAGAAAGATTTTTACAATTATGCTCAAATGACAATATGCAGGTAATGAATTGCACTACACCTGCAAACTATTTTCATGCACTAAGAAGACAAATGCATAGAGATTTCAGAAAACCTCTAATTATAATGACTCCCAAATCTTTACTTAGACATAAACATTGTGTTTCAAGCTTAAGCGATTTTAGTAAAAAAAATACGTTTCATAGAGTTTTATGGGATCACGCAATAGATCCAAAGGTAAAAGGTTTTATCAAATTGAAAAAAAAGGAAAAAATCGAAAAAGTAATTTTATGTTCAGGAAAAATTTATTTTGATTTGCTTGAGGCTAGAGAAAAATTTAAAAGAGATGATCTTATATTTTATAGAATTGAGCAACTTTATCCTTTTCCAGCCAAGGCGCTTGCGAAAGAGCTAAAACCATATGCTAAAAAAGCTAAATTTTATTGGTGTCAGGAAGAGCCAAAAAATATGGGAGCTTGGTTTTCTGCTAGAGATTATATCCAATGGACATTAGATAATATAAAGGCTAATAATAAAATGATTTCTTATATTGGAAGAAGTCCAGATGCATCACCAGCCACTGGTTATGCAAAAAGACACATTTCACAACAACAAGAAATTATTAAGAAGGTTTTTGAATAATTTAAAATGAGCGAAAAAATATTAGTCCCAGTTTTAGGAGAAAGTATTACAGAAGCTACAGTATCTAAATGGTTAAAAAATAAAGGCGAAACGGTTGATGCAGATGAGCCAATTGTTGAATTAGAGACTGACAAAGTTAATTTGGAAGTGCCGTCTCC
>CACGHT010000026.1 GCA_902572925.1 uncultured Pelagibacteraceae bacterium | reverse complement strand
TATCGAGTTTATCAATCATGTTTAATGATAAAGTATCTGAAAAAAATAATCTAATATTACTCATTTGTGTTAAGTTAATTTATGAAAAATATTAAAGCAATAATTTTTGATGCTTATGGCACATTGTTTGATGTCAACTCAGCTGCTGAAAAATGTAAAGACAAGATTGGAGCTAAGTGGGAAGGTTTTGCAAATTTTTGGAGAACAACTCAGTTAGAATACACCTGGCTTAGAAGTCTTATGGGAAGACACAAGGATTTTTGGCAAATTACAGAGGATAGTTTAGATAAATCAATGAAAACTTTTGATATCGACTCTTCAATGAAAAGTGAATTATTGAATTTATATAAAGTTCTTTCACCTTTTAAGGAGGTTCCAGAAACTCTTAAAAAACTAAAAGAAAAGAATTTTAAATTAGCTATACTTTCAAATGGAACCCCATCTCTTTTAAAAGAGTTAGTTGAGAGTAATAATTTAGATAATCTATTCGATGACTTATTTTCAATAGAGGAAGTTGGAATTTATAAACCAGACTCTAAAGTTTATGAATTGCCTATCAAAAAATACAAAATTAAAAGCAATGAAATTGCTTTCTTAAGTGCAAACACTTGGGATGTTTCAGGAGGTGGAAATTATGGTTATCATTCTATTTGGGTAAACCGTAATAATAATATCTTTGACAATCTTGATTACAAACCCAAAAATCAAGTTAAAAATTTAAGCGAGCTTGTTAATTTAATTTGAATTAAAATGCAGAAAATATGAATAAAGGACAAAGAGCTGGAGATAGCGCATTAGCTATAGAAGTTGAACAGGGAAAATCTTATTACTGGTGTAGCTGTGGTAAAAGTTCTAAGCAGCCATTTTGTGATGGTTCGCATAAAGGAACAGAATTCAAACCATTGGCCTATAAAGCTGAATTAACAAAAAGAGTGTTCTTTTGTGTATGCAAACAAACAAACGATCAACCTTTTTGTGATGGCTCGCATAACAAAAAGTAATATTGCAAATCGAAATAGAACAACTATTTTAATCTGATGAAAAATATTGAAGTAAATAAAATTATTGATCCTATTTCAGCATCAGATGGAGCTGGAGTTAAATTAAAAAGAAGTATTGGTGTGGAACCAAATTATTTTGATCCTTTTTTAATGCTAGATGAATTTGGTTCAGAGAATAGTGAAGATTATATTGCAGGATTTCCTCCACATCCACATAGAGGAATTGAAACTGTCACTTATATGCTTGCTGGTGATTTTGAGCATAAAGACAGTACTGGCGGAAAAGGTAGAATGACTGCTGGTGACGTTCAATGGATGAAAACAGGAAGTGGAATTATTCATTCTGAAATGCCTGCCATGAAAGAGGGAAAACTTCATGGATTTCAATTATGGATAAATATGCCAGCAAAATTAAAAATGAGTAAACCGGAATACATTTATATTGATGCGGATAAAATGAGTGTTCACAAAGATGATGATAAGCAAGTAAAAGTTATTGCGGGTAAATTTGAAAAAGCTGAAGGTCCAGTCAAAGGACATAATGTCGAACCCATTTATTTTGATGTTGAATTAAATAAAAACAAAAATTTTAAATTTAGTCTTCCCTCTTCACATAATACATTTATCTATCTCATAAAAGGTGAGATCAAAATTGGTGAAAAAGAACATGAAAAAGTCAAAGATAGTACTTTGATCTTGCTATCGAGAGGTGAGGATTTAAAAATCAGTGCACAATCTGATTCAAAATTCTTAGTTATTTCAGGTAAACCTATCAATGAAGAAATAGCTAGGGGTGGGCCATTTGTAATGAACACTAAAGCAGAAATCTTGCAAGCTGTTCAAGATTATCATAATGGTACATTTGTAAAGTAGATAATGAAGTCAGTTCAAATAGATAAATTTGGTGGACCAGAGGTTTTGGTTATTAAAGATGTAGAATTAGGGAAGCCTGGACCAAAAGAGGTGTTGATTAAAAATTTATCAATTGGTTTAAATTTTATAGATATTTATCATCGAACAGGCCTTTATCCTATCCCATTACCTAGCGGTATTGGACTTGAGGCTTGTGGAGTAATTGAAGAAGTTGGATCTGAAGTAAAATTATTTAAAGTAGGTGATAGAGTTACTCATGCATCAATGCCTATCGGTGCTTATTCAGAAAAGCAAATAATGCCTGAAGAAAAATTAGTATCTGTTCCAGATGGAGTCTCTGACGAGGTAGCATCTTGCATTACATTAAAAGGAATTACAGCAGAATACTTATTACACAGAGCTTATCCATTAAAAAAGGGTGATAAAATTTTATATCATGCTGCTGCAGGTGGACTTGGCCAGATTTTGTGTCCTTGGGCTAATGCATTAGGTGCTGAAGTTATTGGAACCGTAGGCTCAAAAGCAAAAGAAGAAATTGCTAAAAAAAATGGTTGCCATCATGTAATTAATTATTCTGAAAAAAATTTTGTTGATGAGGTTGAAAAAATTGTTGGTAAAAATGGTATTGACGTTGTTTACGATGGTGTCGGTATCAAAACTTTCAAAGGATCAATCGAAACATTAAAGATTAGAGGAATGATGGTAGCTTTTGGGAATGCATCAGGTTACGTTGATACCATAGATGTCAAAAAAGATATAAATGCAAAAGGTCTTTTTTTTACAAGACCATCTATTGCTCATTACACCATAAAAAGAGATGAACTTGTAGAGTCATCAAAAAAAGTTTTCGACGCAGTCTTATCAAAAAAATTTAATGTTGAAATTTCAAAAAAGTATTCACTTCAGAATGTTGCTCAAGCTCATAAAGATCTAGAGGCAAGAATATTAACTGGTCCAGCAGTTATAGTCCCTTAATCTAAACTTACATCCATATCAGACATATGTAACTTAAGAGCATTCGTTGAGATATGAATTTCTCTAATAAAAAATATTATTGAAATAATCATCGACAAACAACATGACCCAAAAATAATCCTAGCTATAAAAACTTCATCAAAGTAAAGAGCAAAAACAGTTAACATGTTAAATAGAAAGCCAAAAGATGCAAATAAAATTGTCCATCTTAAAAGAGTAATCCTTCCACTTAAATTTATGAATTGTTTTTTCCACTCAGGCGGTATGTGCTTTTCATACACATGTTCATCGTGAAGTTGTCTAATAAGGATACTTAATGAATGAAATCTATTACTATAAACTGCCATCATTAATGGTATTGCGGGAAACATTAATGCTGTGACTGTGTAATCTATATTCATACGAATCAATTTGATTATCAATGTTGCCTTTGTTATTTACAAGTAAAATCTTATGAACCAAATTAATCTTTTTATAGAAGTTACAAGACTTAAAAAGCCGATTGGATATATGTTGTTATTTTGGCCATGTGCCTGGGGACTTACAATTGCATACGATTTTTCATTAGATTTGAATTTATACTTTTTTTACTTATTGTTATTTTTTTTGGGATCTGTTCTTATGAGATCAGCTGGATGTATCGTCAATGATATCCTTGATAGAAAATTTGATAAAAAAGTTTTTAGAACTAAAGATAGACCGATAGCCTCAGGAAAATTATCTGTAAAGTTAGCAACATTTTATGCTGCTTTGCTTTGTTTAGCCGCTTTTTTCATATTGATAAATTTTAATTTGTTTACAATTATAATTGCAATGGCTTCAATGCCTTTAGCTTTCACATATCCATTAATGAAAAGGTTTACATATTGGCCGCAACTTTTTTTAGGAATTACATTCAATTATGGATTAATTTTAGGATGGACGTCTATAAATGGTGAAATCAGTTTAGTGCCAATTATATTTTATATAGGAGCCATATTTTGGACACTTGGATACGACACAATTTACGGATTTCAAGACATTAAAGATGACGAAATTATTGGATTAAAATCAACATCAATAAAATTTAAATCGAACCCAATTATTTTTTTAAATTTATGTTACACAATTCTTTTGATAAGTTTAATAACTATAGGCTATTTAAATGAATTTAATAATTTATATTTTATCTTTTTACTAATAATTATTTATCATATGTATATTTATCAACTAAAAGATTTTAAGATATCTGAACCAACAGATTGTCTCAGAATATTCAAGTCAAATAATTCTCTAGGGGTTCTTATTTTGCTCCTAATAGTGATAGGTAAGTTTAACTAATGTCAGATATTCAAATTTTAAAAAGGCTTTATAAAGACTATACAAGTAAACATCTTAAAAAGATAATTTTCGCCTTATCGTTATCAGTTGCAGTAGCTGGAAGCACCTCGTCTATTGCTTATCTTTTAGATCCTGCAATTAAAGAAATTTTTATAAACAAAGATCAAACTATGATCTTAATCATTCCAATTTTAATAGTAATAGCTTTTACTACGAAAGGATTATCTTTATATATAGCTAAAGTTACAATGATTGGAGTTTCTGAAGAAGTGAGAAAAGACGTTCAAGTACAAATGTTAAATAATCTTATTGATGCAGATACTACATTAATAAATAATAAACATACTGGTAAATTTATTTCTAATGTTACAAATGACGTTGCTCATTTAACTAATTTGATTAGTACAGCTATTCTAAATACTTTTAAAGATAGTTTAACTTTAATTGGTTTATTGGGAGTAATGTTTTTTCAAAACTGGGAATTATCATTAAT
>CACGHT010000025.1 GCA_902572925.1 uncultured Pelagibacteraceae bacterium | reverse complement strand
AAGCCATTGCTTACTTTTTAAGATTTAGCTTTTACGAAAAACGCATCATTATTAGCTTGCCTAAGCTACAAAACTATAACGAAACTATAACGAAACTATAACGAAGAATTATTTATTTTTAATAAAGATGTTTTTGGAAATCTATGAAAGTACTTTTTATTTTCTCTGGATTACCCAATTTCTTTTGACCATCATGAAGAGTATTATATTTAAGAATTACTAAATCACTTAGTCGATTAATATCAAGTTCATCAACTCCACCTTCAACATATTTACTTAAAACAAAATCAATAAATTCTTTTTGGTTACTATCTAAATCACTGTGAATTTTATTCTCTGCATTAGCTACCCTTATTGTTCTTTGAATAGGTTTTTTGCTGTAGGCAATATATTCTAAAACATCAAATATATCACTATCTTCAGCTTCAATTAATGTTTGGATAGATCTTAAATCTTGTTTGGTAAAACCATTGTCCTCTAATTTTTTTAAAAGTTCATTTCTCGTAATTGGTGACGACCAAAGTTTTCTTAATTCCTCCTCACTTTTTAAAATGCTAGGAAGAGTAATAGTATTAAATAGTTTCTTTATAAACTCTTCTGCAGTAACAGGCTGTCCTTGAAAATAGAATAGAGAAGTAGACATTGATTTAATAGTTAACTCTTTACCTTCAGCAAGCTTAATCACTATTTTTTCTCTTGGAGGTTTTGGTTCTGGTGGTTCTTCACCTCCACCTTCTTCACCAGGTTCAAATGGTTTTTCAGGTTTTTCTTCTGGTGGCTCTTCAGGAATAGGTTCACCATCCCACTCAGGGTCTGAAAAGTTTGCAGAAGCTCCAACAAAATCAACTATTGTAAAATAAAACTTATCCTCAAATAATCTGGTTCCTCTTCCAATTATCTGTTTGAATTCAATCATATTGTTAACGGGCCTCATCAATACTATGTTTCTTATATTTAGAGCATCAACACCAGTACTAAGTTTTTGACTAGTAGTTAAAATAGTTGGTAATGGTTTTTCGTTATCTTGAAACTGTCTAAGATGAGTATCTCCAGTTTTTTGATCTTTAGAAGTGACTCTAACACAGTAATCAGCAGGTGGATTAACGGATAACTGGTTTATTAAATCTCTCACCATTCCAGCATGAGGGATGCTTGCACAAAATACTAAAGTTTTTTCTTTTGGATTGATACTATCGAGCATTAATTGAACTCTTTTTTTTTCTCTTTCTTCAATGACAATCCTCCTATTAAAGTCTTGTTCTTTAAAAACCTCACCCTCATTTATTTCCTCTTCTCCAGCTAGAATATCATCATCACCAGTATAGACATATTCATCCATTGTGGTTTGAATTCTCTTAACCTTAAAAGGAGTTAAGAAACCATCTTTAATTCCATCTTTGAGTGAGTACGTATAAACAGGTTCACCAAAGTAAGCATAAGTGTCTGCATTAAACTTTCTTTTAGGTGTTGCTGTTAAACCTATTTGAACTGCTGATGAAAAATATTCCAATATCCCTCTCCATCTACTTTCATCTTTAGCTGCACCCCTATGACATTCATCAATAATTACTAAATCAAAAAAATCAGCAGGGTATTGACCAAAGTAAGTTTTGTTCTCAGGCCCAGACATGAAGCTTTGAAATATAGTAAAGAACACAGAACCATTTGTTGGGACGTGTCCTTTATCCTTAACATCTTTAGGAGTAATTCTTACTAAAGAATTTTCATCAAACGCACTAAAAGAGTTAAAAGCTTGGTTAGCTAATATATTTCTATCAGCTAAGAATAAAATTCTAGGAATTCTTTTGCCATCTCTTTGAATATTCCATCTAGATTGAAACAATTTCCATGCAATATGAAATGCTATAACTGTTTTACCTGTTCCTGTTGCAAGAGTTAAAAGTATTCTTTGTTGTTTATCAGCTATTGCATCTAAAGCGTTGTTGATTGCAATTTCTTGATAATATCTTGGTTCTCTTGTTCCTTTAAAGGGTTCAAAGTTTACAGCATCAAATTTACTTGCCCATTCATTTTTATCTTTAAATGTTTTAATCCATAATTCCTCAGGAGATGGAAATTTATCAACTAACCCTTCTGAGGTAATAATCATTTCTCCTTTTTGATTTTTGGAATAATTAATTTCGTAGATTTCTTTACCATTAGTTGAATACGTTGTTAAAATCTTTAACTTTTTAGCATAGTCTTTAGCTTGTCCAACACCATCACTTACAGGAAGCTCATCTTTTTTAGCTTCTATTACTGCAAGTTTTCTATTTTTATATATTAAAACATAATCTGCTTTTATAATTCCAGCTCTAATACCACCAGGTTTTATTTCTCCATTAGTGATTTTGAATTCTGCTCTAACATAACTTCCAGCTACATCACCCCAGCCAGCCTCTTTTATTTTAGGATCAATTAATTCACGTCTTGTATCTGCTTCATTCATGCTACATAATTTCTTTTTATAAAAATATCTCTTAAAATTGATTGTTTCAGTAATTCTAATTTTTCAATTTTTTTTAAATAAATTTTGTTGATTTCTGATTGTTCTAAAAAAACAATTTTTTTTATTATTTTTTTTTGTTCATCGATAGAAACTATTGGAACTAAAAAATCTTTAATTGTACGCACAGAAGGCACATTTGGTTGAGCAGCTCCTCCGGAGACATCCCATAATATTGATTGGAAATAGTTACTTGTCATAATTATTTTTAAATAATTTTGTAAAATTGAGTGATTTGGTGTTATTTTAAGAAGTGCTTGATTTATTATACCTTGTGGAATTTTATTGGGCACAATAGCAACTTTACCTAAAGTTGCTCCAGAACAACTCATAATTAAATCACCTGGTTTAAGTTCAAATCTTTTCATTTCTTCAAATTTTTTTTTATCAATAAAATATCTTATTTTTGTAAACTGATCATTAATGGCATGTTGTTGCTCATATACTGCAAAGCCTTTCTCTTTAAACATTGATTTAGTTAAACTTCCTCCAAAAGGACCTCTAACTAAGTGACAACATTCTTCAAGCTTCTTAAAATGTTTCTTATCAATATTACTTATAATTCTACTAATTAATTTTTCTTTCAATTTTATTGAGTTTTTCATTGATAAGTTATTTAAATTTATTGATTTGTTAATTTGACTAAATACACCTTCGAGTTTAGTCAAAATAAGTTGTTGCTCTTTAACTGGTGGAATAGTTATCTCAAAATTTTCTAACATTTTTTTTTTTATGTACGGGATAGTATTTCCCAAAGCCATAGAAGATAGATATTTCATTAGCTGTTCTTGAAGAACTAACAATAGAAGTTTTGGTAATATATCTCTAAATTCACTTAAAACATAGGTACGTTGGTACGCTTCAAATTTTCCTTTGTAATAATTTGTTTGACCTACTGCACCATTTCCAGCTATTAAGATAGCTTCACAATCAAAACTGTATAAATCACTGTATGTATGCTCTTTTGCACATGTAAAGAATGGATAACGTCCATTTATACTACCTTCATTCACATCTTTACGTCCAGTCTTAATTGAACATACCTCGCTTAGCTTAACAGTTCTCAACATTAAATCAGCTCCTTAATTTTTCTTAAAGCTTCTTTAGATTGATTATTCAATTCCTCAATTTCGGAAATAATTTCATTTGGACTTCTTTCATCTATTTTTTTAATGATATTTGGATTTTGGAAACCTAAATCAAAATTATCTTTATTAATTTTATTAATTTCTATAGACCAGCTATTATTACTTAATTTTTGATTTTTCGATAACTTTATAAAATCCTTCAAATCATTCTCATTTAAAGGATTAGTTTTACCCAAATTCCTTCCGGTGTTTAACTGATAATACCAAAGTTTTTTTGTTGGTTTCCCTTTTTCAAAAAACAAAACTACTGTCTTTACTCCTGTTCCGAGAAAAGTGCCACGCGGCAAATCCAGAATTGCAAACAAATTACATTCTTCGAGAAGTTGTTTTCTAAGAGTAATACTTGCATTGTCTGTGTTACTTAAGAAAGTATTTTTGATGACTACACCACAACTACCACCTTTTTTTAATTTTTTAATGAAATGTTGAAGAAAAAGATATGCAGTTTCTCCAGTTTTAATCGGAAAGTTTTCTTGGATATTTGTCTTCTCATTACCACCAAATGGTGGGTTTGCTAGGATAACATCAACTCTATCTTTGTTTTGTATCTCTTGAATATTAGTTTCTAAAGTATTTTGATGAATAATATTAGGGCTTTCAATACCATGCAAAATCATATTCATAATACCTATGATATAGGCTAAAGTTTTCTTTTCAGCGCCAAAAAGTGATTTAGTTTGTAGAGCTTTAAGTTCTGAAGTTGTTAAAGATTTTGATTTACTAATGTGCTCAAAGGCTTCTACTAAAAAACCAGCACTTCCTACGGCCCCATCATAAATAGTTTCTCCAACTTTGGGATTTATAACTTTTACAATAGCTTTAATTAGAGGTCTTGGCGTGTAATATTCTCCACCATTACGACCAGCATTACCCATATTCTTTATTTTTTCCTCATATAAAGTACTAAGTTCATATTTTTGTTCGCTACTTTTGAACTCAAGATTATCTACTTCATTAATTACATCTCTCAGAGTATAACCATCTTGAAGTTTATTCTTTAATTCTGAAAAAATTTCTCCAATTTTATATTCAAGTGTGTCAAAGTTTTCTGCTTTATTTCTAAATGAGGATAGATATGGAAATAATTTATCATCAACAAACTCCTTTAAATCAGTGCCAGTAAGAATTTTATTAAAATCTATTTTACCATCTTTTTTTTTAATGATTGCCCAGGATGACCATTGATATTCTTTATCTAATACTGGCTGAAATTGTTTGTTTTCTAATGATGCTTTTGTTTCTTTTTCTTTTTCATAATCATCTAACCATTTAAGAAATAATATCCATGATGATTGTTCTGCATAATCTAGTTCTGTACTACAACCTGCGTCTTTCCAAAGTATATCATCAATGTTTTTAAAGGTTTGTTCAAACATATTTATTATGGGATATTATAGGATAACTATAACGAAACTATAACGAAAGTTAAAATTT
>CACGHT010000024.1 GCA_902572925.1 uncultured Pelagibacteraceae bacterium | reverse complement strand
TTGAAAAATTTTATTTTTGACTCTTTTATTCCCTTTTTGATCTCTAGGTCATAATTTAAATTAGGAATTAAAAAAATCGTTTTTTTTATCTCACTTTTTTCTAAAAATTTTTTGATCGTATTTAGTTGCGATGATGAGTTAATGCCGCTGCTTATGATATTTTTATGAAGATCTAAAGTTTTATTCGTTAAAGATAAAAAAGTAATATTTTTTATCTCATCTAAAAATAATAAGTTTTTGTGAAAAACTGGACCGATTACTAATGATATTCCCATTTTCTCAAATTCTAGAGCTGAACGTAAAGTCACATCGGGATCTGACCTGGTGTCTTTAGGATATATTTCTATGTTATTATTTTTAATATCAATTAAGGCCATCCTGATGGAATTTAGTATTTGTTTTCCTAAAGACGCATCTTCCCCTGATAGTGGAGCCAGTACTCCTATCTTAATTTTTATTTCTTCAGAATATGAAATGGATGTTTCAAATAACAAAACAAAAAATATAGAGAAAAGAATTTTAAAAAATTTATTCATTTAATGATTTATATAATTTTAGTATTGTATAATTATGACTTTAAACCCTAAATTTCAAAATAAAGAAATTAAAAAAGGCCTATATATAATACCCACTCCGATCGGAAATTTAGGTGATATTACTTACAGAGCAATAGAAATTTTGAAAAAATCTGATTTAATTCTATGTGAGGATACACGAATTTCAAGAAAAGTGATGGAAAAATTTGAGGTAAAAACGAAATTATTATCCAATCACAAATTCAATGAGAGGAAAAATTTGTCTTTAATTATAAATCATTTAAAAAATGATAAAATTATATCTGTAGTTTCAGATGCTGGTACTCCTGGAATATCAGATCCTGGAGCCATCTTAGTAAGAGAATGTGTTAAGGAGAAAATAAATATTTTTCCATTACCAGGACCTTCTGCAGTTAGCACTGCTGTATCTATTAGTGGCTTTTCTGAAAAATATTTTTTTTATGGTTTTTTTCCATCGAAATTAAAGGATATTAAAAATGATTTAAAATTACTTTCCCAGTTGAACTCTAGCATTGTTTTTTTTATTTCTTCAAAAAAAATTAATAAAATAATTCCATTTTTAAAAGAAATTTTTTCTGATAGAGAAATTTTGATTTGCAGAGAAATGACAAAAATTTATGAGGAATATTTAAGATATAAAGTTGAGGATTTAAAAACTTTAGATGAAAATTTAAAAGGTGAATTAACTCTTGTAATATCTGAAAAAAAAAGAATAAAAAAAAGTTCTCTTTTATTGAGTGAATCAGATAAGAATAATATTAGGAAAATGATTAAAAAATTAAGTATTAAAGAAATTGTAAATCTAATTTCTCAAAATAATGCTGTCCCCAAAAAAAAAATTTATAATTTTTGTTTAAAGATAAAAAATGAAGTTTAAAGTTTTAATATTTATACTTATAACATTATTTTTATCAGGATGTGCTGGTGTTTCTTCAAAAGGAATTTTTGGAACAGGAGTATCAGTCGCTTTAGATCCCAGATCTTTAGGGACACAAATTGATGATTCTATAATGCAAAAAAATTTGTCAGCGAGAATATTATTACTTGATAAGAAGTATTTTTTATCCATTAAATCAAAAGTCTTGGATGGAAGAATATTCTTAACCGGCAAAGTTGATAACCCTGAAGAAAAACTTCAAATAACAAAATTGGCTTGGGAAACTGAGGGAGCCAGATCTGTAAGAAACGATATTAAGATTAAAGAGAAATTTAACTTTCAACAATCTGCTAAAGATGTTTTAATTACCTCCCAATTAAGAACAGCTTTAATTTTAAATAAAGAAATAAAAGCAACTAACTACCAGATAGATACTTATAAAAAGAAAATTTACGTTTACGGTATTGCTTTAACATCAGATGAAAAAGAATTAGTTATAAAGGAAGCAAAAGAAATATTAGATGTTGAAGATGTAATAGCAAGTATTTTGATTGTGGATGATCTAAGAATTCAAAAAAATTAATTTTTTTTATAATCAATTACATCTGAAGAATATGCTGCAATTGATGCTAGATTAATAATTTCTGAAGTAGAAGTTCTTAGAGGAGCTATCTCTATTGGAAGACCCAAGCCAATTAATAATGGTCCAATAACTTTTGCTCTACTCATTGATTTTATCATTTTGTATGAAATAGCTGCACTATGTTGGCTTGGCATTATCAAAACGTTCGAATTTCCTACAATTTCTGAAAATGGGTAAAGTTCTTTATATAACTCCTCAAGGGCAACATCTGGCTGCATTTCTCCATCAAATTTAAAATCAACTTTCTCCTTTTTTAGAATTTCAACTGCATCGCTAAGCCTTTTTGTTCTGTCAGTAGCTGGTTCTCCAAAAGTGGAATGAGATAAGAAAGCAACTTTAGGATCAAATCCAAATAATCTAACCACTCTAGCTGCTGACTTTGCCATTTCTGCTAGTTGATTCGCATTAGGGTATTCAATAACAGAGGTATCGCATATAAAAATTGTTTTTCCTCTATTCACTATTAAATTTAGGCCAAACATTATTTCTCCAGCTCTAGGATCTACAACTTGAGTGATTTTTTCTAGTGATGAGGAATATCTTCTGGTATTTCCAGTGACCATCGCATCAGCATCCTTACACGCTACCATACAGGATGCCCAAATAACCCTATCATTTCTGATTAAACGATCACAATCTCGCTCAAGCATCCCCTTATTTCTTTGAAGTTTGCCAAAAAGATATTTTACATACTTCTCTCTTTTTTTGGCATCTTTTGAATTGGTAATTTCTATATCAAAATTTTCACTGTAACCTATTTTTTTTAATTGATTTTTAATTAAATCCTCTTTTCCGACTAAGATCGGTATTCCTAAATTGGAGTTTTTAAATGCTATTGCTGCTTTAAGCATGTTTTCATCTTCACCATCTGCAAAAATTACTTTTTTGGGTTTTTTCTTTATATAGTTATTTATACCCTGCATGATCGTAACTGTTGGATCTAATCTTTGCCTTAACTGATCTTTGTAATTATCAAAATCTTTTATATCTATTCTCGCAACACCAGATTCTATTGCTGCTTTAGCTACTGCAGCTGGAATTACACTTATAAGTCTTGGATCAAATGTTGAGGGAATTATATAATCTTTTCCATAATGTGGTCTCTCACCCCCCATTGCAGCAACAACTTCATCAGGAACTTCCTCTTTAGCTAGGTTAGCGATTGCGTGGGCGGCAGCAATTTTCATTTCCTCATTTATGGTTTTAGATCTAACATCTAATGCGCCTCTAAATATATATGGAAAACCAATTAGATTATTTACCTGGTTTGGATAGTCTGATCTTCCAGTGGCTATAATTGCATCACTTCTTACTTCAGCAACTTCCTCAGGTTTAATTTCTGGATCAGGATTTGCGCATGCAAATATAATGGGATTCTTGGCCATTTTTTTAACCATATCTTTTGTTAAAGCCCCTTTTGCTGATAAACCTAAAAATACGTCAGCATTATTGATTGCATCTATTAAATTTCGATGTTTAGTTTCAATAGCATGAGCTGATTTCCACTGGTTTAAATTTTCTCTTCCACTATAGATCACTCCTGTTCTGTCAACCATTGTAATATTTTTCTTTGGAACTCCACTTTTTTTAAACAAATTAGCACAAGCCATTGCTGATGCACCTGCGCCGTTGACAACTATTTTTACTTCATCAATTTTTTTTTTGGTAATATCCAGTGCATTGATTAATGCAGCTGTAGTTATGATTGCCGTACCATGTTGATCATCATGAAATACAGGAATATCTAAAATTTCTTTAAGTTTTTCCTCGATAATAAAACAATCTGGAGCAGCAATGTCCTCCAGATTAATACCTCCAAAACTTGGAGCAAAATTTTTAACACTATTAATTATTTCATTGTGATCTTGTGAGTCAATTTCAAGATCAATCGAGTCAATATCAGCAAACCTTTTAAATAATACCGCTTTTCCTTCCATAACAGGTTTTGAGGCTAAAGCTCCCAAGTTACCCATACCTAAAATTGCAGAACCATTACTAATTACTGCCACAAGATTTCCCTTACTTGTATAGTCAAATGCAGTTTCTGGATTTTCACTTATGGCTTTAACTGGTGCTGCTACACCTGGCGAATAAGCTAATGCGAGATCTCTTTTTGTCGTCATATTCTTTGAGGATGAGATTTCGATCTTACCTGGTTTATTATGACGATGATAATCTAAAGCTTCTTTATCTGTATAATGATCAATTTTTGTTTTTTTCATTTAGCTTAATTAGGTGTACAAATGAGGTAAATTTAAGACTAATATGATTTATGAATTTAGTTAAGTCAACAGGGACTTTTGGTTTCTATACTATTATTAGCAGATTACTTGGATATTTGAGAGATGTTTTGATAGCAATTTTTCTTGGAACAAGTTTTTTGGCTGATGCTTTTTTTGTAGCATTTAGAATACCTAACACTTTTAGAAGACTTTTTGCTGAGGGAACTTTTAACTCAGCTTTTGTACCAAGCTACACTTCTGAATTAGTTAAAAATAAATCTAGATCAAATAAATTTGCCAATGATGTTTTTAATTTATTATTTTTAGCTTTATTTTTTTTAGTTCTCATAATTGAAATTTTCATGCCGATTTTTGTGGGACTAATAGCACCAGGCTTTGTTGAAGATACTAAAAAATTTGAATTAGCAACTACTTTGACAAGGATTACTTTCCCCTTTTTAATGTTTGTAAGTCTATCTTCCTTTTTTGGTGCAATTTTAAACTCTCATAATAAATTTGCTGCTGCTTCAGCTGCGCCGATTATCTTAAATATAATTTTAATTATTATTTTATTTTTTGGAAGATATTTAGGTGATGAATTAATTTACTATCTTTCATACGGGATATCTATCGCAGGATTACTACAATTAATTTTTTTATATAGATTTGTAAAAAAATATTATACATTAGATTTTGATTTTAGATTTAAAATCACCAATAAAGTAAAATTTTTTTTTAAAAAATTATTACCAAGTATTTTTTCCTCAGGAGTTACTCAAATAAATATTTTGGTTGGAACAATTATAGCTTCATTCCAGGCAAGTGCTGTATCATACCTATATTATGCTGATAGAATATACCAAATTAATTTAGCAATTGCTGGTATAGCCATTGGTGTTGTTGTCCTGCCCCAACTTTCAAAACATGTTCATCAAAAAAAAAAGAAGAAAATATCCTTAATTCAGAATAAAGCATTAGAGTTAAGCATGTTTTTAAGTATACCTGCTTCGGTAGCGTTAATCATAGGATCTGAACAAATTATTTCAGCTTTATTTGGATATGGTTCTTTTACAGAAAACTCAGTTTTTAATTCTTCTAATGCTCTTTATTATTTTGGCTTAGGACTTCCAGCATTTGCATTAATAAAAGTCTTTTCTACATTTTTTTTTGCAAATCATGATACTAAAACTCCATTTTATATTTCTTTAGTTTCTGTT
>CACGHT010000023.1 GCA_902572925.1 uncultured Pelagibacteraceae bacterium | reverse complement strand
TTATCTATTTCAAATTCTAATATCCATTTATCTGTTTTGCCGAGACCAGATTGCATCGCTGTTTTATTTGGTTTGTAAATTTTTGCTTTTTTCATACTTAATGGTCGGAGTGGCAGGATTCGAACCTGCGACCCTCTGGTCCCAAACCAGATGCGCTACCAGGCTGCGCTACACTCCGAAGCAATTACTAATACAGTACTTATTCATTTTTTCAATGTATAAAGATGTGTAAAACAAGGGATTTTTAATCAAAATCTGTTATATAGAGCTTATGATTATAAATTGTCCATGCGGTGAAAAAAAATTTAATGTAGATGAAAACTTAATTCCAGATAAAGGCAGATTATTGAAATGTGGATCATGTGATCAAACATGGTTCTTTAATAAAAATGTTGGTGAAAAAACAGAACCATTAATTGATAAGCCTACTAAACAAAAAAAGATTTTATATGAAGATCAAAATATTGATAAATTAGGATCCAAAGCAACTACACCTATAAGGTCAGGATCACAATTAGTAAAATATAAGCCAAATCATAATTTTACCTTTGGAAAATTTTTAAGTTATATAATTGTCTCTATAATAACTTTTGTTGCAATTATAATTGTATTAGACACTTTTAAGGATCCATTAAGCAATATTTTTCCAAATTTGGAACTTATATTATATAATTTATTTGAGACCTTGAGAGATTTAGTACTTTTTGCTAAAGATCTTAATTAAATGATAAATTATTTATCTAAACCCTTTATTTGGTTTTTTAAACTTGAAGCTGCTAGTGGTTTAGTTTTATTATTTGCGGCAATTATTGCATTAATAATAAGCAATTCAGATTTATCAGAGATCTATTTTTCAACTTTAGATCAATATTTGTTCATAGGTATAAATGATTTTGGATTAAAACTATCAGTTCTTCATTGGATTAATGATGCTTTGATGGCAATTTTCTTTTTCTTTGTTACTTTAGAAATTAAAAGAGAGTTCTTACAGGGCGAACTCTCAAACATAAAACAAGCTTTACTACCAATAATCGCTGCAGTTGGTGGAATGTTAGTTCCTGCTTTATTTTATGTATTTATAAATTTTGGAGACAGCGAGACAATGAACGGATGGGCAATACCATCCGCAACAGATATTGCCTTTTCTCTTGGTGTATTATCTTTATTGGGAAAAAGAGTACCTTTATCATTAAAAGTTTTTTTAACTGCACTTGCAATCATTGATGATTTGGGTGCTATCGTAATTATAGCGCTATTTTATTCAGGAGACTTAAGTATTAAATATTTAAGTCTTATGTTGTTAGCATTTTTATTATTACTAGTTATTAATAAATTTAACATTAAGAAATTCTTACCTTATTTAATCATTGGTATTTTCCTTTGGGATTTTACTCATAATTCTGGAATACATGCAACAATTGCAGGTGTTTTGTTAGCAATGACAATCCCTCACCGTAAAAAAGAAAAAGATTTTTCTTTATTAATCAAAATTGAACATGCAATAAGTCCTTATGTTGCTTTCGGTATCATGCCTTTATTTGCATTTGCAAATGCCGGTGTTTCATTAGAAGGTTTATCTCTTGGCTCTTTACTAAATAAAGTACCATTAGGAATAGTTTTAGGGTTATTTTTAGGTAAGCAATTAGGTGTATTTGTTTTTTCATATGTTGCTATAAAAACAAAAATAGCGCAGATGCCAAATAACACAAGTTGGTATAATTTTTATGGCGTAGGTGTATTGACTGGTATTGGTTTCACAATGAGTCTTTTTGTTGGAAACTTAGCTTTTGTTGACAATATGCAATATATGGATGGTGTAAAAATCGGAGTATTAACTGGGTCATTATTATCAACTTTATTTGGCTACTTTTTGATATTACTCACTCCAAATAAGTAATTTATAATAATGAAAAAAATTACAATCATAGTATTAACCATAATCATGTTTTTTTTTTTAAGAATTCAGCAACTGCAAATTATGACAAGATTTTTTTTGACTTTAAGGTAGATAGTATTTCAGGAGAAACTATTGATTTGAATGACTATAAAGATAAAGTGGTTTTAATTGTAAATACTGCTAGCTATTGTGGTTTTACAAAACAATATTCTGAGTTACAAACGCTTTGGGAGAAATACAAATCCAAGGGTTTAATTGTTTTAGGTATTCCATCTAATTCTTTTAACCAAGAAAAAAATTCAAATTCTGAAGTTAAAGAATTTTGTGAAGTAAATTTTGATATAGATTTTCCATTAACATCAATTACCGATGTAAAAGGTGAAAATGCTCATGAAATATATCAGTGGGCAAAAGAAAATTATGGAAAATCAGCAATTCCAAAATGGAATTTCTATAAAATTCTAGTTAATCGACAAGGAAAAATTGAAGATACTTTTTCATCCTTAACAAATCCAATGTCTAAGAAAATAACAAATATAATTGAAAAAATCTTATAAATTAATCGTTAATCCATCATGAGCAGGAATAACATTCTTTGGTAAAACCTTTTTAAGCTCATTATAATCTAGCACAGGAGATAAGTTCGTTAAGATTGCCTTCTTGGGTTTAAATTTTTTTATTATTGATAATGATGCTTCTAAATTGAAATGAGATGGGTGTGACTTGTACCATAAACAATCAATTATCAAATATTTAAGACTTTTAAAATATTTGTAATCTTTGTTATAAATTTTACTTACATCACTTATATAAGCAATTTTTTTATCTATAATAAAACAATTAGATTTGACTTTTCCATGATCAACTTTGATTGATCTTATCTTCATGATCTTATTATTATTTCTAACTGATAAATTATTTTTTAATTTATGTAATTTTAAAGTAGCTGGATACTCACTTGAGTAACTTTTGAAAATATATGAAAAAGTCTTTTTTAAATAATCAGAAGTATCTTTATCAGCATATACATCTAATTGTTTTTTTGTATTAATATAAAATGTCCTTAAATCATTAATACCGTGTGTTTGATCACCATGCATATGTGAATATAAAACTTTATCTATTCTTTTTATTTTATGTCTTAATAATTGATGTCTTAAATCTGGGGATGTATCAATAAGAATATTTTCGTAAGAGGTCTTTATAAAACCAGAGCACCTTGTTCGATAATTTTTTTTGTTTTTAGGATCACAATTGCCAAAGAAACCATCTGGTCTTGGCACACCCATTGAACTACCACATCCTAGTATGATAAATTTCATAATATTTTAATTAAAGAATAATCTATTAAAGTTGTTTGAAGTGAAATCTATAAGATCTGATTTAGGTATATCTTTAATCTGTGCTAATTTTTCTGCTGTAAAATCAATAAAGGATGGTTCATTTTTTTTTCCTCGATTAGGAACAGGTGCTAGATATGGACTATCGGTTTCTATTAAGACTCTATCTAAAGGTAATGATCTGAAAGTTTCTTGTAAATCAGTCGAGTTTTTAAAAGTTATAATTCCACTTGCTGAAAAATAAGAATTCAATGTAAGAAGTTTTTCTGAAAATTTTTTTGATCCAGTGAAACAGTGCATCAAAATTCTTGGGTTATGTCCTTTATACTCATTGAGTATATTAAAGGTATCATTTTCTGCATCTCTTGAATGTATGATAATAGGAACGTCACACTCAATTGCTGCTTCAATATGTGTTTTAAAACTAGTTATTTGTTTCTCTTTATCACTGTTATTATAGTAATAATCTAATCCTGTTTCTCCTATTCCAATTATTTTAGGGTTTTCTTTAAGACTTTTAACTATTTCATTCTTAGTTATTGTATTAGTGTCACTTTCATGTGGATGTATGCCTACTGTTCCATATATGATTTCATCTTTATTGACTATATCTTTAATTCTAGAAAAACTCTCAAAAGATGTAGATATAGTTAATAACTTTTTGATACCAACATCTTTGGATCTTTTAAGCACATTTGAAAGATCACTAAGTAGCGGTTCATGATCTAGATGGCAATGTGAGTCAATCATTTTCTTTTTCTATTTTCTTAATTAATATATCAATCTTATTTATCATATTACCTTTAATAATAAATTCATTATTAGAAATAGTTTCTAATTTGATATCTTTTTCTGATAAATCAAAAATTTTTAATGCTTTCAATGATGTTTCGGGAATAATTGGGTAAAGTAAAAAGGTAATTTTCCTGACTATTTCTAACGTTGTATAAACTATAGTATTTAACCTAATTAAATTATCCTTTTTTTTCCATGGCTCTTGATCATTAAAGTATTTGTTTGCGTCAAACAGAGAATTGACAATGAAATCTATATAAAAATTTATATTTTGTTCATTTATTTTAGACCTTATAGTATCTAAATTTTCTTGAAATTTATTTAATATCTTTAAATCATCAGGTTGAAAATCAATTTTTGCAGGAATTTTTCCATCACAATTTTTCATCGCAAAAGCAGTTACTCTTTGACATAAATTACCATAATTATTTGCTAAATCGCTATTTATACAATCTTCAAGTCTTTCTTGAGAAATATTACCATCGTTTCCAAATGACACTTCCTTAACTAAATAATATCTCAAAGGGTCTAAACCGTATTCTTTAATAATTTTTAATGGATCTAAAATATTTCCCTTAGATTTTGACATTTTTTCTTCACCAGATAATATCCAACCATGACCATAAACTTTTTTTGGTAATTCAATTTTAGCAGCTAAAAGGAAAGCAGGCCAATAAACTGCGTGAAACCTTAGAATATCTTTACCAATCAAATGGATAGATGCTGGCCAAAAATTTTTAAAAAGTTCATCATTTATATCTGGATAATTTAAAGCACTTAAATAATTTGTTAATGCATCGAGCCATACATAAATAATATGTTTATCGTTACTAGGAACTGGAATTCCCCATGTAAAAGTTTTACGACTTACAGAAAGATCTTTAAGACCACTTTTTACAAAACTAATTACCTCGTTTTTTCTAGACTCAGGTAATATAAAATCAGGATTTTTTTCATAAAATTCTAATAAAGGTTTTTGCCATTTAGAAAGTCGAAAAAAATAAGACTCCTCCTCTATCCATTCAACGTTAGATTTTGACGATTTTGCAATTTTTTTTCCATCTATTTCCTCTATTTCATCTTCATTGTAAAAAGCCTCATCTGAGACTGAATACCATCCAGAATAATTTGATAAATAAATGTCATCATTTTTTTCAAGAAGAGACCAGAGATGCTGAACTGTTTTTTTATGTCTATCCTCAGTAGTTCTTATAAAATCCGTATTAGATAAATTTAATGTTTTTGAGAGATCTTTAAATGTTTGACTAATTTGATCGCAGAATTCCTTAGGCTTCTTTCCTGCTTTTTCAGCTGATCTTTGTATCTTTAAACCATGCTCATCTGTACCAGTTAAAAAATGAACTTTATAATCATCAATTGATTTAAATCGCGCAAAAAAGTCAGCTATAATACTTGAATATGCATGCCCCATATGAGGTTTTCCAGATGGGTAATATATCGGAGTAGTAATATAAAAATTTTTATCCATTTAAAATTTTATATTCAAATTCCATAAATAAAGACTCTTCATCTAAATTAAAATTTTT
>CACGHT010000022.1 GCA_902572925.1 uncultured Pelagibacteraceae bacterium | reverse complement strand
AATTAAAATCGAATATTCAATTTGTAAACAACAATCAACAAAGCTTTGGAAATTATTAAACACAGAAAATTATGTTAACACTTTAGGATCCTTGTCAGGTAATCATGCAGTTCAGCATGCAAAAGCTGGTTTGAAGGCAATTTATTTAAGTGGTTGGCAAGTAGCAGCTGATGCTAATAGTGCTGGAGAAATGTATCCTGACCAATCTTTGTATCCTTATGATAGTGCTCCTAAATTAGTAGAATCAATGAATAACGCATTAATTAGAGCTGATCAGATTCAACATATGGAATTAAAAGATGGTGATATGAAAAAAGAAAAGAGAATTGATTATATGCTACCAATCATTGCTGATGGAGAAGCCGGTTTTGGTGGACCTTTAAATGTTTTTGAACTTGCAAAAAAATTTATTAAAGCAGGTGCTGCTGGTGTTCATTTTGAAGATCAATTAGCAAGTGAAAAAAAATGTGGCCATATGGGAGGAAAAGTTTTGGTTCCTACTGGTACCATGATAAAAAATTTAAAAGCTGCTAGATTGGCAGCTGATATTGCAGATGTGCCTTTAATTATTCTAGCTAGAACAGACGCAAACGCTGCTAAATTAATTACAAATGATTTCGATGAAAATGACAAACCTTTCCTAACAGGGGAAAGATCTCCAGAGGGTTTCTATTATGTAAAAGCTGGAATTGAACAAGCTATATCAAGGGGCCTTGCTTATGCACCCTACTCAGATTTAATTTGGTGTGAAACAGCTACGCCAAATCTTGAGGAAGCAAAAAAATTCGCAGATGCCATTCATGAAAAATTTCCAGGAAAACTTTTAGCATATAATTGTTCTCCATCATTTAATTGGAAAAAACATTTGTCTGATGACGAAATAGCATCATTTCAACAAAAAATTAGTCAAATGGGTTATAAATTTCAATTCATTACTTTAGCAGGATTTCATACACAAAATATTGCAATTTTTGAGCTAGCTGAAAAATATAAAAAGGAAGGTATGACAGCATACTCAAGAATTCAACAACAAGAATTTGCTCGTGAGAAAGATGGATATACTAGTGTAAAACATCAACGCGAAGTTGGTACATCTTATTTTGATGCAGTATCCAATACAATAAGTAGCGGAAAAAGCTCTACCACAGCTATGGCAGGCTCTACAGAGTCCGAACAATTCTAATAAAACTACTCCTCTTGTATTATTAGTAATTAACTGGCCCAGAAATGGGTCAGTTAAGATTTTATTTTATAACCTTTTTTAAGAAGAACTGTTACTACTGTTATGCAAATTGATAAAAATAAAAACATAGTTCCAATACTTATCCATATATTGAAATCAGAAACTCCATAAAAAGAAAATCTTAAACCATTTATTAAGTAAACAACT
This sequence comes from uncultured Pelagibacteraceae bacterium, assembly GCA_902572925.1. GTDB lineage: Bacteria > Pseudomonadota > Alphaproteobacteria > Pelagibacterales > Pelagibacteraceae > Pelagibacter. The sequence goes on along the minus strand of CACGHT010000022.1, from coordinate 4,797 downwards.
GGATTAAAATAAGTCACAGTTTGCCAAAATGACGGTAGCATATCTAATGAATACAAACTCCCACCTAAAAATACCATCGGTGTCACAAACAAAGTTGGAATTATAGACATTTGCTCAAAATCTGAACTAATTAAACCTATTAAAAAACCAAATAAAGCAAAAGTAAATGCCACTAAAATTAATAAAAATATCATAAGCAATGGATATTTGACTTGAACATCAACGAAAAATAATGACGTGATAAATATAATTATACTTACTATTAATGTTTTTGTTGCGCCCGCTCCTACAAAAGCTAGTACAACTTCTAATGTTGAAATTGGAGCAGCTAAAATTTCATAAATTGTTCCATTAAATTTTGGAAAGAAAATTCCGAAAGAAGTATTACTAATTGACTGGGTTAATAATGTTAACATCAACAGACCAGGCACGATGTAAGATCCGTAGCTTATTCCATCAATTTTTTCCACATACCCTCCAATTACTGAGCCAAAAACTATAAAATATAGCGAAGTCGTTAATACTGGAGATAATACAGATTGAGTTAAAGTTCTTCTAAAACGATCCATTTCATGAAGATAAATTGCTTTAAAAGCATAAAGATTAATTTTCATTTTTTTCCCTTACTAAATTTACAAAAATTTTTTCTAAAGTACTTTGTTCAGTTTTTAAATCTTTTAATTTTAGGCCTGCATCTTTTAAATCTTGTAGTAAATTTGTAATTCCTGTCTGTTTCGCCTGAACATTATAAGTATAATTTAAACTCATCAAGTCTGGTGTAAAAGATAAGTTATATTTTTGGAGTGTTGTTGGTATTTGATTTATTTTTTCTTGTAAATCTATTGTTAGTTTTTTATGACCCATTTTTTTTAATAGTTCTTTAGTCTCATCAACAACCACAATCTCTCCCTGATTTATAACTCCAACTCGATCAGCTATAGCTTCTGCTTCTTCTATATAATGGGTAGTTAAAATAATTGTAACACCAGTTTTTCTCAAATTTTCAACAACCTGCCACATTTCTTTTCTTAGCTCTACATCAACACCAGCCGTAGGTTCGTCTAAAAATAAAATTGTTGGTTCATGAGATAAGGCTTTTGCTATTAAAACTCTTCTTTTCATTCCACCAGACAATTGCCGAAGTTTGAGATCTTTTTTATCCCATAAACTTAATTGTTTTAAAACTTTCTCGATATGATTTGGATCTGCTTTTTTTCCATAAAGACCTCTCGAGTAAGAAACATTATTAAAAACTGTCTCAAATTGCTCTAAAGTTAATTCCTGTGGGACTAAACCTATTCTTGAACGAGTTTCTCTGTAATCTTTTATGATATCATAATTATCTACAGTAACATTTCCTGAGGTTGGATTTACGATCCCACAAATAATACTTATCAAAGTAGTTTTGCCTGCTCCATTAGGACCAAGCATTGCAAAAATTTCCCCTTTTCTAATTTTTAAATTTATGTTTTTTAAGGCATTAAAGCCATTGTCATAAACTTTAGATAGATTGTTTATTAAAATCTGATTATCCCGCATGGAAACATTTATATAGCTATTAATTACTTTAATACAATCAACTTATATGAAGCTTTTTAGCTTTAAGAATAAGTAAAGGCAGAAAGGTCGCTACAATAAAAGATGAAAAAAGCAATGATTGTGACACTAAAGATGGAAATAAATCTTTTGGTATGAAAATTCCTATTAATAAACTTTTGGAGAAATCGGGTGAAGGGAACAGTAAAAATCCACCTATCAATCCAATCAAAATAGAAATATAAGCTATATTTTCATTAATTGATTTATCATAAAAACTCAGAAAAACAGTTAGAACAAAAGCACAACAAAATAAGTCTGCTAATAAAAAAAGATACAAAATATCAAATCCTTTTGATGCAATAATAAAAGAGATAAACGATAATAATAAAATTATATATTTAGAAAAGTTTAAATAATTAGTTTTTTTACTCAAATTAAATACTGCTTTTCCATCTAAAATTACCAAACTTGAGATTGCATTAATTAATGTGTCCACAGTTGAAATTGTTAATGCCATACCCAGTATAATTACAAATAAAGATAAAAAAATTGTTTGCTCTTTAAGTAATAATGAAAAAAATCCGAGATCTGGTCTATTGCTAGGGTCAATTGAGAAAGCTACCATTCCTGAAAAGCCCATAAAGAAAACAATAGGAATTATGATTAAAAAAGAAATGATTAAGCTTTTTTTTAAAGTTTGATAATTTTTAGCTGCATACACACGTTGCCAATTACCTTGATGGAACAAATTAGTTGCAGCTACTGCTATAAAAAAAGTTAAGCCTGCAGTATAATTTGGAATGTAATGACTACTCAGAAGTTGAGGATTTTTTTTTAAAACAAAATCAAAAGAAAATTTAGAACCTGTAAATGAAGTAATATATATAAACGAGATTATTAACAAAACTCCTATAACAATCATTTGAATATTATCAGTAAAAATTGAAGCCTTTAATCCACCATATAATGTATAAATTAGAGTGGACGAAAGAACTACTAAAGCTGTAATCCAAAATTCAGTACCAGATATATAATTGATCAAAACTGAAATAGCAGTTACTTCAGCGCACAAAAAAATGAACATATAAAATATGGTCATTAATAAAATTAGCTTAAATAAACTTTTGCCAAATTTTCTTCTCATAAATTCTATTAAAGAAGATCCTTTAGGGAATTCATTTCTAATTTTTTTTCCTAAGTAAATTAAAAAAAATAGTGGAAAAGCTGTTCCCAAAGAATAGCCAATAACCGCACCTATCCCTCCCCAAGTCGCAGCAGAGGCAGGTCCAAATAAAATCCATGCTCCTAATGCTGATGCTGTTAAACTAGTGGTTAATGAAAAGACACCAATATTCCTATTAGCAGTTAAATAATTATTTAAACCTTTGAATTTTTTAGTGTGATTAATACCCAAAAAAGCAAATAACAAACTAATCGCAATTATTAAGACTAATGAAGTGGATTGATCTAAAAAAAAAGAATTACTCATTTATTTCCCTTTCTGAATTACCGGACAGGTTCATAGGGTTTAATCTCAGTCTAAAAAGACACCCCTCAAAACATAATACTTTAATATTATTAAAAAAAAAGAGAAATAATGTTTAGAAATTTAATTTCTATTTTCTAAAACAATTATTCACTAAAATTGCCATTAAAATCCACATCACAAATACCTCACCATTCGTGAATGAATAATCAGCTCCAGCAAATCCTGCTATAAAATTTATTGCATAAATTATTATAGTTGAAATAACTAAACTGGTTACAAGATTTATAAGTCCGCTTAAGTAGTTCATAATTAATCTTAACTACAATTTGCTTGAATGCAAATCAAATTTCTATTTGTAGGGGAAGATTTTTTTGATGCTGGGAGACTACAAAAGAGTCAGGTTGTATTCAAGAAATTAATTTTGATTTTTGTTAAATATATTCCTTGAATACAACCTATCTAAAATTTATCTTTTTTATACAAGGAGGTAGTTTTAATGAATCAAATGCCACCTGACACTTAGCTGGGTAGCTTTATATTTCATAAAAACATAAACGAAAAAAATAAAAGTCCACTAGGACTTAAATGCCAAAAAGGCGACTAAGGGGAGCTCTTTTGGTTGGAGAACGAAAGAGCGAACCCCTTCGTTTAATCTAAAAAATTTAATGTGGCGCTCTAAATTTACTATGACAAGCTTTACAATTACTCCACATCATTTGAGTTAAAGTAGCTCTTACATCATCAGCATCCTCAAATAATGAAGATAATTCAATCATATCGTCTGATGCTTTTTTCATTAAATCATTAAACTCTTTTTTATTTTCCCAGATTAAAGGTAGAGCCTCAGTTTTAAAACCCTCTTTTGTATTATCCGGAAAATATTCAATTAAAGTTTTGTAATTTTCACTCATTTCAATCATTAAAGATTTCGCCTTATCAAATTCTCCTTTGCTGGCCAAAGCTTGTACTCTTTTTGCAGTACTATAATTCTTACTAAACAGGGCCTTTCTTCCTTTTATTATTTCCTCAACCGACATTTCAGAATTAGCTGGAAGCGACAATATTACGAAAATTAAAATACAGAAAAAATATTTGATTACATTTATGATATAGTTAATCAACATATGAAATTAAAAAATACTCTAACAGAATATGGAGCTATTTCCAGAATATTTCATTGGTTAAGTGCCACAGTATTAATAATTCAAATTCCTTTAGGTATGTATCTAGTAGACATGGATTTCAGTGAAAAAAGATTAACCGTAGAAAATATTCATGTTGCAGTCGGTATAAGTATTTTTTATTTAACTGTATTAAGGTTAATTTACAAAGCATTTAATCCAACTCCAAAATTAAATAATAGTATTTTTCCTGGACAGAAAATAATTGCAAAATTAAATCATGTATTTTTATATATTTCAATTTTAATGATAACAATCTCAGGTGCTTTAAAAAAGTTATATAACGGTGAAGTGCTTGATATGTTTTTTTTTAATCTTGAAATTCAAGATAATTTTGATTTAGCAGATATATTTTACGAAATTCATATCCTGGGCAATTATACACTTATCGCATTAATATCTTTACATATTTCTGCTGTCATAATCCATAAATTATTATTTAAGGAAAATTTGCTTAAAAGAATTTTATAAAATAATACAAGTTAATTTGTCTTTAAATTTTAATTTATTTTTATAATTTAATTCGATTTCTTGAACACCTTGTATAAGTTGTTTTTTTGAAAAAGGTATCAATGTAGAAATATACCT
>CACGHT010000021.1 GCA_902572925.1 uncultured Pelagibacteraceae bacterium | reverse complement strand
TATTCACAATAATTTTTTATTTTGCATTATCATATTTTATCAAAGCTTTTAATTATCAAGATATTAAATTAAAGTATTAAAATATGAAAAAAAAAATTTTCTCTGGTGTGCAACCTACTGGAAATCTTCATTTAGGAAATTATTTAGGAGCCATAAAAAATTTTGTTGATTTAAACAACGATACTCAAAATGAGTGTATCTTTTGTGTAGTTGACCTTCATGCAATAACAGTAAGCCAAAATCCAAAAGATCTAAAATCAAATATACATGAAACAGTAGCTACATTTGTTGCTAGTGGAATAGACACTAAAAAAAGTATAATTTTTAATCAATCTCGAGTGGGTGCTCACTCAGAGGCAGCGTGGATTTTAAGCTGCGTTGCGAGAATGGGGTGGTTAAATAGGATGACCCAATTTAAAGAAAAAGCTGGGAAAGATAAAGAGAAAGCAAGTGTTGGTCTTTATTCATATCCTGTTTTAATGGCAGCTGACATTTTATTATATGACACAACTCATGTACCGGTTGGAGATGATCAAAAACAGCATTTGGAGTTATGTCGTGATATAGCTCAAAAATTTAATAATGATTATAAAATTGAAAATTTTTTTAAAGTCCCTGAGCCTTTGATTAAAAAAGAATTTTCTAGGATTATGAGTCTTAAAGATGGCAAAAAAAAAATGAGTAAGTCAGATGTATCAGACTTTAGTAGAATAAATTTAACAGATGATAAAGATCAAATAATAAATAAAATTAAAAAGGCAAAAACTGATACTCTACCGTTACCTTCAACAATTGAAGAATTAGAAAAAAGACCTGAGGCTAAAAACCTAATCGGTATTTATTCAAGTTTGATGAATAGTACACTTCAAAAATCAATTGATGAATTTGCTGGAAAAAATTTTTCAGAATTTAAAGAAAAATTATCAGAAATAGTTGTTAATGAAATCAATCCAATTTCATTAAGAGTTAAAGAGTTATTAGGTGACAAAGTTTTTTTGGAAAAAATACTTAAAGATGGATACGAGAAAGCTAATGAAATTGCTTCAAAAAAAATTAGAAAAATTCACGAAATTGTGGGTTTTTGAGAATATTTTCATAAAGCAGTACCATTTTTTTAAATATTGCTTATATATAATTTATGTTTGTCCAGACCGAGATTACGCCAAACCCTAATTCGTTAAAATTTATACCAGGAAAAGTTGTTTCTAGTGCAGGATCATTTGAAGTAAGTAAAAATGACAATGTAAATAATGAACTGATTAAAAACATTCTTTCAGTAAATGGTGTTCAGGGAATTTTTTTAAGTAAAGATTTCATTTCAGTCAATAAACATGATGAAAATTCTTGGGAAGATATCAAGCATATTGTGATCTCACATATTAATGAATTTTATGCATCAGGAAAAGAATTTGTCATTAATAAAGATCTAAACGAACAAAGTGAAAGCCTTGATCAAATTGAGAAAAAAATAGTTCAATTACTGGAGGATAAGATTCGGCCAGCAATTGCAAGAGATGGAGGGGATATAAAATTTAAACAGTTTAAAGATGGAGTTGTTAAAGTTCAACTACAAGGGAGCTGTTCTGGTTGTCCTAGCTCTACAATGACTTTAAAGCAAGGTGTTCAAAATCTTTTATGTCACTATTTACCAGAGGTAAAAAAAGTCGAAGCTATTTAATATGAGAAAAATTTTTAAAAAGAATAAAATAAAACCATTTAAAGTTTTTGATGAAAATAACTTAAACTCACTTCCAAGAATTATCTTAAGTAGTGTAATTGTTATAATGTTTTTTTATTCATTACCAATTGTTATTAACTTTACCAGCAATAAGATAGAAAGTTCGGCTGGAATTCAGAATAATTCAAAAGCAATACTTGCATATACTCTTAATAAAAAATCCTCAGATTCCCAAACACTTAATGAGGATGATCTGTTAATCGATATTTATAGTTTAAATGATCAAGAAACAGACACAGTAAGATTAGATGCTTCGACAATCAAACAGCTTTTTGAAGATACAGATTATAAACTTGACGATGTTAGAAAAAAAAAATTAGTTAAACCAATAGCTTTAACCTTACTTCCAGCAGAAATAAAAATGATAGAGAGTGTAAAAAAAAGAAAAGAGTTTTTTATTCAAATAATACTGCCTTTAATTTTGGAGGAAAATAAAAACATCAAATTGGATAGAAAAAGATTATTCAGTATAATTAATAAAAGCAATAATTCAAAATCTGAAAAACAATGGATGGAAAAAAAATATAAACAATACGGTGTACCCTCAAGAGATTTATCTATCTTAAAAAGAAGAATGGATATAGTCCCAGTTTCATTAGCACTTGCTCAAGCTGCTAAAGAAACAGGTTGGGGAACTTCGAGATTTGCTCAGCAAGGAAATGCTTTATTTGGACAATGGACTTGGTCGGGAGAGGGATTAAAACCAAAAGATGCTGAGAAAAATGAGGGTCATAAAGTTATGAAATTTAATGTCTTGCAAGCGTCAGTGAGAGCTTATCAAAGAAATATAAATACTCATTCAAGTTACGAAGAATTTAGATTAGCTAGAGCAAAATTAAGAGATCTGGGTGAACCATTAGACAGTATGGTCTTATCAGCGTATCTAAATAAATATGCTGAAACAGGAAATGAGTATGTAAAAGTTTTACAAAAGATTATTCAACAAAATAATTTAAAAGATTTTGATGATGCAAAACTATTACCTTCAAGTATAGAGCTAGAAAGTTTAATTTAAAAGTTATTATCTAATAATAAACTGTGTTCCAAACCATCTCCATTTACCATTGTCATTAACAGAACAATTAATTCGGCCTCTTCTTGGTAAAAATGGTTCCCTAAATTCAATTGTAAGTTCTTTTTCAATAAGTTTAATATTTGATTTCATCCATTTATCACCTTCATTTGAATAGCAATTTATATTTTCAATATTTTTTTGATTGTCAAAAAATTTAACTCTAAAATTTGGTGGATTATTTTCTTTTGATAATTTTTTTTCTTCAGGTTCTAAATTTTTATACTCAAGCGGATAATAGTTAATTATTGATTTAAATCTTTTAATTTCCCCGTATTTTTCATTAATTGGAAATCTCGGAAGTTCAAATTTATTTTTATTTACATCGATGATTCCAGAATGTTGTCCAAATGCAATTTTGAAATTTTGAGATATATAATCTCTCATAAATCCCGAATATTCTCCAAATGGGTAAGAAAATAAAGTCGGTACATATCCTAACTTTTCTTTAAAAATTAGATTTGATGTTTTTATGTCGCTTAAAAAAACTTCCTCTGATTTATCTATTAAATAATCATGAGAGTGCGAGTGATGTCCAATAACCCCAAACTCACTACGCTCAATTTCTCTAATTTGATCCCAGTTCATGTATCCATTGTTACCAACAGGCTCAGTTGAGACAAACAATACAAATGGAATTCGATTCTTTTTCAAGTAAGGCCAGGCATTGTCATAAAAGGATTGAAATGCATCATCAACAGTAAGAAGAATTTTTTTTTCTTTTTTTGGAATATCAAACTCATTTACAAAATCTTTTGGATGATAGAAGGCTAGGTTAGCATCTAAAATAAGATCAACATGTTCCTTGAAAATATCCATTGATATATTTGTTGATGGATACTTAAATTCATTAAATCGATGGTACATAATAGATAACACACCCTCATCATTAGAAAAAAACCTGTCATTATTTTCTTGTGCGTTTGAGTTAAAAGTCAATATAATTAAAAAAATGAAAAAATTAATTATAGATGCGGTAAAGGAAAATATTTTTTTTATGATCATTAGTAATAATAATACTTATAGTGTTACTCATGAAAATAGTAAAAATAATTATGAAAAACTGATTGTTTTACTGGTTAATTTTCTAAAGAAAAATAATTTGGAAATTAGTGATATTGGATCAATTTATATAAATAGAGGCCCTGGCAGTTTTGCAGGTATTAGAAATTCTTTCTCAACAATTAAAGCAATTCATATGATTAAAAAAATTGATTATTATTGTTTTAGTTTTAAGGACTTTGAGAGTGAAAATGATATTAAATATGAGAATATACCGCATCTTTGCAGTAAATTTAACCTCAAAAAAAATTTGATTAAACCTTATTATATAAGTTAAAATTAAGTATGTCAGATACAGTAGATACTATTGAACAAAAGTGCTTAGCTAAAGGTGTTAAACTTACAGAACAAAGAAAAATTATTGCAAAAATAATTTCAGAGTCAAAGTCTGAGTACGGAGAGTCAGACCACCCGGATGTAGATGAGCTTTATAACCGTGTTTCGAAAGTTGACCCAAAAATAAGTATAGCTACAGTTTACAGGACAGTAAAATTATTCGAAGAGGCTGGGATTTTAACAAAACACGATTTTAAAGGTGGAAAAGCAAGATATGAAGCAATGATAGAGAGCCATCATGATCATTTGATAGATATAAAAACAGGTGAGATTATAGAATTTGTTGACGATGAAATAGAAAAACTTCAGAAAAAAGTTGCAGAAAAATACGGTTATAAATTAGTAGATCATAAATTGGAATTATATGGGGTTAAAAAAAAGCCTCAATAAATGAGTCAAAAAATTTTCATTAAAACTTTTGGGTGTCAAATGAATGAGTATGACTCTAACAGAATTTTAGACACTGTTAAAAAAATTGGTTATGAGAAAACAGAAAAATATGAGGATGCTAACTGTTATTTGTTAAACACATGTCACATAAGGGACAAAGCTAAAGAAAAAGTTTATTCCGAAATCGGTAGAGTAAAAAAAATTTTTAGATATAAAAAAAAACCATTAGTTATTATTACAGGTTGTGTTGCTCAAGCAGAAAACCAAGAGATGTTAAAAAGAGAGCCTTTCATTGATTTGGTAATAGGTCCACAAGCTTACCATAAAATTAATGAAACAATTTCTAATTACTTTGAAAAAAAAAGGAAACTCGAAGAAACAGAGTTTGATGCAGTCACTAAATTTGAATATTTGAACAAAATAAAAAATAAAGCAATTAAGGTTTCATCTTTTTTAACAATTCAAGAAGGCTGTGATAAGTTCTGTCATTTTTGTGTAGTTCCTTATACTAGAGGACCAGAGTACTCAAGACCACCTGGTCAAATTTTAGATGAAGCAAAATATTTAGTCGACAACGGTGCTAAAGAAATTACCTTGCTAGGTCAAAATGTTAACGCCTATGAGAGTAATGGTTTTCGTTTATCAGATTTAATATTAAGTATTGAAAAATTAAAAGACATTAAAAGAGTAAGATATACAACATCTCATCCAAAAGATATGACTAATGACCTGATTGAAGTTTATAAATGTTCTAATAAACTTATGCCGCTTGTACATTTACCAGTGCAAAGTGGATCAAATAAAATATTAAAATTAATGAATAGAAATCATTCTGTTGAGAATTACCTCGAAACATTTAATAAGCTAAAAGAAATTAATTCAAAAATAGAATTTTCAAGTGATTTTATAATAGCTTACCCCGGAGAAGAAAATCAGGATTTTGAGGATACTTTAAATTTAATTAAAAAAGTAAAGTTTATAAATTCTTATTCATATATTTTTAGCCCTAGACCTGGAACCGTATCTGAAAATTTAAATTTAATTGATAAAAAAACTTCATTTGAAAGATTAGAAATAATTCAAAATGAGTTGTTTGAAAATCAGATCCAAAAGAACAAGTCTTTAGAAAACAGTATTGTGGAAGTGTTAGTTGAAAATTTTACAGAAGATAAAACTAAAACATTTGGAAGATCTAAGCATATGACATCAGTAATCTTTGATGGTAAGAAAAGTGATATTGGAAAAGTTGTGCAAGTAAAAATTCATAAGAGTAATAGAAGTACTTTATTTGGTGAAATTGTTGATAATTCTAATCAGAAAGTTGCATAAATTTGAGTGGAATAACAAAAAAAAATATTGATCAGGCATTAAAGTTTGTTTACTCAGACAATAACTCTTTAAGTGTAATTTTTCATGATAACGATTTATTAATGGGTATCGTTGGTGAATTTAATAAAAATTTACGGGAACTTGAAAAGATCACTAAATGTAGTTTATATTCAAGGGGGAATTCTATTCTTATAAAATCAGATCCAGAAACGAATGATAAAGTAAAGAACGCGATCCAATTTTTAGTTGACCAATTTATTAATAATGGAAATATCGAAAATAAAGATATACTTTCTTCCGTGGATAAATTTATGATAAACGAAAAAATTAAAAATAATAATGTAACAGATATAATTAAAACTCCTAAAAAATCTATAATTCCTAGATCTGAAAAACAAAAGAATTATGTAAGAGCTTTAAGACAAAGTGATATTGTAATTTCTGCTGGACCAGCAGGAACAGGTAAGACATTTTTAGCTGTTGCAGTCGGTTTGACTATGCTTTTGGAGAAAAAGATTGAAAGAATAATTTTATCAAGACCTGCTGTTGAAGCTGGAGAGCGTTTAGGATTTTTGCCTGGTGATATGAAAGAGAAAGTAGATCCTTATCTAAGACCTTTGTATGACTCTTTATACGACCTTTTTGATTTTGAAAAAATCCAAAGAATGATTGAAATTGGAGATATAGAAATAGCACCATTAGCTTTTATGAGAGGTCGAACTCTTAAGAATTCCTTTGCAATTTTAGATGAAGCACAAAATGCAACAGATACTCAGATTAAAATGTTTCTTACTCGTATTGGTGAAAATTCAAAAATTGTGGTTAATGGAGATCCAACCCAAATTGACCTACCTAACAAAAATATGTCGGGATTAGTAAGATCAAAAGATTTACTTGGACATTTAAAAGAGATATCAATTGTTGATTTTGATCATTCAGATGTAGTTAGACATCCACTTGTATCAAAAATAGTTAAAGCATATTCAAATAATGATTAAAGTTAGTGTCTTCTCTGAAGAGAAGGCTTGGTCGAAAAAAATTGAAAATACAGATCTTTTTTTTAAAAAAATATGTAAAGCTTTTCCGAAAAAATATAAATTTTCAAATAAAAAAATATCATTAAGCTTGTTACTTTCTAATAATAGGAATATTAAAAAATTAAATAAACATTTTAGAAATAAAAATAAATCAACTGATATTTTATCTTTTCCAT
>CACGHT010000020.1 GCA_902572925.1 uncultured Pelagibacteraceae bacterium | reverse complement strand
TTTATTATATACAATATTTAAAAATTGCAAATTGGTTGCGGGGGACGGATTTGAACCGCCGACCTTCAGGTTATGAGCCTGACGAGCTACCAGACTGCTCCACCCCGCGATAAATTTAAATTCTATTTTTAAGTTTATTAAGCTTTTTTACTCTCTTTATATTTTCTTGAAGAATTCTCTTTTTTTTTTCAGATGGTTTTTCATAAGTATTTTTAAGTTTTATAATTTTGAAAAAACCATCTCTCTGGAGTTTTCTTTTTAAAACTCTTAGAGCTTGTTCAACGTTATTATCTTTGACTTCGATTTTAATAAATACCTCCAAAAAAGTCTTTAAGTATCACTTTTATTTTTTTATGTCTAATTATATTAATCATTTTTTAGTTTTAATTATCTTTATTTTGTTTTTCTTTCTCTTTTTTCTCTCTTTTAATTCTTCTTTCGGCTTTTTCTATAGCCTCTATTAAATCCTTCTGAGTAATTAAATTTAAAGCAACGGGATCTTTTGGATTTAAATTATTAAAATTCCAATAACTCTTATTTCTAATTGATGTTACAGAATTTTTAGTTATGCCAACTAGTCTGGCAATTTGGGAGTCTTTTAAAACATTATGCTGTTTTATTAACCATAAAGCTGAATCTGGTTTATCTTGACGTTTTGAAAGTGGTACATATCTTTTAATTTTTTTTTCTTCATTTGATATTTCGATATCAAAGTTATTTATTTTTAAAGGTCTATTCTCATCTTTAGATGACAATTCTATTTCTTCTCTAGATAATTGACCTGAAATAATTGGATTGTAAGCTTTGATTCCTTTTGCAACCTCACCGTCTGCTATTCCTTGTATTTCAACTTCATGTAATTTGCAAAAATTTGCAATTTGTTTGAATGTTAAAGTGGTATTTTCTACTAACCAAACAGCAGTAGCCATCGGCATTAATGGAGCATTAGACATCTATTTTTTATTTTCAGATTTAAAATTTTGGAATTTTTTATTAAATTTACTTATACGACCTTTATCCATAAGTTTTTGTTTTCCACCAGTCCAGGCAGAGTGAGATTTTGGATCAATTTCAAGTTTTAAAGTTTCACCTTCTTTACCCCAAGTAGATCTAGTTTCAAATAATGTACCATCAGTCATTTCAACTTTAATTGAATGGTAATTTGGATGTATATTTTTTTTCATGACGAGACTTATAACAAAAGAATATTTTAAAACAATTAAAAGTTTCTCAATTTATTAACTAATTTATTATTAATACTGTTATTTGTTGCAATAATTTTTATATTATTAATATCGTTTAAGTTTAGTTTATTTAATATACCGCCAGCTTCTTTCACTATTATAATTCCTGCCGCAATATCCCATAAATTTAATTTTCTTTGAAAAAATCCATCATATCTACCTGTTGCAACGTAAGCCATATCCAGTGCTGCGCAACCAGACTTTCTTACGAGCAAATCTTCGTCATGGTCAATTTTACTTCCAGCTACAAATAAACAATCTTCAATTTCATTTTTTCTTGAAACTTTTATTCTTTGATTATTCAAATAGGCGCCATTGTCTTGTTCTGCATAAAACATTTCATCTTTTATCGGATCATAAATTAATCCAGCAATTATCTGATCATTGGATTTTAGTGCTATGGAAATTGCAAAATGAGGAACACCATGTAAATAATTGATTGTTCCATCAATTGGATCAATTATCCAAGTATTTTTCTTGTCATTGTTATCAATGAATCCACTTTCTTCACTAAGAATCGAATAATTTGGTTTAGCTTTTTTTAATTCGTCGATAATTATTTTTTCAGTTTTTAAATCAGAGTTTGTGACAAAATCTTTAGGTCCTTTTTTTGAAACCTGTAATTTTTCAATTTCACCAAAATCTTTAATTAAAATTTTTGATGCTTTTTCACTAGCTTTTATCATTATATTCAAGTTTGCTGATATTGAATTCATTACTTTAAATTTTTTTGATGTATTCTAAATTTCTAGTATCCAAGATGATTTCATCCCCAGTTTCAATAAAGGGGGGAACTTGAATAATTAAACCATTACTTAAAGTAGCTGGTTTGTAAGATGATGAAACTGTCTGACCCTTCAACGCAACATCGGTGTTTTTAATTTTACATGTGACTTGATTTGGTAAATCAATAGAAATTGGTGTATCGTTATAAAAGTTAATAGATACTTTTAAATTCTCAGTTAACAATTTACCTTTTTCACCAATTATATTTTTTTTTAAATTTATTTGTTCAAAAGAATTAGGTTCCATAAAGAAGAAGTCATTCTCGTCCTCATACAAATAGTTATAGTTTACCTCTTCTAAAGATGCTTTCTCTACAGATTCGCTTGATCTAAATCTCTCATTTAATTTTGTATTTTTGTTTAAACTTTTCATTTCAACTTGTGCAAATGCACCCCCTTTACCGGGCTTAACATGTTGAGTTTTAAGCACTTGCCATAAATCATTTTTATGTTCTAACAACATGCCAACTCTTATTTCACCTGCATTAATTTTCATATTATTTTTTTAATTGCTTCTTTTGGTTTTAGTTTTTTATTGTTCCAAATGTAGCCTGAAATAGCTAAAAAGTTTGCTTTATTCAATAAAAGATTTTTATAATTATTAGAATTAATGCCACCAATTGCTACCACAGGAGTTTTAGTGATTTTTTTTACTTTTCTAAGCAAATTAATAGAGGCTTTGTATTTTATTTTTTTGGTTTTTGAATTGTTAAAACCCCCTAGGGCTATGTAATCAGCTTTATTTTTTACAGCAATTTTTGATAACTTTACAGAGTTATGACAGGTAACACCTATTATCTTATTGCCAATCAATTTTCTTGCTTTAATAATGTTCATATCTTTTTGACCCAAATGACAACCATCAGCATTTAACTTCTTAGCAATAAAAACATCATCATTAATTAGAAATTTAACCTTAAATTTTTTGCAAATTTTTTTAATTTTTTCACCAATGATGATTTTTTTTTTAAGAGTTTTTTTTTTAAGCCTTAATTGAAAAAAACTCACTTTTTTTTGTTGAAGAACCTTGGTTAAGTCGTGATAAAAAGACTTATTAATTTTTGTTGGTGAAATGAGATAAATGAATTTTTTTTTATTAATTCTCAAGTTCTTTAGACCATTTACCCTGAGCAGCTAATGTATTCATTTTTGCTCTCTGATTAAAAATTTTTTGAGTTCCCTCAATATTTAATGTATCTTGGGACCAAAATTTTAATGCACTTTGTTGAAGAGCTCGTCCATAAGAGTAACTCATTATAAATTCGGTATCATTGTATTTGTTAATCAAATTTAAATTTTCTGTTGCCTCTATTTCTGATTGACCACCAGATAAAAATGCTATTCCTGGTACCTCCGATGGAACAGAGTCTTTTAAACATTTAAGAGTCAATTTTGCCACCTCTTCGTTTGATATTTTGTTTTTACATTTATTACCAGCTAAAATCATATTTGGCTTTAATATAATTCCTTTCAAATCAACTTTATGTAATATTAATTCTTCAAAACATTTTTTTATTACTTCAGAAGTCTTTTCATAACATTCTTTTGCTGAATGTTCGCCATCCATTAAAACTTCAGGTTCAACAATTGGAACCATATTACATTCTTGAACTAATGCAGAGTATCTAGCTAACGCATGTGCATTAGATTGAATTGAGAGTTTACTTGGATGCTCTTTTGATATGTTATAAACACCTCTCCACTTAGTAAACTTGGCACCTAATTTATAATATTCTTTTAATCTTTCTCTTAATCCATCCAATCCCTCAGTAATTTTTTCATTTGGTGAGCCAGCTAAAACTTTTGCTCCAGTATCAACTTTAATACCTGGCGCGCTACCCATAGAAGAAATTAATTCTGGGATTTTATTTTTTTTTGAGGTTAATTGTTTTATTGTTTCATCGTATAAAATTACCCCACCGATATATTCAGTCATACCAGACGCACTAAACAGTGTTTCTCTAAATAATAAACGGTTTTCAGCTGTTGATTTAACTTTAACCGACTCTAATCTTTTAGTCATAGTTGCAGTACTCTCATCAGCTGCAAGAATACCTTTTCCTTTATTAAGTATTTTTAGTGCTATGTTATTTAATTCAGACATATTAGTTTAAAGCTTTTATACCAGGTAACTCTTTTCCTTCAAGATATTCTAAAAATGCTCCACCGGCAGTTGAAACAAAGTTAAAATTTTCTATTAATTTAATTTTATTGATAAGAGCTATCGTATCTCCACCTCCTACAACTGAGTAAATCGAGTTATTTTTATTTTTTTTTATAATAGCTTTTGCAATATTGTAACTTCCATTAGCAAAATTTGGATTTTCAAAATAACCTGCTGGTCCATTCCAAAGAACTGTTTCACTATTTTCAATAATACCTTTTATCTTATCCAATGTTTTTGGACCAATATCCAAAATGATATCATCATCTTTAATATTATTTAGTTCTTTGATTTGAGGCTCATCATCTAAATTTTTTCCAATCAAAACATCTTCAGGGAAAATAATTTTACAAGAATGACTTTTTAAAGTTTCAAAAATCTCTTTGATCATAAGATCACAATTTTCTTCTTTAATTGACTTGCCTATTTCGTTCCCTTTGTATTTAATAATGTTATTAGCCATTCCACCAACAATTATAATATTATCAAATTTAGATATTAAATTTTTTATTATTCCAATTTTTGTTGAAATTTTTGATCCCCCAATAATACAAGTGATCGGTTTTTTGATTTCTGTTGTAACTTTTTTTAAAGCACTAATTTCTGTTTCCAGCTGTAACCCAGCGAAAGATGGAAGAAATTCAGTAATTTTACTCACCGAAGCGTGCGCTCTATGAGAGCATGAAAAAGCATCGTTTACATACAAATCAGCGAGTTTTGCTAAATGTTGTGCAAAGTTAGAGTCATTTTTTTCTTCCTCTTTGTAAAATCTAATATTCTCTAAAAAAACTATTTGATCATTCGGATCTTCAAACAAATCCTCTTTTTTTAATTTAAAAATATCTTCCTTTACTAATCTAATTTTTCTATTTATTTTTTTTTCAATATTTTCACAAATTGGTTTAAGTGAGAGATCTGTAACTACCTTACCTTTTGGACGTCCTACGTGAGAAATTATTATGATATTTGATTGTTTTTTTATTAAAAAATCTATGATTGGAATAATCTTATTTATTCTTGTTTCGTCAGTAATTGATCCATCTTTTAATGGAACATTTAAATCCAATCTTAACAAAACTTTTTTTTTATCAAGATTTTTCTGATCTTTAATACTATTCATTAAGAAATCTTATGAAGGTATTCAGCTATATCACACATCCTATTTGAAAAACCCCACTCATTATCATACCACGCTGAGATTTTTCCCATATTTTTGCCAACCACATTTGTTAGGCTTGCATCAATAATTGATGACGCAGGATTATGATTAAAATCAATCGAAACAAGTTTTTCTTTTGTTATTTCAATAACTTTATTTTTTTTACTAAAATTCTCGAATGCTGAATTTATTTTTTCAATACTCAAATCTTTTTTTGTACAGAAAACAAGTTCAATTAATGAAACATTCGGGGTTGGTACTCTCATTGCCACACCTTCTAATTTTCCTTTAAGGGAAGGAATTATTTCACCTATAGCTTTAGATGCACCAGTGGAGGTTGGTACAATCGATTGACTTGCAGATCTGGCTCTTCTTGGGTCTTTATGTGAATTATCTAAAATTCTTTGATCGCTTGTAAATGCATGTATGGTTGTCATAAAACCTTTTTCTATTCCAAATTTTTCATTTAAAATATTAGCAACTGGCGCTAAGCAATTTGTTGTGCAAGATGCAGCAGAAACAATTTTATCTTCTTTTTTTAATTCAGACTCATTTACGCCAAAGACAATAGTTTTATCTGCATTTTTGCATGGAGCTGAGACAATCACTTTTTTCGCTCCATTACTAAGATGTGGTTGCAATTTATCCTTAGAATTAAATTTTCCAGTACACTCAAACACGTAATCAACACCATATTTTTTCCAATTAATTTTATTTAAATCTGTTTCTTGACCAAAAGAAATTTTATTTTTATTTACAATAAGATTACTTTCATCATAGCTTATATCAGCTTTAAATTTTCCATGAATTGAGTCATATTTCAAAAGAGACGAGCAAGTTTCAGAATTTGTTCTATTATTGATATGCATAATTTCTATTTTTTTATTTCCCTCGTAGATAGAGCGAAGTATCATTCTTCCTATTCTTCCCATGCCATTAATACCAATTTTTATTTTCATAATTTTTCTTTAATTTTTTTTACAATACTTTCAGAATTTAGCTTGAAATGGTCATAAATCTTTTTATATGGTGCGCTTTTTCCAAAGTCATTAATTCCAAAATTTAATCCATTTGTACCAGTATATTTTTTCCAATAACTCGTTTCAGAAGCCTCTATAGACACTATTAGTTCAGTTTCACCTAATATTTTTTTTTTATATTCTTCACTTTGATGATCAAATATTTTTTGACAAGGCATTGATATGATTTTGGAATAAATACCATCTGTGGCTAATTTATGACCCACATCACTTGCTAAACTTGTTTCAGACCCAGTTGCTAAAATTGTTACACTTATATTATCCCCAGTTCTCAAAACTTCATAAGCACCTAAAGACGATTTATTTTTGAGAGAATTTTCAAGTCTAATAGGATTGACGCTTTGTCTAGTTAGTGAAATTACACTTGGAGTATTTTTACTTTCTAGAGCCAACTGCCAACACTCAAAAGTTTCAATAGTATCTGAAGGTCTAAAAACATTTAAATTTGGAATAGATCTTAAACTTGTTAACTGTTCAATTGGCTGATGAGTTGGGCCATCTTCACCTAAGCCGATAGAGTCATGAGTAAAAACATATATAACTTGTTGTTTCATCATTGCCGCTAGTCTAATAGAGGGTTTACAATAGTCACTAAATATTAGAAAAGTTCCACCATAAGGAATTAGGCTACTGTGTAAGGCTATTCCATTCATTATTCCACACATTGCGTGCTCTCTAACTCCATAATGAATATAATTTCCTGAAAAATCCCCTGGTTTGATTATTTTATGATCTTTAGTTTTAGTATTATTTGATCCAGCTAAATCAGCTGAACCACCAATTAAGTAAGGAAATTTTGCTATAATGTTTAAAAATATTTCAGAAGATTTCCTTGTAGCTATTGGTTTAGCATTTTTAGTATACTCACCTTTTACTTTATCAATTAATTTTTTAAATGAATTTAAATTTTTAAAATTTGAAAAGTTTGCTTTATTTTTCTGAACTTTTTTTGAGGCTCTTTCTCCAATTTTTCTCCATTCACTTAATAATTCAGTCGGAATCTTGAATGGCTCATATCTCCATTTTAGTTTTTTTCTAACCAGTTTTATTTCTTCATCACCTAATGGACTTCCATGAGATGAAGCCTTACCCCCTTTGTTTGGAGACCCATAACCTATTGTTGTTTTACATGAAATTGCTATAGGTTTTTTTGATTTCTGTGCTTTTTTTAAAGCTTTAGATATTTCTTTGAAATCATGACCATTAATTTTTAAGAAGTCCCATCCGTAGCTTTTAAATCTTTTTTCGTGATCGTCTGAAACAGCTAAATTTGTGGGACCATCGATTGATATAGAATTATTATCAAATAATAAAACAAGATTCTTTAATTTTAGATGTCCAGCTAAGCTTAATGACTCATGACTAATACCTTCCATTAAGCAACCGTCGCCGGCGAGAACATAAGTTTTATGATTTATCTTTCCTTTCCCTAATTGTTTTTTTAAAATTTCTTCTGATATCGCAAACCCAACTGCGTTTGAGATGCCTTGTCCCAATGGACCTGTAGTAGTTTCAATACCGGTGTTTGGATGATATTCAGGATGTCCAGCACATATGGACTCTAATTGTCTAAAATTTTTAATATCATTTAGAGAAACACTTTTGTAACCAGTTAAATAAAGAAGAGAGTAGAGCAACATTGATCCATGCCCAGCAGATAGAACAAATCTATCTCTATTAATCCAGCTAGGATTTTTTGGATTAAATTTTAAAAAATCTTTAAAAAGTACTGTAGCAACATCTGCCATTCCCATCGGCATTCCAGGGTGACCTGAGTTTGCTTTTTGAATAGCATCAATTGAGAGAAATCTAATACAATTAGCTAATTCTTTATAAAATTTACTCAAATTTATCCTGTATAGACTTAGAAGA
>CACGHT010000019.1 GCA_902572925.1 uncultured Pelagibacteraceae bacterium | reverse complement strand
ATACTATGGGTAACTTAAAAATAAAAAATTCGTTAAAAAAAGTATTTTATAGAAATTATTATTTTACATTAGATGAGTTGATTTATTACCAAAAAGAAAATCTTCACTCGCAAATATTAGAAAAAATAAGAAAAAAAATTCCAAATTTAATAACAAAATTAATATTAAATCTTATATTATTTAAATTTGATAAATCAATTCAGTATTTTTCCAGAATTTTGGCATACTACAATTTTAGAAGAATATATTTAAAAAAGTAATCTGCATGATCCACTTACCAGGGAATTTCTTTTTTTAATAAATCTATAAATTTCCCATTCAAACTATGATCATTTTCTGAAAGTATTTGTAAAATATTTTTTGCACAGTCTGATGCCTCTAAAAATCCACCAGGATTCATTCCAGACTTCATATTTCCAGGATCAACAGCAAAACAAATACCTTTTTTTTCTTTTTGGAGAATTATTGATAATGATTTAGTAATTGAATTTAAAGATGATTTTGAAGTTCTGTACATATAATACAACGCATCATCATTTAGTCCAATACTTCCTCCCTCACTACTTATATTAACTAAAGCTTGCAAAGGGTGATTTTGATTTAATATGATCTTTATAATTTCAAGTATTGAATAACTGTTTACCATCATCACATTATTCATTTCTTCAAAAGTAAACTCTTTTATGTTTTGAACACTCGGACCTAGAATACCTGCACAATTAAAAATTAAATTCAATTTAGTAGATAAAATATTGTCCTCTAATTTTTTAAATTCTTGATCACTAGACTGGTCACATTTAATTAAAATGAGATTTTCGTTATTAATTTTAGATAAGTTATCGTTATTCTTTTTAAAAGTTGCGTAAACTTTATTATTTAATTTTAACAACTCATTTGTAAGAGCTAGTCCTAGACCAGAATTTGCACCAGTTATCAAAATATTTTGATTATATATCTCTAAATTTATATTTTTAGGTTGAAATTTTTTTCTGTAAAAAAATTTGCGTAATTTTGTTCTAAGACCCATAAAATTAATACAAATGGTAGCGGGAAGTGGGATCGAACCACTGACCTCGGGCTTATGAGTCCCGCGCTCTAACCAACTGAGCTACCCCGCCAATTAACATTATTGATTTATAATATTTATTAAATTTGATTCAATAATTATTAATCATTAAATTAAAGTGAATTTTAAGAAATTTTCTTAATTTAGCTAAAAACTATAAGACCAAATAAAATCAAACCTGTAGAGGCTGCTGCAGAAAAATAAAACTTTTTTTTAATTTCTTGTTTCTTATCCGATTTTACTCTGTTTAAAAGAACATTTATATCTGTACTTCTAGAGGTAATTTGTGGATTGTCAGAAACAGTATATTTAGAAACAAGTTTTTGTTTAAGTGAATTTGTTAAATTTTTCATTTGGCGTAATTAACCATCCTTTAGATTTATTAGCAAATGAAATTATAGAGACAAAAATATTCCAATTGAACCTAGCAAAAGAACACAAAATGAAAAAATAAAAATATTTTTTCTAAGCTCTTTGCCTTGTTCAGCCTCTAATTTTGACTTCAAGACATTAATATCAACTCTTCCGGTACTAATTTTCTTTGGATTTAAAGGCTTTTCAGAAACATTAATATCATTTGGGGTCTCGATATTATCAGTATTATCTGTAAAGCCTTTAAATGTCATAGACCTATTAAAACATAATATTTAAAAAAAACAATTTTCTTGGAGGTTCAAACTGGGTCAATAATAAATTGACACATGTCCAATTTGGGTCTTTACTGCCCTTTTTATAATTTATGAGCATTCAAGAAATAGATTTTTCTAAAACCCTCACTGATGATCAGGTTTATGAATCTATTATGTCTCACTATTCTACTCTAAGCAAAGATTGGATATCTCACCAATGGAATTGGATGAATAATGTTTATTTATCATTTAATGATCACTATAAATACATGATTGTAATTTCTTTGGTTGAAAAAACTCTTCAATTTTATGACCAAATGAATGTTCAGTATTCTTATGATGAATATTACTCAAAATCATATCTACAAATCGAAAAATTTAGTATCACTGAACTTTGTGAAAAATTAGATTTACCAAAAGAAACTGTTAGAAGAAAAGTTTTAGAACTTGAAAAAGAAAGAGTTATAACACGTAATAAAAAAAAAATCATTATTGATAGAAAAGCTTTTCCTTTTGTCAAACCTGATAATCAAATAAAATTTTCTGCAAAATATATTTACTTAGTTTCACAAGCTTTAAACAAAGACAAAATTTATTCAAAAAAACTTGATCAAAAAACTATTGAAAATATGATAAAAAAAAATTTTTCATTATCATGGAGATGGTTTTACAGAATGCAGATACCTTTAATTATAGGATATCATAAATTTTTTCAAGATTTGACAACTTTTCATATTTGGGGGACAGTTTGCATGAATCAGGTATTAAATGTTTCAAGTCAATTAAATTCAGATAGTGAAAAATCTTCATTAGATTACTTTGCCACAAATAACATTCTCATAGAAAATCTTGGTACAAATACTGGAATAAGTGCAATGTCAATTTCTGATATGACAAAAATTCCTCGAGCAACAATAATTAGAAAGTGTAAATATTTAATTAAAGAAGATTTAATACGATTAAATGAAAAAAAACAATATGTGCTTACTTCTATGAATTTTAGAAAAATTTTACCTTATCAAACAGAAATTTTTAAATACAAAGCTAAATTTATTCGTAAAGTTTTAAATCTTCTTGTAATTTCTTAAATCTTCAATAGATTGTCCTCGAGTATTACACAGAGGGGTCATGGGTATAGTAACAACAATAGCGCCGTTTGCGCTAGCTCTTATAATGTTAGGGCTTGGTGCTTCATTAACAGTAAAAGATTTCACAAGAGTTTTTCAACATCCAAAAGAATTTTTTGTTGGTTTAATTTGTCAATTGGTTGTTCTTCCAATTATTGGGTATTTATTGATAATTATTTTAAAAACTCCAGTAGAGTTGGCATTAGGGGTAATGTTGATTGCAGCTGCACCTGGTGGAGTAACATCGAATGTACTTACTAAATTTGCAGATGGTGATGTTGCACTCTCTATATCTCTTACTGCTTTTACTAGTTTAATAAGTATTGTTTCAGTTCCTTATATAGTTTTTTTATCAATTGATTTATTTGATATTACTTATGTTGAAAAAGAAGTTTCGATGATTGGTATATCATTTAAGATGTTTTTTGTGGTTACCGTGCCTGTGATAATTGGAATGATTATTAGAAAATTTTTTAGTGATTTTATAGAAAATAATATGAAAATTATTGAGAAAATATCTATAGGATTATTTTCAATTGTTTTTATTGCTATCTATATTCAGGAATGGGATAGTATTATAATGTTCCTCACTACAGCAGGAACTATTGCTTTAGCTCTAAATATTTCAATGATGATAATAGGTTTCTATGTTGCTAAATTTTTTACATCAGGTGTTGCTCAACAAAGATGTATATCTCTTGAGTGTGGACTACAAAATGGGACATTGGCTGTTTTTGTAGGAACTCAATTATTTGGGCAAAATATGACATATATGGTTCCAACTGCAGCATATGCTTTGATAATGATGATGACCTCAGTTCTTTTTGTTTTTTTCTTAAGAAGAAAAACTTAATTATTTTTAAAATTAGTTTGTTTTAAAGGTTTGTTAATTAATTCAATAGGATATTTTTTTTTCTCTATTTCAATAAATAAATCTTTTTTGTGAAGTTCATCATTTGAAATATCGTTATTGATATAACCAAATGTTAAATTTTTCTTAAAATTAAAAGAATAATTACCAGATGTTGATCTACCTATAATTTTATTTTCTAAATAAATAGGCTCATCATGAAGCAATAATGGCTCACCTGGTTTACTATCTTTTAAAGTAAACATTGCAAATCTACTTTTAATTTTTTCTTTTTTAATTTTTCCTAGAGCTTTTTTGCCGATAAATTCATCATCTTTTTTAGAGCTAATTGTGAAAGTTAAACCTGCTTGATATTGATTTTCCTCTGGTGAAATATCGTGTCCCCAATGTAAAAATCCACTTTCCATTCGCATAATATCCATGGCATGCATACCACAATTAGAGAGGTTAAAATCTTTTCCTCTACTAACCAATAATTCATAAATTTTTTTAGCATCTTTAGATTTTACATATAATTCGTAACCTAATTCTCCAACATATGACAATCTTTGAGTCCAAATTTTAATTCCTTCAATAGTGATATATTTTGCTGTACTAAATCTAAAATTATCATTTTCAAAATTATTTTTTGAAATTGATTTCATTAAAGCTCTACTTTTTGGTCCAAAAACACCGAAAACACAATAATCATCAGTAACGTCTTTTAACTCAACATCTTTAGCAAGATATTTATTTATATGAAATTTATCTCTTTCTCGCGTAGCTGCAGAGCTTATTATTCTAAAATGATCTTTATCAATACAAACAACTGTTAGATCTGTTTCAATACCACCATCAGGATTTAACATATGTGTATAAACACATTTTCCAATCTCATCTTTAATATTAGATGTGCAAATTTTCTGTAATTCCTTGTAAGCTTTATCAGATTTTATCTCAAATTTTGAAAAAGGAGTTAAATCAAACAAACCAACATTTTTTATAGTATTGTTTGTTTCATATTCTGCTGATGGGTACCAATTTTGATAGTTGTAACTGTATTCATATTCTGTTTTTTCTCCATCTAGTGCAAACCACATTGGTCTCTCGTATCCTCCAGAAACACCGAAACATGCTCCAAAACTTTTTAATTCATCATGATATGGAAGTGTTTTTATATTCCTTGAAGTTTTATGTTGTTTAAAAGGCCAATGCATTCCATATAAATCTCCTAAAGACTCTGTAATTCTTTTTTTGATAAAACCTAGTTCAGAATGAAATTTTTGAAATCTTTTAATGTCATAACAAAAAATATCCTCATTAACATGTCCATTAATCAACCATTCGGCTGTAACTTTGCCAACACCACCCCCACTTCCAATTCCAATACTATTTAAACCACAACACACAAAAAAGTTTTTCACTTCCGGCACTTCTCCGAGCAATGTATTTGTATCTGGGGTAAAAGATTCAGGACCTGAAAAAAATTTTCTAATTCCTGCTGTTTCTAAAACTGGAAATCTTTTAATTGCAGTGGTTAAATAAGGTTCAAAATGTTCAAAATTTTCTTGAAATTCTCCAAACGAAAAATTCTCTGGAACTTTATTAGTTTTATCCCATGCTGGGATTGATTGAGACTCAAAAATTCCAACTAATATTTTTCCAGCATCTTCTTTTATATAAGTCCTGTTATCAAAATCTCTTATTACTGGTAAGGTTTTAGAAAGATTTTCAATCGGCTCTGTGATAATATAGAAGTGTTCTGCTGGATAAAGAGGAATGCTTACTCCAGCTTTTTTTCCAATTTGGCGAGACCACATTCCTGATGCTAAAACTATATACTCACAATCAATTTTTTGACCATTTACTTTTACACCAGAAATTTTTCCATCTTTAGTTATGATTTCATCAACGGGAGACTTTTCAAAAATCTTTGCCCCTTCCATTCTGGCTGCTTTTGCCAACATATGTGTCACTCCAGATGGATCTGCAGCACCATCGCCTGGCATTAGAATTCCTCCTAAAACTTCATCAGTATTTACTATTGAATAATTTTTTTTAATTTGATCCTTATCTAAAATTCTGACATCGACATCGAAAAGTTGTGCAGTAGTTGCTTGTCTTTGAAGTTCTTGCCATCTACCTTTATTTTCTGCAATAGAAAGTGCACCGTTTAATCTTAACCCTGCAGAATGATCAACTTTCTTTTCAAGCTTTTTATATAGATCTAAAGTGTATTTTCTTATCTTAGTTATTGCTGCTGATGGACCTAACTGACTAACAAGACCAGCTGCATGCCAGGTGGTGCCTGAAGTTAACTGATCTCTTTCAAGAAGAATTGTATCTTTCCACCCAAATTTTGCCAAATGATAAGCGACGGAACAGCCAACGACCCCTCCACCAATCACGACCACCTTTGTTTGATTTGGAATTTCTTTACTCATAGAATTTATGATATATCAAATATAATATATTTGATAATTAGAATTTAATAAATGAAAATTATAGTTACTGGATCATCTGGCTTTATCGGTTTTCATGTTTCCAAGAAACTTCTAGAAAGTGGTAATAAAGTTCATGGAGTAGACTCAATGAACAATTATTATGATGTCACGCTCAAAAAAGCTAGATTAAATATACTTAAAAAATATAAAAACTTTTCATTTTCAAAAACAGAAATAGAGAATAAAAAAAATTTAGATAAAGCTTTTAAAAAATTTAAACCTATCTTCGTTATTCATTTAGCAGCACAAGCTGGAGTTAGATATAGTATTGAAAAACCTAGAGTTTATTTAGACTCAAATATCACTGGTACTTATAATATCATCGAAATTTCAAAGGAACTAAATGTAAAGCATCTCATTATGGCTTCCAGTTCCTCAGTTTATGGGGCTAATAAAAAAATTCCATTTAAAGAAATAGACAAAACAGAAACGCAAATGAGTATTTATGCTGCAACTAAAAAATCTAATGAAAGTATGGCTCATGCATACTCTAATATATGGAAAGTTCCAATTACAATGGTGAGATTTTTTACAGTTTATGGCCCATGGGGCCGTCCAGATATGGCTTTATTCAAATTTACTAAGGGAATATTGAAAAATAAAAAAATTAACATTTATAATAACGGTAAAATGTATAGAGACTTTACATATATAGATGACATAGTAAATGGGATAAATCTATTAATAAGAAAAATACCAAATCCAAAACAATTAGGGAAATATAAAAATGATAGTCTCTCTCCCATTGCTCCATTTAGAATATTAAATATTGGAAATACAAAAAAAGTTTATCTACTAGATTTTGTTAAAGAAATTGAAAAAGTATTAAGAAAAAAAGCAAAAAGAAACTATATGCCTTTACAAAAAGGTGATGTTAAACAAACTTTATCCAACACAAATTTACTGAGAAAGATTACTGGATATAATCCAAAAACAAATTTTAAAACTGGTATTCGAAAATTTTTAGATTGGTATTTAAATTATTACTATTAAACAAGTTTAGAGGGATCTGAGTAATCATGACCAAAAACCTCAGCTACTGCTTTATAAGTGACATGACCCTTAAATATATTTAAACCTGCCAAAAAATTTTTATCTTCTGATAAAGCTTTTTGATAGCCTTTATTTGCAAGTTTTACTAAATACGGAAGAGTAACTTTATTAAGTGCAAATGTAGAGGTTCTGGGCACTCCACCTGGCATATTAGCAACGCAATAATGAACTACATCATCAACTATAAATGTAGGGTCACCATGAGTTGTTGGTTTGCTTGTTTCCACACAACCTCCTTGATCTATTGCTACATCAACTATAACTGATCCCCTTTTCATTGATTTTATCATCTCTTTACTAACTAACTTTGGTGCCTCTGCTCCTGGTATTAAAACTCCACCAACTACTAAATCAGCTTCCGAGACTAATTTTCCCAAATCTATTTTATTGCTTTGTTCTGGAATAATCTTATCTCCAAACATTTGTACTAATTCTTTTAATCTTGTTTCAGATTTATCGACTATATGAACTTTTGCTTTCATTCCTGTGGCAATTATTGCTGCATTTTCACCCACTACTCCACCTCCAAGAATTAATACGTTTGCAGGTTCGCCCCCAGGCGCACCTCCTAATAATATTCCTCTTCCTTTCTGATTTTTTTCCAAACAATGAGCTCCAGCTTGAACAGACATCCTTCCAGCAACCGCACTCATTGGTGCTAATAGAGGAAGTCTCCCATTATCATCTGTGACTGTTTCATAAGCAATATTAATACTTTTTGATTTTATTAATCCCTGAGTAAGTTCCTTTGCAGCGGCTAAATGTAAATATGTATAAACTATTTGATCTTCTTTAATCATATCAACTTCAGTTTTTTGAGGCTCTTTGACTTTTACAATAATGTCTGAGTCATTAAAAATATCTGAGGCGTTTCTTACTATTTTTGCACCAGCTTTTATGTATTGATCATTATCAAAACCTGCTTCAAAACCACCGTTACTCTCAACTAAAACATCGTGACCTTCCGAAACTAAAACCTTAACACTATCTGGTGTTAATCCAATCCTAGTTTCTTGAGGTTTTATTTCCTTTGGTACACCAATTTTCATTAATGAAATTTAGTTTTTTTTACTTTTTGCGTAATTTGTAATACCTGTTCTAAGTTTTTCTATAATTTCATCAATGTGTTTTTTTTCACAAATAAACATTGGTGCAATAATTAAACAGTCTCCTGTAGCTTTGAAATTTACTCCTGCGTCATAACAATGTTTAAAAGTTGCTAAACCTGCTTTACCAGGTCTTCCATCCGTTTTGATATCGATACCACCCATCATTCCATATCCTCTAATATTATCTACAACATCAATATCTTTAAGAGAAAATAATCCTTCTTGGAAATAGGGAGCTAACTCTTTTGCTCTATTAAAAATATCCTCTTTTTCAAAAATATCTTGTACTGCTAATGCTGCTGCAACAGATACTGGTATTCCTGAATAAGTGTAACCATGGAATAATTCTATAGCACCTTTAGGAGAATTATCCATAACCGCATCATAAATTTCTTCTTTACATGCAACAACTCCGAATGGAACTATGCCGTTTGTAGTTGCTTTTGCCATTGTCATTATATCTGGTGTTACACCAAACTCTTGAGCTCCAAATGCTGAGCCAGTTCTTCCCCAACCTGTAATTACTTCATCAAATATTAAAAGTATTTTATGTTTATCACATAGTTCTCTTAATCTTTGTAAGTAGCCAACTGGAGGAACTAAAGTTCCAGTAGAACCAGCAATTGGTTCAACAATACAGGCTGCAATATTTTCTGAACCAAAATTAGTACAAATTCTTTCTAAGTCGTTTGCAATTTCCACACCTGTTTCTGGTTGACCTGATATAAATTTATGTTCATCTAAATGTGTATGTCTCATATGAACAACACCTGGCATTAATACGCTTGCGTAAGCTTTAACATTATTAATCATGCCACCTACTGATGTGGCTCCAATATTCATTCCATGATAAGCACGCTCTCTCCCAACAAATCTAAATCTTTGTCCCTCACCTCTTGCTTTGTGATAAGCAACACTAATTTTAATTGCCGTTTCTACTGCAGTAGATCCACAAATTGTGTAAAAAATTTTATTCAAATTTCCTGGAGTATGTTTTGAAATTCTAGTTGCTAATTCAAATGATCCACCAAATCCTTGTTGGAATGGTTGACAGTAATCCAAAGTTTTTAATTGATTTGTTATTGCATCAATAATTTCTTTTCTACCATGACCTAATG
>CACGHT010000018.1 GCA_902572925.1 uncultured Pelagibacteraceae bacterium | reverse complement strand
ATATAAAAAATTCAGAAAGTATCTTTAATTACAAAGAATTAAAAACACTTAATAATATTGTTGAATTATCAAACAAAAAAATCCAAGAATTTGAGAACCTCAAGAGTAAAGATGATTTTAATAAATTTGAACAAAATTTAAAAAATAAAGGTATTTACAAACCATTCAGATTTGACCTTGGTGGTTATCTAAAATTTAAAGAGAGAAATATTGATACGAATGATTTTAGTAAAATAAATTATGAAATTTTAAAAATCGGATTAAAAGAGGAGTTTTTATATTTAGCTTCATTGTACTTGGGAATTTACCCATTTCTAGGAAGATTTTATGCTTGGTATGATTTCCCAACAACTGAAAATGAAACAAGCTCACAATGTTGGCACAAAGATACAGATGATAAAAAATTTTTTAAGATATTTATTTATTTAAATGAGGTAAAAGGTAATAATGGACCATTTTGTTTTATTAAAAAAACTCATCAATCTAAAACAAATATAGAAATTAAAAAATATTTTAAAAAAACAGATTATTCAACTTTTAGTGTACTAGAGGATCATGATGTTAAAAATCTGTACTCAAAAAAAGATATTTTAGAGTGTAATGGATCTTTAGGTACCACAATTTTTGCTGATACATCAGGTTATCACAGAGGTAAAAAACTCAAAAATGATAAAAGAATAATGCTGGTTTTTGAATATTTTTCTCAAAGCTCAAATTTTAATTATGACATAAAGTTTA
Organism: uncultured Pelagibacteraceae bacterium; assembly: GCA_902572925.1. Classification (GTDB taxonomy): domain Bacteria; phylum Pseudomonadota; class Alphaproteobacteria; order Pelagibacterales; family Pelagibacteraceae; genus Pelagibacter. Next base: position 9,344 of record CACGHT010000018.1, on the reverse strand, counting down.
ACAATATAATGAATGAAACTTTCTCAAAAAAACAATTGGTTGCTTTAAGTAAACTTTAAATCTTTTGTAAAATAAACTGGTCATTTTTAACATAAAAATTTTTAATCTTATTATTTTGTATGAAGTCGTGAACTGCTTTTTTTACTGAGTCTATTCTATAGTCATCCCCAACTAAGTATCCAGACTCATTTAATAATTCAAAATAATTTTCGATATCATATTTTACAAATTTGTATTGGTGATTTCCATCAACATAAATAAAATCAAATTTAATATCTTTTAATTTACTAAGTGCCTCTTCAGAAGTCATTTTTAAAACTTCAACTTGATTTTTTAAAATATTGCTTTTAAATTTTTCATTGACTAAGTTAAATCTTTGATCTTGATTTTCCTGCCTGTACTTAATATGTTTTTTGTCAAAATAATTGTCACCAAAATCCTTCCAAGGATCAATTAAATATAATTTAGTTGGATTATTTTTTTTTATAATAAGTTGAGAGAATTCTCCTTTCCAAACACCTATTTCACAACAAACTGAATTTTTCTTAATCAATTTAAATATAAAATTTCTTTTGTCTGGTAATTTTGTTTTGATTTTTTTTAAAAGTTGTTTAATTCCTTTGATTATCATTTTAAAAAAAATTTATAAGATTGAAAAGTAATACAGTAATATGAATAAGATAAATGTAAACAAATTTAACGTTTATTGATAATAATGATTAATTTTATCTATCTAACACTTACAATTTATAGAATCTTAAAATATTTAATTTCAAACACTAAAAGATACTCAAATATATTATTAATTATTTTCCTTTATAAACCCAAGAGTATAATTGAAATTGGAGTTTATAAAGGTGTTAGATCCAAACAAATGATACAAGCGGCAAGAATTTTTAATAAAAATATAGAATATTTTGGATTTGACTTATTTGAAATGATAGACAGTAATATACAAAAAAAAGAACTTAGCAAAATACCAAATACAAAGAAAGACACTCTAAAAAATTTGTCAAAATATGCGAAAGTAAAATTGTTTAAAGGTTATACAACAAAAACTCTCGATAAATTAAAAAATAAAAAAGTTGATTTAATTTTCATTGATGGAGGTCATAAATTAAGCACAATTAAAAATGATTGGGCAAAATGTAAAAAATTTCAAAAAAAAAATACAATTATAATTTTTGACGATTATTATTTGCATGATAAAAAAATAATTAAACGTTTTGGATGCAATTTAGTCATTAATAAAATTTCTGAAAAAGAATATTTTAAAAAATTTTGTTTTTTTATGGATAGTTTTGTTCATTTGAAAAAAAAATTATGTATAAAAATGATTTTTTTAAAAAAGTTAAATGATGATTAAGCAACTTTTTTTCACATCAAAATTAGATTATAAATCAGGTTGGGGAACTTTAACTATAAATTATATAAACGAATTAGAAAAAGAAAATATTATAGTTTTTTGTAATAAAAAAAATTCTAATTTTAATTATCAACAGTATGAGATTTTAAGAAAGCCACTCGATTATATAAAAAATCCTTTTTTAATTTTTATTGACCTCTTTAAAATTAAACAAATTTTATTAAAATACAAAAATTATAAAATATATTCTCATTTTCCTGTTGAACCATATTGTTTATTTTTACCATTTTTATCTAATTATTTTTTTTCAAACGTTTACTATGCTATAGGAACATATTCCCTTGAATTAAATCAAAGTTATAAAACCAAATTCTTATTTAATTTAGCTAAAAAAAAATTCAAAAGTGTTATTTTTTTTAGTTCGTTTACAAAAGACAATATAGAAAAAAAAATAAAATTTAATCATACAAGTTTTAAAAAAATTATAAATCCAACAATAATCTCAAAAAAATCAAAAAAAGAAAAAAAATTTAAAAAAAAAACAATCATTTGTGTTGGAGAAATTAAACCAAGAAAAGGTTATCATAATTTAATTAATGTTTTAGTAAGGCTAAATAAGTTTTATAAAAAAAATTTTGATTTAATATTAATTGGAAAATCAGATAATAACCATTATCAAGATAAATTGAACTTGATGGTAAAAAACAATAAACAAACTAGAAATGTTAAATTTCTTACAAACGTTAGTGAGGATAAATTGAAATTTTATTATAAAAAATCACACTTATTTACAATGCTCTCAAAAAAAATCGGCAATCATTTTGAAGGATTTGGAATTGTATATTTGGAAGCATTAAATTTTGGCTTACCAATACTGGTTTCAAAAGAGAGTGGGGCTAGGGATTTAATAAATGTGAAGAAAAATATTAAAATTTTGAACCCTGACAAAGTTGATAAAATTTCTAAGGAAATTATTAAAATGACTAATAATACTGAATTAATGAGTTTTAATTATAATTTTAACATATTAAAAGATCATAATTATATTAACAATTTAAAACTTAAAAAATTTTATAAAACATTAAAATAAAACGTGAAATACTTAGTCACAGGTTCTGCAGGATTTATAGGTTATCACTTAGTCAAAAGATTATTAAAAAATGATAAAAATTTTATCTTTGCGATTGATAAAAAAAAATTAAATTTAAAACATAAAAATCTTAAGATTATAACTAAAAATATTAATAATATTAGCAAATTTCCAAAAGTAGATATAGTTTTTCATCTAGCAGCATTTAATGGCACAAAATATTTTTATTCTAAACCGCTAGAAGTTATCGATCAAAATTTAATTTCAACTCTTAATTTAATAAAATATTATAAAAAAAAAAAATTACTTAAATTTATCATCGCTGGTTCATCTGAGGCATATGCCGGAGCCCAAATAATAAAAAAAAATAATAATATATCTCATAATGAAACTGAGCCGATTACTTTTCAAGATATTAAGAATCCAAGATGGAGTTACTCCTCTTCCAAATTTATGAGTGAAATAATTACTATTAATAGTGGAATTCCATATTTAATATTAAGATATTTTAATGTTTATGGCCCAAGGCAAAAAGATCATTTTATACCAGAGTTTATAAATAGAGTTAAAAGAGGAAAATATGAATTATACGGATTTAAAAATAAAAGATCATTTATTTACATAGATGATGCTATAGACGCCACTATAGATTTATCAAATATAAAAAAGAATAATGAAATAATTAATATTGGCTCCAATATTGAAAGTAAAATAATTGATGTAGCAAAATTAATTATGAATTTGCTAAAAGTAAAAAATAAAAAATTAAAACTATTTTCTGCGCCTAAGGGAAGCGTTTTAAAAAGAAAACCAAACATTAATAAACTTAAAAACTATACTAAAAAAAAAAAATTTTTAAGTTTAGAAAAAGGTATAAAATTAATAATTAAAAAAAATTAAATATGAATATTGGAGTTATAGGAATAGGTGTTTTGGGAAAAGCATACGTCAAAGGCTTTAAAAAGTGGGGCCATAAAATCGCTCAATACGATATTAAGGGAAATTTTTCTTTTCAAAAACTTCTAGAAACTGAAATCTGTTTTGTTTGTGTGCCCTCTCCAAGTATGAGAAATGGAAAGTGCGATACAAGAATAGTTGAGTCTGTTCTAAGAAAATTAAATAATAAAAAGTTTAAAGGTTTGATATGTATCGCATCAACAGTAGATATTGGCTTCACATCAAAATCTATATCTAAATATAAAAAACTAAAAATTTGTGGGGTGCCTGAATTATTGAAGGAAAGGTCCTCAGCTAAAGATTTTTTGAATAATAAAATTATAGTAGTTGGAACAAATGATAAGAAAAAATTTTTGAAAGTGAAAAGATGTTTTAAAAATAAAACATTTTATATGGTTAATCCCGATGAAGCTGAAATTTTTAAGTATTTTAATAATTGTTATGCTGCAGTTAGAGTTGTATTTGCAAATATTTTTTATGAAATTTCTAAGAGAAAAAATTGTAATTATAAAAAGATTAAAGATATCTATATAAAAACAGGCAAAGCGATTGATATGTATCTTGATGTAAATAAAAATTTAAGAGGTTATGCTGGAATGTGCTTACCTAAAGATGTTCGAGCTATAAAATATTATATGACAAAAAAGAGGATAAATTTCAATTTGATTAATCAAATTGATTTAGATAATAGTAAATTAAAAAAAACAGTTTTTAAAGGGATGAGAAAATAAGTCATATTTTAAACTTAGATTTTCGACTATCCTGCAAAAAAATCTTCACAGTTTCTTTTGTCAAGCTATCAATAGACTTGCCAAAATTTTCTATTTTTTCAATTATTTTTGGAGGTATGGTAATAATATGACATCCTAAATCTTTAGCTTGTAAATAATTATATGGTTCTCTTACACTGGCCCAAAGAATTTTAACATTTTTATAATTTTTAGATAAACTTAAACTTTTTTTAAATTCTGGAACTGGATCCTTTCCACAATCAGCGGATCTACCTGCAAAAATTGAAATAATAACTTCAGTTTTCTTATCTATACATTTTAATATTCTTTTTGTTTGGTTAGCACTATATACAGCAGTGATATTTAATTTTATTTTTCTATTATTTAGTTGTTTAATAATCTTTCCTGAAAAAATTCCCTTTGAATTAATAATTGGTATCTTTACGTAAACATTTTTACCCCAAGTATTTATTTTTAAGGCCTGATCTATCATAGTTTTATTTGTATCACCAAAAACCTCAAACGATATTGGTTTATTTTTACAAACACTTAAAATTTTTTTACAATATGATTTATAGTTTTTTGCACCAGCTTTTCTAATTAAACTTGGGTTTGTTGTGAAACCTTTTACAATTTTTTTTTTATTAAATCTTTTTATAAAACTTAAATCAGCGATGTCACAATAAATCTTTGTTTTCAATTTAAACCTTACAAATTTTTTGTAATATCTTCTGTCATTTTTTTTGCATCAGCAAATAACATAAGAGTATTTTCTTTATAGAATAAATCATTGTCTATTCCTGCATAGCCTGGTGACAGACTTCTTTTTACAAAAAGCACTGATTTACATTTTTCTACATCTAAAACCGGCATACCGTAAATTGGGCTTTGTGGATCAGTTTTAGCAACAGGATTGGTAACATCATTTGCACCAATTACAAATGCTACATCAGCATTAGCAAAATCATTATTGATTTCTTCTAATTCAAATACTTCGTCATATGGAACATTAGCCTCAGCTAATAATACATTCATGTGACCAGGCATTCTCCCCGCAACAGGATGAATTGCATATGATACTTTAATATCGTTTTTTTTCAGTGTATCAACCATTTCTCTTAATGCATGCTGTGCTTGAGCAACTGCCATTCCATATCCAGGAACGATTATTACAGATGAGGCATTCTTCATTAAAAATGCTGCATCATCTGCATTACCACTTTTGACTGGTCTTCTTTCTTTGCTTGAAGAACTTTTAACGTCCTCTGTCGCACCAAATCCACCTAAAATAACGTTGAAAAAAGAACGATTCATTCCCTTACACATTATATAAGATAAGATTGCTCCTGAAGATCCAACAAGAGCACCTGTTATTATCAAAGCAGTATTTTCTAAAGTAAATCCAATTCCAGCAGCAGCCCAACCTGAATAAGAATTAAGCATAGAAATAACTACTGGCATATCTGCTCCTCCAATTGGAATAATTAATAAAAAACCAATTAAAAATGAGACTGCTAATAATATCCAAAATAAATTGGATGATTGTGTAGAGCAAAGTAAATAAATTAAAACAATAATTGATATCAAAATAATAGCATTTAAAGGATGTTGGCCTTTAAAAGTAATCGGAGAGCCAGACATTATTCCTTGAAGTTTCAGAAAAGCGATTATTGAGCCTGAGAAAGTAATAGCTCCAACAGCTGCTCCAATAGACATTTCAATTAAACTTCCAAGTTTAATATTTCCCAGACTACCAAGATTAAATGCTTCGGGATTTAAAAATGCTGAAATTGCTACAAAAACAGCCGCAAGTCCAACTAGACTATGAAAACCAGCAACCAATTCAGGCATAGCAGTCATTGGTATTCTATATGCTATAAAAGCACCTATAGAGCCTCCAACTAATATGAAAATCAAAACAATGAAAAAACCTGTTGAGAAATTACCTGTTGATAAAAATGTTACTGTAATAGCGATTACCATCCCTACAATTCCAAATAAATTACCTTGTCTAGAAGTTTCTGGTGAAGATAAACCCCTTAAGGCAAGAATAAACAAAACTCCAGAAACTAGATAAAAAATTGCAGATAAATTTCCAGATATCATTTTTTATCCTTTTTCTTTTTTTTATACATTGCCAGCATTCTCTGGGTGACCAAGAAACCACCAAAAATATTTATTGCTGCTAGTGCGATAGCTAAAAAACCAAAAACGCTTGAGGTATTAAATATATTATCCAAATCGCCGGATAGTCCTGCTATTATAGCTCCAACAATTATTACTGACGAAATTGCATTTGTCACTGACATTAAAGGAGTATGTAACGATGGTGTAACACTCCAAACAACATAATACCCTACAAAAATTGATAAAATGAAAATGCTTAGTCTGAATATTAAAGGATCAATTTCCATAATTTTACTTAATCAAAGTTTTCTCAATTATTTCATCTTCTAGTTTGATGTTAATTTTTTTATTTTCTTTGTCGAATAAATTAACGACAAAATTATAAACATTTTTTGCATATAAATTTGAGGCAGACATAGGTAAATTATTCAATATATTACTCTCTCCCATTATTTTTACGCCATTTTTTTCTACAATTTTGTCAACTTCAGTGAAAGCAGTATTGCCACCTTGTATAGCTGCTAAATCATAAATCACTGAACCTGATTGCATATTGTTAAACATGCTTTCTTTGATGATTATTGGGGCTTTTTTTCCAGGAATTAAAGCTGTGCAAACTACTATATCAATTTTTTTTAAAGTTTCTGATAAAAGCTCCTCTTGTTTTTTTTTAAATTCATCAGAGGCTTCTTTAGCGTAACCTCCCTCTGTTTCAAGATTTTCAGAGCCCTCAACAGTTAGAAATTTTCCACCTAAACTTTCAACTTGTTCTTTGGATGCCATTCTAACATCTGTAGCAAATACTATTGCACCCATTCTTTTTGCAGTAGCAATTGCTTGAAGTCCTGCAACACCAGCTCCAACAACTAATATTTTAGCAGCTGGAATTGTTCCAGCAGCTGTCATCATCATCGGTATGGCTTTCTCAAAATTTGCGAAAGACTCTATTACGGCTTTATAACCTGCTAAATTTGCTTGAGAAGATAATATATCCATGGATTGAGCTCTTGTAATTCTTGGAAGTAATTCTAGTGAAAAAAGATTAATTTTTTTTTTAGCTAAATTATCAAGTTTTTGTTTATTATTGTATGGGTCTAAAACTCCTATCAAGATTTGTTTTTCTTTTAAAAAAGAACTTTTATCATCTTCCAACATTCCAAGTTGTAAAATTATATCAGATGAACTTAAAATTGTTTTGTGATCTTTAGAAATATTTGCACCTTGATCTAAATACTCTTTGTCTTTTATACCCAAGTGTAAACCATAGTTTTCACTGAGGTGCACTTCAAATCCTAAAGAGACATATTTTTTTACTATTTCTGGTGTCACTGCAATTCTCTTCTCAACTTTTTGATTTTCTAAAATAGATCCAATTCTCATGAAAGAACCTTATAATAAGAAAATTGCCATTAATACTAATACAGATATAACAGCGACAGTTCCCCACAGCACAAATTTAGTAAAATTATTCCAAGTATTTTTATGACTATCGTTATCCATTAGAATTATTTTTGTCTTGCTTTAAATTTTGGATTATTTTTATTGATTATGTAAACTCTTCCCCTTCTCCTCACTAGTTTGGAGCCAAGATCTCTTTTTTTTAAAGATTTTAACGAACTTTTTATTTTCATATGAATTTAAAAATGCCGGCAATGTCCTACTCTTCCATGTCTTAAGACAAAGTACCATCGGCGCATAAAGGCTTGACTTCCGAGTTCGGAATGGGATCGGGTATAACACTCTAGCAATAATCACCGGCAAATGGTTTATACTTGTTTAAAAAAAAATGTAAATGATTAAAAAAACATAATAATCATAGGTATATTTAAATAAATGAAAGAAGAATTATTTTATTGGGGTCCTTTTTTGGATCAAGATATTGGAACAAAAAAAGCAATTTATAACTCTGCTTTATCAGTAAATAAATATTCAAAAAAATTCAATTCAACAATTATAAATGCTGTTGGGGAATGGGACGATGAGGAAAAAGAAAATTCTGTAAAATTTTTAAATTTCAGGAATAAAATTTTTGAAAAGTTACCAAAATACAGTTTTTTTAAAAGTAGGATTTCTTTTATAATTATTTTTTTTAAATGTTTTTGGAAACTTAAAAAAATTCTAAAAGATAGAAGACCTAAATATCTTATGATTCATCTAATGACTAGTGTCCCTTTTATATTATTTCTTTTTTTTAATTTTAAAACTAAAATATTATTTAGAGTATCTGGTAAACCAAAATTAAACTTTTTAAGAAGTTTTTTATGGAAACTTTCTAATAATAATATTTCTCATATTTTTTGTAATACTTCAGAACAAAAAGATGAATTAATTAAAAAAAAAATTTTTTCTGAGAATAAAATAAAAGTTTTGTATGATCCAGTTTTCTCGATTAAAGACGTTATAAAACAAAGATCGTTAAATGATATCGACAAAAATTTTAAAAAAAATAATATAATAATGGTTGGAAGATTAACAAAACAAAAAAATTTCGAAATATTTGTCAAGGCAACTGAGCAATTATATAAAAAGAATTTATTAAAGTTAAACACTTATATTTTTGGTAGTGGTGAGGATAAAGAAAAACTTAATTCGTTAATTAAGAAACATAATTTAGAAAAAAAAATTCATTTAATGGGAAGTAAAAAAAACATTCACAAGTATTACTCAAATAGTAAAGTATTTATTTTAACTTCCTTATGGGAAGATCCAGGTTTTGTTCTTATTGAAGCAGCTTTAAATAACTTACTTATAATTTCAAGTGATTGTAAGAGCGGTCCAAGAGAAATTATAAATGATGGCAACGGTGGAATCTTGTTTGAAAATAATAACATTGATGATTTAAGAAAAAAAATTATTGATTTTACAAAATTAGGTGAGACTGAAATTAAAAGCAAAATAATAATCTCAAAGAAAAAAATTAAAAGATATTCCTTATTTAGGCATTTTAAGTTACTAGAAAATTATATAAATTAAAGTTAACAATCTATGAATGATAAATTAATTTCAAATAATAATTTTGTTTTTTTAATATTTTCACTGTTACCAATTTCTTTTATCTTAGGAAATGCAATTT
>CACGHT010000017.1 GCA_902572925.1 uncultured Pelagibacteraceae bacterium | reverse complement strand
AAACATTCTAAAATTTTAGGCAAAGTAATTTTCTTCATATGCGGACACATATTACATGGCCTTATAAATTCTACGTTCGGATTTTCCACTTGAATGTTATCACTCATAGAACATTCAGTTACCATCATTACTTTTTTCGGCTGATTATCTTTTACATAATTAATCATTCCCGATGTTGATCCTGCAAAATCACTTGCTTTAATCACTTCTGGAGGACATTCTGGGTGTGCAATTATTTTAATCCCAGGATTATTTTTCCTTATATTTTTAATCTCGTTTTCATTGAATTGATCATGAACAATACAAATTCCTTTCCATGAGATAATTTCAACGTCGGTTTGTGAAGCAACGTATTTAGCTAAATAGTCGTCAGGTAAAAAAATAACTTTTTTCACACCTAAGGATTTTACAATTTTAACTGCATTAGCAGATGTACAACACACATCTGTTTCTGCTTTTACATCAGCAGATGTATTTACATATGAGACAACAGGAACTCCTGGATACTTTTCTTTTAACAACCTTACATCTTTACCCGTAATTGAAGAGGATAATGAACAACCCGCTTTCATGTCTGGTAATAAAACTTTTTTATTTGGACTCATTAATTTTGCAGTCTCAGCCATGAAGTGAACTCCAGCCATAACAATTATATCTGCCGAGGTTTTTGATGCTTCAACGGCAAGAGCTAAAGAGTCTGCAGAAAAATCTGCAATACCGTGATAAATTTCTGGAGTTTGATAGTTATGAGCAAGTATAACTGCATTTTTCTCTTTTTTTAATTTATTAATTTTATGAATATAAGGAGCATGAACTGCCCACTCAATCTCAGGCATAACCTTTGAAATCTTCTTATAAATTGGATCAGTTGCCAATTTTACTTCTTGATTAAATTCCATATACAAAATTTATCAATTTGAAACCTACTTGTCATTGATTTAATGTGGGTCATATTTGCGGCCATGCTGAAATTGGTAGACAGGCACGGTTGAGGGCCGTGTGGACCTAGTCCATGAGAGTTCGAGTCTCTCTGGCCGCACCAATAAATTAAATCTTTAGCCATTCAGGTATAAATATTTTAAATGATGCATTTTTACTTTTTAAAGTAAGGTCTTTATTGAAATTTTCATTTGAAAATTTTATCAAAGCAAACGGATATTCTTCATTAATCAAAATTTTTCCAATTTCAATCTCATTACAATATACCGTCTCACCTTCATCAAGTTTTCCATCAATTATCTCAACTGGCAATAACCTCTTTGAAAGTTTATTTTTAAGTTTAATTCTAGCAGTATTTTCTTGTCCTACGTAACATCCTTTTTTAAAATCAATACCATTTAGTTCTTCAAAATTACATTCAATACCGAATAATTTATTTTTAAGTTTATTTAAATTCTTTGGAACAATCCCAAGTTTATGACTTTGATGATAATAGTCCTCAATTTTATCGTCTTTTAATTCAAGTTTTTTTAGAGATAAATAAAGTTTTTCTAAATTAATAATTAGTCTAGCACCCAAATTTTTATTTCTTGGATCTAGAACTATTGGATCCTCTCTATATTTCATAGTAAAACCAAGAATATCTTTTGAGTTATCTAATGATAGATATTTTTCATAACCAAAACTTGCAACGACAAATTCGTTGCTAAGATTAAGAATTTCTACTTTTGATCTAATTTTGTATAAATTTAATTGTTTCAATATTTCCTCAGATTGAGACTTTTCACAATCAATAAAAAAACCTGACTTATGTTTTACAATAATAAATTCATAAAGAAACTTGCCTTGAGGGGTTAATAATGAGGCAAAACAACTTGAGCTATCTGTAACTTTATCAATGTCATTGCTAATTAAATTTTGCAAGAAGTCTTTAGCATCCTGGCCATTTACATAAAGTATTGCTCTATCTTTTAATATATAAACACTATTATTCATATTTGATTGATCGTTAAATTTAATATAATAACTTTTTTCACAAATGTTAGATCTAATAATCAAAAATGGGCAATGTTATATAAATGGAAAACTAGAGGATAAGGATATTGCCGTTAAAGATGGTAAAATATTAAAAATTGGTCAAATATCAGAAAAGGCAAAAGAAGTCTATGATGCTAAAAATAAAATTACCTTACCTGGCTGTATAGATACTCAGACCCATTTCAGAGAACCGGGTTCTACAGACACAGAAGATCTTCACTCAGGAAGTAGGGCAGCGGTAGCTGGAGGAATTACAGCGGTATTTGAAATGCCAAACACCAACCCCCCAACCTCAAACTTAAAAGAATTTCAAAGAAAATTGGACCTTGCAAAAAACAGAATGTATTGCAATTACGCTTTCTATTTTGGTGCTACAGCAGGTAACGTTAGTCAACTCGCTGAGTTAAAAAATTTGGAGGGCTGTTGTGGGATCAAATTGTTTGTAGGTTCGTCAACAGGTAATCTCTTAGTAGCACTAGAGGAAGATATTGATAAAGTTTTTCAAAATAGTTCAAAGGTAGTTGCAGTTCACTCTGAGGATGAAGAAATCTTAAATAAGAATAAAAAATTAATTAAAAAAGGCGATGTGCACTCCCATCCTATTTGGAGAAGTGAGGAATGTGCAATTTCTTCGACTAGAAGAATAGTTAGACTTGCAAAAAAATATAATAAGAAAGCGCATGTGCTTCATATTACCACTAAACAAGAGGTAGATTTTTTATCTCAACATAAAGGTAATATTACTTTTGAAATTACGCCACAACATTTAACAATTTATGCACCTGATTGTTATGATAAACTTGGAACTTATGCACAGATGAATCCACCAATAAGAGATAAATCTCATTATGATCGATTGTGGTATGCAGTAAGAAACAATTTAAATGATACTATTGGTTCAGATCACGCGCCACATTTAAAAGTTAATAAAGATAAGGAGTACCCAAATTCTCCATCAGGCATGCCAGGTGTTCAAACACTTATGCCAGTAATGTTAGATCATGTTAATCACGGAAAATTGTCACTCACGCAACTAATAAATCTAGTTTGTGAGAATCCAATAAAAATATTTGGGATTCAGAACAAAGGGTTCATTAAAGAGGGATATGATGCTGATTTTACTATTGTTGATATGAACAAGAAAATAATTATTAAAAATGAGAATATAGAAAGCAAGTGTGGATGGTCACCTTTTAATGATGTTGAATTTAAAGGAACACCTGTTGCAACAATAATTTCTGGTAAAATAAAGATGAAGGATGGAAAGATTTTAGGTGAACCTGAGGGCACTCCTTTAAAATTTAGTTAATTTTTACGGTAAAACTATTAACCAGTATTACACCAACAACAATAAGAAAAAGACCTGCAATAGCCTGCCAAGCTAAAGTTTGTTTAAAAAAGAAATATCCAAGCAAAGCTATTGTAAATACTCCAAGACCGCTCCAAGTGGCATAAACAATTGCTATTGGGAGTTTATCCATAACAAATGTCATCAAGTAGAAAGACACTAAATAAAATATTGTTAAACAAACTGTTGGAATAATCTTGGTAAAATTTTGTGAAACTGGCAATAACATTGTTCCAGCCACTTCACAAAATATGGCGATAAGTAGAAAAGAGTATGTTTTAACCATTATTAAGTATTTTATTGTCAATCAGGTCTTGTTTAATCTCATCAAGAATTGCCGGATCATCAATTGTTGGGGGCATTTTATATTCAACATTATCAGCAATTTTTCTAATTGTTCCTCTTAAGATTTTTCCAGATCTTGTTTTAGGAAGTCTTTTGATAACTATTGCAACTTTAAATGCAGCTACAGGACCAATTTTATCTCTTACCATTTGAATACATTCTTTGGAAATTGTCTCGTTATCTTTATCAACTCCAGCTTTTAAAACTATTAACCCTATTGGTAATTGTCCTTTTAGTTTATCTGCAATACCAAGAACTGCGCACTCAGCAACTGATTGATGTTCAGATAAAACCTCTTCAATGGCACCAGTTGATAATCTATGGCCAGCAACATTTATTATGTCGTCAGTCCTAGACATAATCCAGATATAGCCATCCTCATCAATATGACCTGCATCATAAGTTTGATAGTAACCATCATAGTTTGACATATAATTTTGCTTGTATCTTTCATCTGCATTCCAAAGAGTTGGAAATGTACCAGGAGGTAAAGGTAATTTAACTACGATATCTCCCATTTCATTTGGTTTAGCTAAAGTTTGATCTGACTTAATAATTTTTACATCATAACCTGGAACTGCTTTACAGGCTGAACCATATTTTGTTTTCATCATTTCAATTCCTGTACAATTTGAGCTTATTGCCCAACTTGTTTCAGTTTGCCACCAATGGTCTATGACCGGAACTTTTAATAAATTTTCTGCCCATTTAATTGTATCTGGATCTGCTCTTTCACCAGCAAGAAATAAACTTTCAAAACTACTAAGATCATATTTAGAGAAGAACTTTCCCTCAGGATCTTCTTTTTTAATTGCTCTAAAGGCAGTTGGAGCTGTAAATAAAGATTTTACCTTATAATCAGAAATTATTTTCCAGAAAACCCCTGCATCAGGTGTGCCAACAGGTTTACCCTCAAATAAAATTGTTGCACATCCTTTAAATAATGGAGCATAAACAATGTAAGAGTGACCTACAATCCAACCTATATCACTTGCTGACCACCATATATCTCCCTCATCAATGTTATAGATATTTTTCATTGTCCATTTCAGAGCTACTATGTGACCCCCAATATCTCTTACAATTCCCTTGGGTGTTCCTGTTGTGCCTGAGGTATAGAGTATGTAAGCAAACTCATTTGAATTCATTTCTACACAGTCAGTATCTTTTGCATCAACGAGTGCCTCATCCCAGCTAATTTCAGTAGGCGCATTTAATTTAGCCTCATTACCTTTTCTTTGAAATAAAATCATCTTACTTATCTTATGACTTGCTAGTTTGACTGCTTCGTCAACTAATGGCTTGTATTCAACAGTTCTTCCTGGCTCAAAACCACATGAGGCTGTGACTAGAATCTTAGCTTTGCTGTCATCTATTCTGCTTGCAAGTTCATTTGATGCAAATCCACCAAAAACAACTGAGTGAATTGCTCCAATTCTTCCACAAGCAAGCATTGCAATGACTGCTTCAGGGATCATTGGCATATAAATTATTACTCTATCACCCTTTCTGATGCCTTGATTTGTTAGTGCTCCTGCAAATTTTGAAACTTTTGATCTTAATTCTTCATAAGTCAGCTTACTTTTGTTACCTGTGATGGGACTATCATAAATTAGTGCAGTTTTCTTGCCTTTACCTTTATCAATATGGACATCTAATGCATTGTAGCAAGTGTTTGTAATTCCATCTTCAAACCATTTGTAAAAAGGAGGGTTAGATTTGTTTAAAATTTTTGAGGGTTTTTTAAACCAAAATATATCGTCAGATGCCTCTTTCCAGAAATTCTCTGGATCTTCAATTGATTTTCTATAAATTTCCTTAAATTTATCTGACATAATAAAGTTGATTCGTTAGTTAATTTATTGTGGTTTTTAAATCACAAATTGTATTTAATTTTAAAAAACAAGTAAAATCAATGTAAATTAATGACAATTATGTCTTCTATTAAGTGATTTTATTTGGTATTTAACCACAACTTTTGCTTAGGGAAGCCTAAGCTTAGTTTATATAAACTAAAGTAAAAACTAACTAAAGAGGGAGTTTTTTATGAAAAAACTTAAACTGTTTGCTCTAGCAGCGTTAGCCCTAGTGGGTTATGCAGGTGTTGCTAATGCAGCAGACGCAACGATGTTAGCTCAGGATGACTTTGTTGGAATATCTTTTTGGATTATTTCAATGGGTATGTTAGCGGCTACAGCTTTCTTCTTCATGGAGAGAGGTACTGTTAACCCTGCGTGGAAAACATCAGTAACTGTTGCAGGTCTTGTAACTGGTATTGCTTTCATTCACTACATGTACATGAGAGAAGTATGGGTTGCTACAGGTGACTCACCAACAGTATATAGATATATTGACTGGTTAATTACTGTGCCATTACAGATGGTAGAATTCTACTTAATTCTAGTAGCAGTAAGAAAAGCAAATTCTGGAATGTTCTGGAGATTGCTAATCGGTTCATTAGTAATGTTAATCGGAGGATACTTAGGAGAAGCTGGATACATCAATGCTACACTTGGTTTTGTAATCGGTATGGCTGGATGGATTTACATTCTATATGAAATATTCTCTGGTGAAGCTGGAAGAGCTGCTGCTAAAAGCGGTAATAAAGCTCTTGTAACTGCGTTCGGTGCAATGAGAATGATTGTAACTGTAGGTTGGGCTATTTATCCATTGGGTTATGTATTTGGTTACCTAACAGGTGGTGTAGATGCTAACTCACTAAACGTTGTTTACAACTTAGCTGACTTCATTAACAAAATTGCATTCGGTCTAGTAATCTGGGCAGCTGCAATGAGTTCAGGAGCTGGCTCAAGAGCAAGATAATTACTAAGTAATTAAAATAATTTTAGGGCGGGTATGTTTTTACATACTTGCCCTATTTTTTTTGACCCCTATATTCAATTAAATGGCAAAAATAACATACATAACTTCTGATAATCAAACTCATACAGTTGAGGTGCAAAATGGTCTTACTGTTATGGAGGGAGCTGTCCAAAATGATATTCCTGGCATCGATGCAGATTGTGGTGGAGGAATGGCGTGTGCAACCTGCCATGTTTATGTCAAAGATGATTGGTTTAATAAAATTCCAAAAAAAGAAGATGGAGAAGATGATATGTTAGATATGGCATTTGAACCAAAAACAAATAGTAGACTTAGTTGTCAAATAATTGTTTCAGATGAATTAGATGGCCTTGAAGTAAACATACCATCCAAACAAGCTTAAATGAAAAAAACTGATGCATTAATTATTGGAGCAGGTCCAACAGGACTTTTTACTGCTCATCAATTAAAATTAATCGGATTAGATTGTGAGATAGTTGATAATTTGGATAAAATTGGAGGTCAATGTATCGAACTTTATCCTGATAAACCAATTTACGATATACCTGCTGTGCCCGAATGTACAGGAGAAGAACTTACTAATAATTTATTAAATCAATTAAAACCTTTTGATATCAAATTTCATTTAAGTGAAAGAGTTGAAGAAGTAAAAAAAGAGGAAAATAATTGGTTAGTAAAAACTAGTGGAGGTAATTCTTTTTTGACACCAAATGTAATTATTGCAGGTGGTGTTGGTTCATTTGAGCCCCGAAAATTTTCACCAAAAGAGTGCGAAAAATTTGAAAACAAATCGTTATTTTATTCGGTAAAAGATAAAAACATCTTCAAAGGAAAAACAGTTTCAATTTTTGGAGGTGGAGATAGCGCATTAGATTGGGCTATTGAGTTATCAAAAGAGTCTAATGTTAACTTGATACACAGAAGAGATGAATTTAGAGGCGCACAAGCTACTGTTGATAAAATGCACACATTAGTAAAAGACGGCAAAATTAATCTTTTTACTAAATATCAAATGGCAAATGTTCATGGAGAACAAACACTGGAAAGCATTGATATCAAACATGATAATGATGAAATGAAAAGCTTGAAGACTGAATATGTTTTAGGTTTTTTTGGTCTTATTATGCAACTAGGACCAATTGCTAATTGGGGCCTTAATTTGAATAAAAAAACTATAGAGGTAGATACTGAAAAATTCGAAACTAATCAAAAAGGTATTTATGCGGTAGGTGATATTTGTAATTATCCTGGTAAATTAAAACTAATCTTGTCAGGTTTCCATGAAGGAGCCTTAGCAGCAAGAGCTTGTTTTAAATTAGCAAGACCTGATGAAAAATATAGATTTGAATTCACAACAACCTCAACAAACTTATTGAAAAGACTTGGAAAAAAAGAGTGATAGATCTTTACTCAGCTAATACTCCTAATGGCAAAAAAATTAGTATTATGCTTGAGGAAATTGGATTTGATTACAAAGTAATCAAAGTTGATATTAATAATGGTGAACAATTTAAAGATGAGTTCAAAAAAATCAGTCCTTTAAGTAAAATTCCAGTAATTATTGATCATAAAAACAAAAAAACGATCTTTGAGTCTGGAGCAATTTTGATTTATTTAGCTGAGCTAAGTGGAAAATTTTATAATTCTGAAGAAAGATTAGAGATTAATCAATGGCTAATGGCTCAAATGGGTTATGTTGGTCCAATGTTGGGCCAACACCATCAATTTCATCATTATAATCCTGGAAAAAGTAAATTTGGTGAGGAAAGGTATTTTAAAATTTCTAAACGAATATACAAAGAGTTGGACGAGAGATTATCTAAATCAAAATATTTATCAGGTAACAATTATACTATTGCAGATATTGGAACATTTCCATGGATAGCAAGACATGAATGGCATGATATTGGTCTTAAAAATTACAAAAATCTTACCAGATGGTATGACGAAATTTCAAAAAGAGATGGTGTTAAAAAGGGATTTGCTTTTATGGATAAAAATGAGGTGCCACCTAAACCATATTAGTTCATTGAACTTAACAATCTAAACAAAGAAGCAAAAATTCCATGACCTGAAACCTCTATGGCTAGAACAATGATAATTATCAAAAGTATTTTTGTATCCATTAACTAAAAACAATAAATAACAAAATTATCCAAAACAAACCATAATAATAATATATATACTTTTTAGTAAAATAATAAGTTACTGGATTATGAACTTTTTTAGTTTTTTTCTTTTTTTTAGTCATCGGCGTGAACCTTTTCATCCTTTTCATGTTTTTCCTGAGCAGCAATAGTATACTTAGCGACAGGTCTCGCCATGAGTCTTTTTAGCCCAATTGGTTCTGCTGTATCAAGGCAGTAACCATAAGTTTCATCTTTAATTCTCATTAAAGCTTTATCTATTTCAGATATTAATTTTATTTGTCTATTGATCGCTTTCATTTCCACATTTTTATCAGTATATGAACTTGCTTGATCTACAATGTCTGCAGAAATACTATTATCGTCCATACCTCCATTGTAGAGAGCTTCATTATTTGCTTTGACCAATTCTTTTCTCCATTCTTGTAATTTCATTCTAAAAAAAACACGGTGTTTTTCGCACATATATTTTTCCGTGTCTTTTGGAATATAAGTTTTTGAAATTTTTATTGGGCCTTTATTAATCTCTTTTGTTTTGATTGCTGCTTTCGATTTTGTTTTATGTGCAGACTTTGTTTTGGATTTTGTTACTTTTTTTTTTACTTTGCTAGTTTTAGCCATAATTTCAAATTGAATTCGAGGGAGTATATTCAGCAAAATATGGGTGTCAAGTAACGTTAATTATTGTAATTATTTACTTATGAATGTTTCAAAAAGAAATATAAATAATATATTTTTAATTTTTGCTTTATCACATTTAATAATTTGGACATTGGTACCCTCTTTAACCAATAACAATTTGCCTTTAGATACAATCGAAGCTTTAGCATGGGGGAGTAACTTAGATTGGGGGTTTAACAAACATCCACCAATGAGTGCATTTTTTCCAGAAGTTTTTTTTAAAATTTTTGGACCACAAGATTGGTCATATTATCTTTTAAGCCAAATTTTTGTTGTGATTTCTTTTTATTATGTATTTAAGTTGTCTAACGAAATCTTAAGTGATGTAAAATTAAGTTTAATTTCGGTACTCTTATTAGTATCAATTTATTTTTATAATTTCACAACCCCAGAATTTAATGTAAATGTTTGTCAATTACCTTTCTGGTCATTAGTGGTTTATTATTCCTGGAAAATATATAACTCCAAAAAAATCAGTTTTTTAGACTGTGTTTTAGTTGGATTATTTGGCGCTTTGGGTTTTCTTTCAAAGTACTTATTCGTTTATCTATTAATATCAATTGATTTACTTTTTATTTATTTAATTTTTTTCAAAAAAACAAAAAAATTCGATTTTAAATATCTGATTACTTTAGAAGTATTTATTGTTTTACTAATACCTCATTTGATTTGGCTTTATAATAATGATTTTATCTCAATTTTATATGGTTTAAAAAGAACAGGTTTAGAAAATAGCAATATAATTAATCATATCAATCAACCATTAATATTTTTGTTTAAACAAATAGGAATATTAATTCCGTTATTCTTTTTAACTTGGTTATTGTTAAAAAAAAT
>CACGHT010000016.1 GCA_902572925.1 uncultured Pelagibacteraceae bacterium | reverse complement strand
ATGTTGTTAATAGACGAACTTATTGATATTAGACATTTACATTCAGCAACTGCAATAATGAATGTAAAAAAAGATTCTTTTTATGTTGATGGTCATTTTCCTGGCAATCCTGTTCTTCCCGGTGTTTTGATTGTAGAGGCTTTTGGTCAAGCTGCTGCAGCTCTTACTGCTCATGGTATTGATAAAAAAGAATACGAAAATAAGTTAGTTTTCTTAATGAGTGTTGAAAAAGCAAGATTTAGGAATCCAGTTATTCCGGATTGTAAATTGGAATTAAAGATTGAAGCTATCCGCTCTCATGGTAGAGTGTGGAAATATAAAGGTGAAGCCTTTGTAGGGGGTAAAAAAATGTCAGATGCTCAATGGTCAGCTACAATTGTTGATAGGAAATAATTAGCAATAAATCTTGATAAGCTTTTAAAATAAGTTTTGATATTAAACTTATTAATGACAAATCCTTTTTTTAAAAATACAGGACCGCACGACATAAATTATTTACTTAAAAAAATTAATTTAACAAATGTCAATTTATCTGATGATAAAATTATTGATATTAAAGACTTAAGTTCATCTCAAAAAAATGAAATAACTTTTCTTCACTCAAAAAAATACGCAGATTTTGCAAAAAAAACTAAAGCTTCTTACTGTTTAACATCCGAAAATTTTCAATCATTTCTTCCAGATAATTGTAAGGCTATAGTTACAGACAAAGTTTTGTTACATACTGCTCAAATAACAAAAATTTTTTATCCTGACTCTATAACTGATGATTATGATAATACTGTTAAAGACATAAATGAGACAGAACTAAAGGGAAAAGTCCAATTTGGAAAAAATGTTCTAATAGGTGATAATGTAAAAATTGGTGCTAATTGTTTAATTGGTCATAATTCAATTATAGAAAAAAATGTAATGATAGGTGATAATTGTTCTATAGGATCAAATGTAATTATTAGAAATTCATTAATTAAAAATAATGTTTACATTTTAGATGGTTGTGTGATTGGAAAAAAAGGATTTGGTTTTTTCCCGAATAAAGATTCAAATTTCAGGTATCCCCAAATAGGTATAGTAATAATTGAAGATAATGTTGAAATAGGTTGTGGATCTACGATTGATAGAGGTTCTCTTTCAAACACAATTATAGGAAAAAATACTTATTTAGATAATCAAATACATGTAGCTCACAACGTTAAAATTGGTGAGAATTGTATTATTGCTGGACAAGTAGGTTTTGCTGGAAGTTCAACCTTAGGCAACAATGTTATGATTGGAGGACAGGCTGGCATTTCAGGACATCTAAAGATTGGCAATAATGTACAAATTGGTGGTGGTAGTGGAGTTATAAAGAATATTTCTGACAATTCTAAAGTAATGGGTTATCCAGCAAAAGACTTAAAAAATTTTATTAGGGAGAATAAATGATAGATAAAACAGCTATAATAAACAAAACTGCAAAAGTTCATTCTGGTGTTAAGATTGGACCATACACTATCATAGGTCCTAATGTAGAAATTGGAGAGAATACAGAGATTCAATCACATGTAAGCATTACTGGAAATACTAAAATTGGAAAAGGAAATAAGATTTATCCATTTGTCTCAATTAATGATCCTCAAGATTTAAAATATAATGGTGAAGAAACAAGTTTAGTTATTGGAGATAATAATAAAATAAGAGAGTATGTAACAATAAATCCTGGAACAATTGGTGGTGGAGGAAAGACTGTAATTGGAAATAATTGTTTATTTATGATTTCATCACACATAGCTCATGATTGTCAGGTAGGTAACAATGTCATTATAGCAAATAATGTACCTTTAGGAGGTCATGCGATTATTGAAGATAACGTAGTTATAGGTGGAAATTCTGCTGTTCAACAGTTTACAAGAATTGGTAAAATGGCAATGATTGGAGGAATGACAGGTGTACTACACGATGTTATTCCTTATGGTTTATCAACAGGTAATAGAAATTCATTACAGGGATTAAATTTAATAGGTCTAAGAAGAGCAAAATTTGAAAATAAGGATATTTTAGGTTTAAGCGAAGCATATAAAGAAATTTTCGCCTCTAAAAATGTTAATGAAAATATAGGTAAATTGAATGGCACATTTCATGAAAATCCATTAGTTAAAGAAGTAATAGAATTTATTACTAAAGATAAAAAAAGATCTATTTGTACCCCATTTTCATAAGATGATAGGATTAATTTTTGGTGATACAGATTTTCCAAATAAAATACTTAAAACAATAAAGAAAAGAAAAATAAAGTATTTAATAATTGATTTATCTAAATCAAAAAGATTTAAAAAAGAAAGTAAATCTAATTCAGTCTCTATAGGTCAATTTGGTAAAATAATTAATATTCTTAAGGAAAATAGCTGTAAAAGAGTCTTATTTGCTGGAAAAGTTAACAAACCAAACTTTTCTAAGTTAAAACTAGATTTTAAAGGGATTTATTATATTCCAAGAATTATTAAAGCATCGAAGCTTGGTGATGCTGCAATTTTGAAAGAAATTATAAAGATATTAGCTCAAAATAATATAAAAACAGAGAATTCTCTTAAATTTAATCCAGAGCTTACACTTAAAAAGGGGAATTATTCAAAGATTAAGCCAAACAATGCCGATCAATTAGATATTAAGAAGGCTATTAAAACGCTAAATAATTTAAAAGAATATAATTACAGCCAAGCTGTAGTAGTCAGAAATAAAAAAGTAATTTCAATAGAGTCAAAAGGTGGAACTAAAAAAATGCTTGAAAAAAGTAAAAGTAAAAAATTTCGAAACCATGGTGTTTTAGCTAAGTTTCCAAAAAAGAAACAGGATCTCAGAGTTGATTTACCTACCATTGGTTTAAAAACGTTAAAACAAAGTAAGACAGCTGGATTAAAAGGCATTGTGATAAAAGGTAATCAACATGTATTTTTAGATAAAAATAAATGTATTAGTTTTGCTAACAAAAATAAGATGTTTATCTCAGTTAAATGAAAAAAATTTTTATATTAACAGGTGAACCTTCAGGAGATAAATTAGCATCAAGTGTAGTTTCTAAACTTCAACAAAATCATTCAGATATAGAATATTTAAGCGTTGGAGGTTCTCATTTAAATAAACTTGGCATTAAATCAATATATGATCTTAAAGAAATAACTTATATTGGTTTTACCAGTGTTATTCTAAACTTATTTAAAATTAGAAATAAAATTAACGAAACTGTAAATAAAATAATTGAATTTAATCCTGATATTCTTTTTAGTGTAGATAGCCCAGATTTTACCTTAAGAGTTGCTGAGAAGGTAAAAAGTATCAATCCTAATATTAAAACTATACATTATGTTGCACCACAAGTATGGGTATGGAGAGAGGGTAGGGTTAAGAATTTTAAAAAGTTTTTAGACCATGTTTTATTACTATTCAATTTTGAAAAAAAATACTTTGATAAAGAAAATATTAAAAATACTTTTGTCGGACATCCATTACTTGAAAAAAAAGAAAACCTTAAAACAAATTTATCAAATAAAATTAGTGAAAATAAAAAAATTATATCTATATTTGCAGGAAGCCGAACATCTGAAATAAATATTCTATTACCAATTTTATTAGATTTTATTCAATTAATGAATGAAAAATTTAATGAATATGATTTTGTTTTTCATGCAACTGATCAAAATAAAGATTTAATTAATAATGAGATTAAAAGAACAAACTTCAATAATGTTGAAGTGATATCAGACGAAAATATTAAAGCACAAATATTATCAAACTCTGTGTTTGCTGTAGCTAAATCAGGAACCGTTTCTCTTGAAATCTGTAATGCGAGAGTTCCATCTATTATAATTTATAAAATGAATTTTATAAATTTTTTAATTGTAAAGTTATTAGTTAAGACAAAATTTGCGAATATAATCAATATTATTAATCAAAAAGAAGTAATTCCTGAATTAATTCAAAAAGAGTGTAATTCGAAAGAAATTTTTAGGTCAGTTGTTTATTTTCTTAAGAATCCAGATCTTATAAAAAAACAAATTGATGAAGTCAGCATTACATTAAATGATATTAAATCTGAAAGTTCATCATCAAACGAAGTTAGTAATATTATTTTAAGATATCTCTAATACTATTACTCTTTATACCAAAAACCAGACTTGTATTTTTTTATGCTAATCCTACTCTCATAAAAAAACAAAGTTATGCCTGGATGAAAACCTTTTTTCTTATTTTCTTTATTTTTATAATATATAAAATCTTTAGAAATATTGTTGAGAAGAAATTTTTCTGTTTCTAAATCATTTAAACAATATAATTCTTTAACTTCATCAAATGTTAATTCATAATCATCTCCACAAATCCTACCCTTATAATTTTCATTTACCTTAATTAGTGAAAAAAAATTTGTGAAATCATCTTTAAGAAAATTGTAATAATGATTTCCATCAATATAGCAAAAATCAACTTTAATATTATCTTTTTTTAAAATTAAAAAAGCATCACTTGATTTCATCTTCATATGAGAATGATTATTTTTAAAATTTGATTTTTTTATATTATTTCTAAAATATGAATAAATTTTAGTTATATCTTTGTTCATTTTGTATATTCCACTATTAGAACTTTCATGAGCGTTTGCATATTTTTCAAATGGATCTATAGATATGATTAAATAATTATCTTTAAGCTTTTTATGTATTTCTCTACCAAATAAATTTAAACTTTCTCCTAAATAAGATCCAATTTCCACAAATACAAATTTATCTTTTTCGTTTTTCTCATATTTTGATAATTGTTCATTTAATAAATTCAACATTTCTGTTTTTTTATTGTCTGATAACAAAAGCTTATAGCCTGGATAATATTTAATATTTTGACCTAATAAAGATTTTAAAAAGATGAAGACTCTTAGACTTATTCTTTTTAAACTAATAAATATATTTAAACAATTCTGGATCATAAGCTTACCTTAAATCATATTATTATCATCTTATAATTTTTTAATCTAATTTTTGATTTTTAAAATATTATTAAGTCTTTTTTGAACTTCTTCTTTTCCTAAGGATAAAATTATATCATATATACCTGGACCAAATTTCGAGCCTGTAAGCATTATTCTTAATGGCTGACCAACACCTTTAAAATTTATATCATGAGATTTTATTAGATCGTTTACAATTGGTTCTAAAATTTCACGAGAAAGTAGGTCAATTTTTTTAAATTGAGTATTAAAATCAGAAATTACTTTTCTTGCTTTATCATCAATTAATTTAAGATCATCCTTATTAAAATCGACCTTATCTTTTATAATATATTGACCATTATTAAATATATCCTCTAAAGTTTTTGCTTTATTTTTCAAGAAAGTAAGAGATTTTTTAATCTTATCTTTTTTATCTGATTGAATTTCACTTTTATATAATTTGCAATATTCAGTCAATTGAGTGAATAAATCATTTTCATTAATATTCTTAATATAATGTTCGTTCATTGATAAAATTCTACTCATATCAAGTTTAGAGGGAGATTTTCCGATACCTTCTAAATTAAAAAATTTTATGCTTTCCTCCAATGTAAATATTTCTTTATCTTTGTAAGACCAGCCTAGTCTTAAAAGGTAATTTCGAAGGGCATCTGGCATTATGCCTATTTTGGAATAATCATCTAATGTGGACGCCTGATCTCGTTTTGATAGTTTCTTACCTTCCATTGTATGTATCAATGGTATGTGAGCAAATGATGGTAATTCCCATCTCATAGCTTGATAAATTTGTATTTGTTTGAATGTATTAATTTTATGGTCATCACCTCTAATAATATGTGTCATATTCATTTGGTGATCATCTACGGATGCTGATAAATTATATGTAGGAGACCCGTCATTTCTTAAGATAATAAAATCTTCAATAGTATTATTTTCTATTTCGACATCACCTTGAACTAAATCTTTAAATATTGATATTCCATCAATCTTACTTTTAAATCTAATAACAGGTTTAATATCTTTAGGTGCATCAGATTCTTTTTTATCTCTCCATTTTCTATCGTAAATATAAGGAATCTTTTTTTGTCTAGCTCTTTTTTTTTGTTCTTCTATTTCTTCACTTGAACAATAACATTTATATGCATTACCATTTTTAAGTAGCTCATTTGCAACTTTTATGTGATCGTCTACTTTTTTTGATTGAATATATTCTTCTCCATCATAGTTGATGCCGATCCATTTAAGCGATTGTATTATTTGATCTTTGAATTCATCTTTAGATCTTTCTTTATCTGTATCTTCCACCCTTAAATAAAATTTACCATTGTGATTTTTGGAGTATAACCAATTAAATAAAGCTGTTCTAACACCACCAATATGCAATGCACCAGTAGGTGAGGGAGCAAATCTAGTTGCTACTTTTTTCATTAAAATGGTTTAGACTATTTTTTTAGAAGTTTCTATATAAAGATACTAATACACCCTGAACTTTTACTCTATCAGGTCCAAATATTTTAGTTTCGTAATTTTTGTTGGCACTTTCTAAAGCAACAACTTTACCTTTTTTTCTAATTCTTTTTAACATTGCTTCATGTTCATCAATTAGAGCAACAACAATTTTTCCATTATCAGCTGTATCTGTTCTTTTAATAATTACTGTATCGCCTTCGTGAATTCCAGCTTCAATCATCGAATCCCCTTGAACTTTCAAACCAAAATAATCTCCATTTTTCTCTAAATTGCTTGGCAAAGGTATTCTTGAAACCTCATTTTGAATAGCTTCAACAGGTGTCCCCGCAGCAATTTTTCCTAAAACTGGCACCTCAGCATCATCTGAGGACAAATTTTCCTCATCTAAACCACCTTTGATCACGCTTGGTGAAAAACTATTATAAATATCATTTGCAGAAGCAGTTTCTGGCAATTTAATTACTTCTAAAGCTCTAGCTTTATGAGCAAGTCTTTTAATAAAACCTCTTTCCTCTAAAGCACTTATAAGTCTATGAATTCCAGACTTAGATTTAAGGTTTAAAGAAGCTTTCATTTCCTCATAAGATGGAGAAACACCAGAGCTTCTCAACTTCTTGTTGATAAATAAAAGCAGGTTTTTTTGTTTTTTTGTAAGCATAAGAACAAATATCGTACAAAATCTGTTCTACAAAAGTTCTTTTCAATTCACAATAGTAAAAAACCCAATAAAATAGGGAACTATTTAACTAAAGAACTGAGAAAATAGAATTATTTTCCAAATTCTTCAAAAGTGATTCACCAATTAGAAAAGTTTTAATAGATGTTTTATTTGAGAGTTCTAATAGTTCATCTTTTGTTTTTATTCCGCTTTCAGAAATTAATGGACCTTTATGATTAATCAAAACATCATGAATATCAAAAGTTGTATTTATATCAGTTTTAAGAGTTTTTAAGTTTCTATTATTGATACCAATTAATGCATCTTCAAATTTTAAAGCTTGTTTTGCTTCCTCAACTGTATGCACCTCAACTATAACAGACATATCTAATTTTAAAGCTTCCTCATATAACTCATTTGCAAGTCTTTCACTTACACCAGCTAATATAATTAATATTGCATCTGCTCCATAACTCTTTGCTAATGGAATTTGAAATTTATCTACAAAAAAGTCCTTACAAAGAATTGGCAAATTAATATTCTTTTTAATTTCACCTATATGTCTCAAATCTCCTAAAAAAAAATTTTCTTCAGTTAAAACAGACAAACAAGTAGCTTTATTATCATTATATATACTAGCTATTTTTACAGGGTCATAATCATCTATGATTACACCTGCAGAAGGACTTGCTTTTTTGATCTCAGCAATAATAGAAAATTTATTTTCTTTAATATTTTTTTCAATATTTTCTTTAAAATTAATAAAAGTTTTATTTTTCTCTATTAATTCATTTAATAAATCTATTGAAATACTTTTTTTATTATCCTCAATTTTTTCTATTTTCTTTTTAATTATTTTTTCAAGAACATTTTCAGGCATTTTGAATTGTTTCCAAATGTTCGATAACTTTATTAGATAAAATATGCTCTCTTGCATTTTTATACGCTTCTGTAAATTCTTTATGGTTTTCATTTACAATTAATCCAGCTGCAGCATTTAGGCATACTGCTTTGGAAAAATCATTATCCTCACCTTTAAATATGTTAATCATTTTTTCTGCATTGAATTTTGCGTCATCTCCAACAAGATTTTCAAATTTATCTGCATTAATCTTTAATTCTTTTGGATCAATAACAATTTCAGAAATCTTATTATCTTTTAATTGAATAACATTTGTTTTAGCATACGGCGAAATTTCATCTAAGCCATCCTCGCTATTTACAATCCATGCAAATTTTATGTCTAAGTTATTTAAAGCATTTGCAAATATTCTTAAAAGTTTTTTTTCAAAGACACCAACTACCTGTCTTTTCACTAAAGCAGGGCTACTTAACGGTCCGATCATATTAAATATTGTTCTCTTTCCAATTTTTTTTCTCGTTGGACCAACAAACCTCATAGCACTATGATAATTAGGAGCAAACATGAAACCAAAATTATTTTTATTTATTTGATCTTCGATTTCTTTTGGTTCCAGATTTATTTTTATTTTTAAAGCCTCTAAGACATCACCTGATCCACACTTAGATGATACAGCTTTATTCCCATGTTTAGCCACTTTAACATTCATACTTGCAAGTAATAGTGCAGATGCTGTAGATATATTAAGTGTATTCATTCCATCTCCACCAGTACCACATGTATCAACACAATCTTCTACATTTACTCTTTTAGACTTATTTCTAAGCACAAAGACACCACCCGCTATTTCACCTGAAGACTCACCCTTAGCAGATAAAAGTGTCAAAAAATCAAATATTTCCTGTTCATTTACTTTACCGTCCATTAATAACTCAAAAGCTGCTTTGCTTTCTTCAAAAGTTAAATCTTTTTTATTTTTAATTTTGTCTATAAATTGTTTCATTGATTTTAGATTTTAATAAAATTTTTTAAAATTTTAATACCTAATTTTGTTTTAATACTTTCAGGGTGAAATTGCACTCCATGAACAGCATATTTTTTATGTTGAACACCCATAACCAAACCATCTTTACTCTCAGCCGTGATTTCAAGATGTTTTGATAGTGATTTTTTGTCAATAATTAAGCTGTGATACCGTGTTGCCTCAAATGATTTTGGAAGATTTTTTAAAATTCCTACTTTTTTTGAGATAATTCTACTTGTTTTACCATGCATTAGTTTTTTAGCTTGGACAATTTTAGAGCCAAATACCTGTCCTATAATTTGATGACCAAGACAAACTCCAAGTATTGGAATCTTTTTATACAAAGATTTAACTATTTTTAAACAATTACCTGATTGATTAGGGTTGCCTGGGCCTGGTGAGATTACAATTTTATTATATTTCCTTTTTAATATTTGATTAGATGTGATCTGATCATTTCTTACTACATCCACTTTAATTTTTAATGATGATAAGTAATGATAAAGATTAAAAGTGAAACTATCGTAATTATCTATAAGAATTAATTTTTTCATTTTAAAGCATTAATTAAAGCTTTTGCTTTATTTACGGTTTCTTCATACTCTTTTAAAGGTTTGCTATCAGCAACAATTCCAGCACCAGCTTGAACATAGAATTTATCTTTTTTTGCCACAGCCGTTCTTAAAGCTATGCATGTATCAAATTCACCATTTGCTGAAAAATAGCCGATACCACCCGCATAAACTTTTCTCTTAGTTGTTTCTAATTCATCAATTATTTCCATAGCTCTAATTTTTGGTGCTCCAGAAACAGTTCCTGCTGGGAAACCAGCAAGAAGTGATTTAAACTTTGAAAATTTCTTATTATATTCACCGATAACGTTTGATACTATATGCATTACATGAGAATATCTCTCAATAATAAAGCTCTCAGTTACTTTTACCGTATTTATCTTTGAAACTTTACCAGCATCATTTCTCCCTAAATCTAATAACATTAAGTGCTCTGAAAGTTCCTTCTTATCATTAAGAAGATCTTTTTCATAAAAACGATCCTCCCTCAATGTTTTACCTCGTGGTCTCGTTCCAGCTATTGGTCTTACAGTAATTTTATTATCTCTTAGTCTCACTAAAATTTCTGGACTCGCACCAATAATTTGGAAGTCATTGAAATTAAAAAAAAACATAAAAGGTGATGGGTTAGTTACTCTAAGTTTTTTATAAATATCAATCGGTTTTTTTGTTAATTTAGCTTCAAATCTTTGACTTAAAACTACCTGGAATATATCTCCTATTTTTATATATTTTTTGGCTGTATTGATCATTTGCAAGAATCTATTTTTAGAAGTATTAGATTTGACTTTAATATTTTTTGATTTTAATGGAGTCTTATTATCTATATTCTTAATTGATGATTGAATAAGTAATCTAAAAAGATCTGATTTTACCTCATCAAATTTTTTTTTATAATCTCTAATCTTTTCGTCTTTATAAATATTTCTGATATAAAAAATCTCTTTTTTTAAGTTATCGTGAATAATTAGTGTTCTTGGTCTCAGAAGTCTTACATCAGGTATATTTAGGTCATCCTTACAATTATTAGGGATTTTCTCTATATATCTTATAGAGTCATATGAGAAATATCCTGAAATTAAAGAGCACAGTTTTGGTAAATTTTTGGGAGTTTCAAATTTAAATTCTTCAATAATTTTCTCAATCAAGTTTTCAGGTTTATCTTTAAGCTTAATTTTCTTTTCATTTTGAATTAAATAAGAAATTTTATTTTTGAATTCCCATATCTTGTCAGGATTTTTGCCAAATATAGTGTATCTTCCTTTGATTTTTCCTTTCTCTACCGACTCAAATATAAAGCTATTTTTTTCAATTAAAAAATTATCTATTAAATTTAAAATCTCTTCATCTTCTTGAATTTTTTTTGAAGTATATATAATTTGATTTTTATTGCTTCTATGTCGAAACTTAAAATCTTTGAAGCTTCGATTTATGTTCATTGAAAGAAATTTTTAACTCGTTCTATTGTTTTTTGATTCAAATTAACATCATATCTGCTGTTTAGATATAGATCATATGATTTTAACATATTATTTTTTAGATTTGAATTTTGTTTATTCATATATTCATTTATCTTATCGTCATTTTCCATTGTCTGATTTTGAAAGTTGTTTATTTTAGCTAAATAAATATTGCTCATCTCATCATTTATAAGAGTAAAAGAATTAATGGGTAATGAGTAAAGAAGTTCAACGGCTTTAATATCAAATTTTTTGTTATCTTTGATAGAATTTAACAATAAATTTTCAATTTTCTTATTTCCCATCTCTACAAAATTTTCATTGTTGAAATTTTTTTCATCAATTTTTTTTATTAAATTCTTGTTATATTCATACTTATTTTTTTCAAACATAAGTCCTAAGATCTCTTCTCTGAGGACAGGATCATTTACGTTAGGAGAACGTTGTTCTGACTTAATTATTTTGTAAAGAATATA
>CACGHT010000015.1 GCA_902572925.1 uncultured Pelagibacteraceae bacterium | reverse complement strand
ATTCTTAATAAAATCCTCAAGTTGTTTATCTCTTAGCGCTTCAACTCTTCTAACACCCGCGGCGATAGACGATTGGCTTACAGTTTTAAATTTTCCAATATCACCGGTATTTCTAACATGTGTACCTCCACATAATTCTGTTGAAAAGTATGCTTCTTTTTCCTTTCCCATAGATACAACACGGACTTCTTCTCCATATTTTTCACCAAAAAAAGCTAGTGCTCCTTTTTCAATTGCAGCTTTTGGTGTCATAATTCTTGTGGTTACTTCTGAACTATTTGAAACATATTCATTAACTAGCTTATCAATAGTTACTAGCTCTTCATCAGTAATTGGTTTCATATGACTAAAGTCAAATCTTAATCTATCTGGAGCAACTAATGATCCTTTTTGCATAACATGTTTACCTAGAGTTCTTCTTAATGACTCGTGAAGTAAGTGTGTAGCAGAATGATAAGCTTTTAGATTATCTCTTCGCTCTACATCTATTTTCATTTCAACTACATCATTGATTTTCATCTCCCCAGTTTTCAAAGATCCGTAATGAACAAATAAGTCTCCAAGTTTTTTTTGGGTATCTTCTACTTCAAAAACAGAATTACCAGAAACAATTGTACCTTTATCTCCAAGTTGTCCTCCTGACTCTCCATAAAACGGGGTTTGATTGGTAATGATCATTCCTTCTTCACCAGAAGATAAAGATTTTGTTTCTTTGTTATCTTTAATTAGGTTTAACACAACACCCTCAGACTGATTAGACTCGTAACCTAAAAATTCTGTTGGACCAGTTTTATCTTTAATTGAAAACCAAATTGCTTCCTCAGAGCTATCTCCAGAACCTTTCCAATTCTTTTTTGCAAGTTCTTTGCTTTTTTTCATTAATTCATCAAATTTTTGATGATCAACTTTTAATGACTTATTCTTTAAAATATCTTCAGTAAGATCTAATGGAAAACCATAGGTGTCATATAATTTGAAAGCGACATCACCAGGTAAAACTTTGTCTATTTTTGCAATTTCATCATTTAAAATTTTGATACCTCTATCAAGTAAAACTAAAAATTTCTCCTCCTCCATCCTTAAAGTTTCCTTGATTAAAGATTGAGATCTTTCAAGCTCTGGATAATTTCCTGACATTTCATTTTTTAACGAGTCAAAAATTTTGTAAAAGATTGGCTCTTTAGATCCTAACAAATGAGAATGCCTCATTCCTCTTCTCATAATTCTTCTTAAAACATATCCACGACCTTCATTTGAAGGTAAAACTCCTTCAGCCAAAAGAAATGAGCTTGCTCTTAAGTGATCAGCAATTACTCTAAAACTTGATATATTTTTATCTTCTTGTTTGACTTTTGTTGCATCAGATATTGAGCTAATTAATTTCTTAAAATGATCAGTTTGATAGTTATCATGTGTGCCTTGTAAAAGAGCTGCAATTCTCTCTAATCCCATCCCTGTATCAACAGATGGTTTTGGCAAATCTATTCTTTTTTCCTTTGAGACTTGCTCATACTGCATAAAAACTAAATTCCAAATTTCAATAAAACGATCTCCATCTTGATCTTTGGTTCCTGGCAATCCTCCTTTTAAATGATCACCATGATCATAAAATATTTCTGAGCAAGGACCACAAGGACCAGTTTCACCCATTGACCAGAAATTGTCTGATGTTGAAATTCTAATTATTCTGTCATCACTAAAACCCGCTATTTTTTTCCAATAATTAAAAGCCTCATCATCTTCATTAAAAACAGTTACATAAAGCCTATTTTTATCTAACCCAAAATCTTTGGTGATTAAATTCCACGCAAGTTCAATTCCTCTTTCTTTAAAATAATCTCCAAAAGAAAAGTTTCCCAACATTTCAAAGAAGGTATGATGTCTTGGAGTGTAACCAACATTTTCTAAATCATTATGTTTACCACCTGCTCTAACACATTTTTGAGAGGTAGTAGCTCTTTGATAATCTCTTTTTTCTAAACCAGTAAACACATTTTTAAACTGAACCATTCCTGAATTGGCAAACATTAAGGTTGGATCATTATTTGGAACTAAATTGCTAGACTCAACAATTTTATGATCATTTTTTTCGAAGTATTTAAGAAACGTACTTCTTATTTCATTTAATGATTTGTCCGCCATATTTTTAAAATACAGCTTTTTTGTTCTATGTCTAGATAACGATAAGGGGGAAAGGCGCTTATAATAAGCGCCTTTATAATTTAAAGATGACCTTTAATTCTAGTTCTTCTTTGTAGGAGCAGTTTCTTTTGCAGCCTCTTCTTTTTCAGCTACTTTCTTCTCCTTTTCAATTTTTTCAGGACTTAATGGATTTCCTTCAATTTTCTTTGAAATCACACCAGCTTTTTCTCTAATTGCCATTTCTATTTCTGCAGCAACTTTAGGGTTTTGTGCAAGATAAGTTTTTGCATTTTCTCTACCTTGTCCAATTTTCTCACCTTTATAAGCATACCAAGCTCCTGATTTTTCAATGATATCAGCTTTAGCACCTAGGTCGACTAACTCACCCATTTTGCTAATACCTCTTCCATACATCAAATCAAACTCGACAACTTTAAATGGTGGCGCAACTTTATTTTTAACCACTTTAACTCTTGTAGTATTTCCAATAATTTCATCTTTGTCTTTGATGGCACCAATTCTTCTAATGTCCATTCTTACAGATGAGTAGAACTTAAGTGCGTTACCACCTGATGTTGTTTCTGGACTTCCAAACATAACTCCAATTTTCATTCTGATTTGGTTAATGAAAATCATCATTGTGTTTGTGTTTGAAATTGAACCAGTTAATTTTCTTAAAGCCTGACTCATTAATCTTGACTGAAGACCAACATGATGATCTCCCATTTCTCCTTCAATTTCAGCTTTTGGAGTTAAAGCTGCAACTGAGTCAATTACGATAACTGAAATAGAGCCTGATTTAACTAGCGTATCTGCTATTTCTAAAGCCTGTTCACCAGCGTCTGGTTGTGAAATTAAAAGCTCCTCAGTATTTACACCTAATTTTTTTGCATAGACTGGATCTAAAGCATGCTCTGCATCAACGAATGCACAAATTCCGCCTGCTTTTTGTGCTTCAGCAACAACTTGTAATGCTAATGTAGTTTTTCCAGAAGACTCTGGTCCATAAACTTCAATAATTCTTCCTTTAGGTAAACCGCCTATTCCTAAAGCTAAATCTAAACTCAAAGAACCTGTAGATATCGACTCGATATCCATTGCTCTTTTTTCACCAAGCTTCATCACAGAACCTTTTCCAAAATTATCTGTGATTTGGCTGATTGCAGCGTCTAAAGCTTTATTTTTCTCTTTATTATCCAATTCTTGATCTTTAGTAGATTTAACTACTTTTAAGTTATTTTTAGTCATTTTTTGCCTCTTTTTTTAATATTTTTGTCACTCGAATCATGCTTATAAATGTACACATTTTGTTCTCATTGGCAAGATTTATTTATTTAAGCGTAAAAAAGCTAATTTTATCTCAATTTGAGAT
This sequence comes from uncultured Pelagibacteraceae bacterium, assembly GCA_902572925.1. GTDB lineage: Bacteria > Pseudomonadota > Alphaproteobacteria > Pelagibacterales > Pelagibacteraceae > Pelagibacter. Next base: position 9,815 of record CACGHT010000015.1, on the reverse strand, counting down.
ATTCGCTATTGAGCAATCCGATAGATTTTAAAAGATTAAACTGCGAAAGAATGTAGTTTCTCTCTGAATCTGCCAACGAAATCTGAGCATTCAATAATAAAGAGTTAGACTGAATAACTTCTAAAGTGGTTCTATCCGATCCACTATTATATTCAGCTACAATTCCCTCATTTGCGATTTCTGCAGCATTCACCTGAGCTCTTACTGAATTAAGTAAACTTTTGTTTGATTGATAATTTGACCAAGCACTCGCAACATCTGTTTGATTTTTTTTGATCATATTATTTAAAAGAAGATTTTTTTGTGTCTCCAGACTTTTGTTTTTATTCAAATTTGCATAATTCTTTCCACCTGAGAAAAATGGCCATGTGATAGTTGCTTTTAATGTATCTTGTTCTTTTTCATCATAGGTGGAACTTAAATCATCTGTTTTTGATCTATCAAAAGATAAGGTTGCTGTTGGGGCTAAATCAGATCTTGCACTTGTTGTATCTTTTTTTGATTGTTCATATTCAAGTTGAGCTATAATTAAATCTGGATTACCTTTTTTTGATATCTCTATTGCAGAGTTTAATTCATTGGGCAAATTAACTATTGTGATAGATGATTTATCTAATGCCTCTGTATCATTAATAGTGCCAATCACATTTTCATAATTTAGCTTACTGGTTAAAAAATCGTTTTCAGCTTGGATTAATTTTGCTTGTGCTCCAGCTAAAGAGGACTCTGATTGAGCAACATCCGATAAAGATATATTACCTCGCTCAAGCCTAATTCTATCTGTTTCGACCTGTCGATCTAATAGGTTAACATTGGATTTATTAATCTTAAGTTTTTCGTTTGCTGAAATTAACCCCGTATAAGCTTCAATTGATTTATATAGAATTTCTTGCTCTTTTTTTAAAAGCTTTGCTTTAGCTAATTCAATGCCAATTTTACTTTTACTTAATTCAGCACCTCTTCCAAAATCTATTAATGTTTGGGTAATTGTCAATGATTGCACAGTTGGGTCTACATCTGAAATCGTTGCATCTGTTCCATTCTGATTGGTTAATTTATTGGTGTCCTCTGAGCTTTTACTTCCACTTAAAGTTACAGAAGGAAGATATGAGCTCATCGAAATTTTAAGCTCTTGTTCAGAAATGTTTAGGCTTTCTCTTTCAGCATTTAATTCATTGTTATCATTATAAGCTTTTTTTAACGCTGCAGAAAAAGTTTCAGCATTTGCATTATTTAACAAAAATATAAAACTTATAATTATAAATAAAATCCTAATCATTTCTTTTTATATACAGCAGATTTAATTTGATGGTTACTATTTAAATTGAATATAACTGATGCATATTTGGGCATATTTCTAAACATGTTTTGAGTAATTCTTTGATAAGTTTGCATAAAATTTAATACATCGCCTCTACTCATTATTTTTGATTTCACTTTGCTTTGAACCCAAAGTTTCCTCTCTTGTTTTAATCTCCATTTTTGTAACAAGCTAAAATTTTTTGCTTTTAGATAAACCAAACAATTTAATTGTGAATATAAGTTTTTATATTTTGATTTTAATTGGTTGTTAACATATTTTCTCCAAATCTGTTTTTGATCTTTTGCTTTTTCCAATGAATTAATTGTTTTCTTTAAAGTATTATTTTTTTCTGATTTTGCTCCAACACACCATCCTTCAAAAATGATAACATCTGGTCTCTTTTTTAAATCGTACCATTTCTTTTTATTATACCTGTCATCGATAGCTTTATTAAATGTTGGTAATTTTAATCTATTGAATTTCTTACTTTTTGACTTTTTAAAAAAATTTAACATCATATTAATGTCATGTGTTCCGGGCACGCCTCTAGTTAAAAGCATAGGATGAACTCTTTTTGATAAATTTATTCTCTCTTTTCTTGTTTTATAGAAGTCATCTATTGAAATTCTAAAAACATTTAATTTAAAGTATTTTGTTAATATAATTCTGATTAAAGAACTAATTGTGGTTTTACCGGTTCCTTGTCCTCCTGCTAATCCTACAAAATACGGTTTTTTTTTATCAGCTTTTTCTCTGATCCAAAAACATAGAGGAATTAAGAAAGATTTAATCATCCTTTCTTTATTTTTGAATTTATCGGCTTTTGTCTCTTGAGATTTAATGAACTTTAAACAGTCTTTTTTTACCCTACCAAAGCATAAACTAAATTGTTGCATGAAAATTATTTTTTATCTAAAGGATGATTTTGACCATCATTTACTGGAACATCTTTGATATCAAAAGTATTTATTTCATCAATACACCCCACATTAAATCCTGTCATCGCTGGATTTATTCTTGGGTTGTGATGGGTATAAATTCCACAATCTGAGCAAAAGTAATGTTTGGCAACTTTTGAATGAAATTGATAAAGTTTTAATTTTTCTTCACCTTTAACAATTTTAAAATCTTCATTTTTTACCATAGACATAATTGCTCCTTTTCTTTTACAAATAGAACAATTGCATTTTATTACTTTGGCTAAGTCTCCTTCTAAATTTATTTCAGCTTCTATAGCACCACAATGACACGATAGTTTTTTCACTATTCTCCCCATTTTCCATGAAACTCATAAACTACTGCAGGTTTGTCACCTACTACCCAACCATCATGACCTGGTTCTATTGAATATGCATCACCAGCCTTATAAGTTAATTCAGTTCCATCATCATGTTTTGCGCAAACTGCTCCTGAAACAATTACACCTAGATGTTTTGCTTTACAGCTATCTGTGCCAACTGTTGGCTTAATGTCTTGTGACCATTTCCAACCTGGTTGTAAAACTAATCTCATAACTCTTTGATCTCCTACTTTCACAATATCTATTTTAGCATTTTTAAAATTCGTGTTACTTTCGTCTGGATTATCAAAAGTTTTGACTTCAATTGAACTCATTATTTTTCTCCTTTTATAATTAAATTAGAATTTAAAACTATCCTTGGTTGAAGTTATCCACAAGCATACAAAATATAGTTTTGATGTTCACGTTTTGATTCACTTTTGATTCAATTACGGACTCAAAATACAACCTCTTGCGTGCATTGTATAAATGGGCTATAAATTAGAACAAAACAAGAACATGAAACTAACTATTCCCTATTATCTACATAAAGCTGGTGCTGGTTTCCCATCACCTGCCACTGATTATATCGAAGAAGATATCGATCTAAACATGCATTTAATCAAAAACGTTCCAGCCACTTTTATTATCAGAGTTCAGGGTAAATCCATGGTCGATGTTGGGATTAATGATGGAGACTTATTGGTTGTCGATAAAAGTTTAAAACCAAAAAATTTTTCAACGGTTATTGCAAATGTTCATGATGAGCTTGTGGTTAAAACTTTAGTCCAAGAAAGAGATAAAAAATTTTTATCATCTGGCTCTAAAGATTTTTCTAATAGAATTTTAATTAATGAAGAAGAAGATGTTTTTATTTGGGGGGTTGTGACTTATGTCATCCATTCAACGTACTAAAAAAATAGGCTTAGTTGATTGTAATTCTTTCTATGTTTCATGTGAAAGATTATTTAATCCAAAAATAAGAAAAAAACCTGTGGTTGTTTTATCCAATAATGATGGTTGTATCATTTCTAGATCTAATGAAGCAAAAGCATTAGGGATCAAAATGGGTGAACCTTATTTTAAGGCAAAAGATATTATTGTTAAAAATAAAGTTGAAGTTTTTTCATCAAATTACTCTTTATATGGAGATTTATCTAGAAGGGTAATGAGAACTCTAAAAAGATTTAATACTGAAATAGAGGTGTATTCAATCGACGAAGCATTTATAGATTTGTCTAATTTTCCAGATACTGAAGTTGAAAAAGTTGGAAGAGGAATTAGAGAGACAGTTTTACAGTGGACTGGGATTCCAACTAGTATTGGTATCGCTAAAACTAAAACTTTAAGTAAAGTTGCAAATCATATTGCAAAGAAAAAACAATCAGGAGTGACAAGCTTAATTGGTATTGAGAATTTAGATCCTATTTTAGAAAAAGTTGAAATTAATGATGTGTGGGGTGTTGGTAGACAACTTACCAAGTTTTATCAAAAGAATGGAATTTACAATGCAAAACAACTTAAGAATAAATCTAATACATGGATCAAAAAATGTTCAAACGTTTTAAGTTCAAGAACTGCAATGGAACTTAGAGGAGTACCATGTATTGACTTAGAGACAACACAAACGAAAAGAAAGAGCTGTGTCGTTTCAAGGTCATTTGGAAAAAGAATTGAAAAATTTCAAGAATTAAAAGAAGCGGTCGCAAACTATTGTTTAAATGCATCTGAGAAAATTAGATCAGAGTCTTTAGTTGCAAAAGCAATTACGGTTTTTGTCAGAACCAGTCCTTTTCAAAGGGACTATGGCTATTACTCAAATGCAAAGACAATTGATTTTCCAATTGCAACAAATAATAGTATTGAAACTGTTAAAACTGCAGTCTCAATTTTAGAAAGTATTTTCAAAGATGGATATCGATATCAGAAAGCAGGCGTCATGCTTACAGGACTACGTAACGATGATGGTAGAAAAAATCTATTTTCATCAGAAAAAGATGAAAAGATAAAAAGTTTAATGCGATCAATTGATAATACTAATTATAGATATGGCAGATCAACTTTAAGTCTTGCGAGTGCAGGTGTTCATAAAAAATGGAACATGAGAAGACAATACTCTTCCAAAATAGATACAGCTGATTTTTATTGTCTGCCGACAATTAGAGCTATTTAGTAAAATGACAATTGGGTTCGACTACTGTCCAAGAGGCTGAACCAAAAGATCTTTTTCCAATTTTTAAATAATGATGAACTATATCCCACTGATAACTATTAAGATTACTTTTATCTTGAGACCATTTTTTTAATCTTTGTACATTTTCATGATCAGGAAATCTTGAAGCATAAGCGTACAACCATCCCCAGTTACTGCTCGATCTGCTATTAAGATCTTGTCTTTTATAATTTTTAGCAGGGCCTGGGTGCTTCATGCTTTTTGCATACTTGAAGACAATTTTATTATTTTCAGTAAAATCTATAAAAAATTTAACAATATTATGGTAATTTTTTCCTTTGTACTCATAGTTCCAAACATTGTAACCTTGATTTTCAGCTATTATAGCAATGACAGCTAATGCATTCATAGCTCTTGCTTGATAAAACATTGCCCTTCCACCTCTTCTTGTTTCGATAGGCATACTTCCATCTTTTCTTTGATATCTTATAGCTGCTTCAAAATTTTTAAATGCGGTTCTAAATAACTTATTATCATTTAACAAAATTCCCAATTGCATATGGCTCACTGCAGATGATAGAGCATGATTGTGAGCCCTTTTAGGAGTACCATTTGCACCTGATCCAGTTTTATAATTAGAATATTCATACATTAAATGTTTATTTTTTCTGACAATTCTTTTAAACCAATCCTTAATTATTTTGTCTTCAGCCTTTGGAATATCTATTACCTGTTTAGCAAATGAGTAAGCTGCCATCATGGGTGAAGCTATATATAAATTTACGGTTAAGGTATCATTCCAATGTCTTCCTTCTCCATCAGAAGGGCCAGTTCTTTTTGCTGCATTAGCTTTTGCCCATTCTAAAATTACTCTTTTAACATTTTGACATGCCTCTACATTTCCACCACTACATGGAAAACTAAAATCCTCAAATTTACTTTTAGCATGATCGAATCTGTTATCGAGACCATATCCTGAAGGCGCTTCAACTTTTAATACAGGCTTAATGTAGTTAACATCAGGGCTAATATACATATCAGTAATACATTTTTTTTTATCTTTTTTAATTGGAAAAATAATTTCTGGTTTGTTGACTGTTGCTTTTTTTTTTATTTCTTTAAAATCACCATAAGAAAAATTGGTAAAGATGAATGATAACGAAATAAAAAAAATAACTATTTTTAATCTCATCCAGTATTTTTCATTGCTGCAGAAATACCTGCGATAGAAGTCAACAATGCATCTTCTAAATCTTTTCTATTTTTCTTATTTTTATTTTTTTTAAGTTTAGAGATAACAATAGGTTGAATAATATTTAAAACTTCTGAATAAATATTTCTTACTATAGCTGCAGACCTAAATTGTTTTCTTATTTTAAGAATTTCTTTTGGTGCAATCTTTTTATTCAATTTTTTAATCGTATCAAATTGAAATCTTAATTTTTTTCCAACTCTCTTAAGTTTTTTGTCTGCAAGAAATTCTTCATAAATTTTTGATATCTCTGGATCAGCTTTTGAAATAACCATATCTAACATGTCGAGCATGGAATTGAAAAAAGGCCAGTTTTTTTCCATATCATATAAAATCTTCCTAAATTTTTTAATATATGAATACCTCAAAGCCTCTGCACTTCCTAACCAAGCAGGAAGCATTAATCTAATTTGTGTCCAAGCAAAGACCCATGGGATAGCTCTTAGACTTTTGATGTTATCAACATTTTTTCTTTTTGATGGCCTTGAACCAATGAATAGTTTACCCAATGCTTTATGTGGGGTAACAGTTTTGAAATATTCTATAAAATCAGAACTTTGATTAATATTTTTTCGATAAGAATTTTTAGATATATCAGACATCTTTTCAATTAGGTTTCTCCATTCTTTTTTTGGAATTGGTGGTGGGTTTAATGTAGCTTCAGTAACCGCACCTATATAACTACATAAATTATAATTAGCTAAAGGTTCGTATCCATATTTTTGTTGAATTACTTCACCCTGATCTGTAATTCTAATATTACCATTCACAGAATTTGGAGGTTGAGATCTTAAAGTGGCTTGTATCGGACCTCCTCCTCTACCGGCTGATCCTCCTCTGCCATGGAAAAATGTTATTTTAATTTTAAATCTTTTTGCTAGCTTTATAATTTCCTCTTGTGCTTTGTACTGATGCCAGCTAGCACATATTTTTCCTGCATCCTTACTCGAATCTGAGTATCCTATCATTACTTCCTGATTATGATTTATTAATTTTCTATACCAGCTCTGAGAGAATAAAGTTTCCATTATAGATTTTGCATTAATTAAATCATCCAAAGTTTCAAACAAAGGAACTACTCTTAATTTATCTTTTATATCTGCCTCTTTTTGTAAGAAAGAAACAGATAAGATATCAGAGGCAGATGTAGTCATCGAAATTACATATGCACCTAAACACTCTGGTGGTTCTTTAGATAGAGTCTTAAATGTAGACCAAACTTCTTTATTTTCTTTATTTCTAAATTGAAAATTCCCTATTTTCTTAGATTTAGAAGAAATTGATAACTTTAAAAAATTTAACTTTTCCTCCTCACTAAAATTCAAATAGTTCTTTTTATATTTAGCTTTAACTAATTCAGAAATTAATTGCTTATGTCTTGATGACTCTTGTCTTATGTCTAACCTTGCAAGGTTAATTCCAAAACATTTAGCTCGCCTCATTAAATCTAACAAATCCCCGCTAGCAATATTTTCATTTTGATTTTCCTCTAAAGATTCTCTTACAACCCGAAGTGGTCTAAGTATTTCCTCTCGAGAGCTCAATAACTTTTTTTGATCCAATGGTTTTTTTTGAACTAGGTGTTGTTCTATCAGCCTATGTGTTATTCGCATTTTATCTCTAAGAGGTCTTAAAAAAACTCTATAGGGCTCAAATGAATTTCCAACTTTATTCAAAATTTTTTTAGAACACTTTTCCATAGAATAGGATCTTATTATTTTGGTTAAGGCTTTTTCATATAATTTTGCTGCTTCCCATCTAGATAATAAAATTACTTTTCTTGTTACCTCAGCAGTCACATTTGGATTTCCATCTCGATCCCCTCCCATCCATGAACCAAATACTATTGGATTAAAATTTTTAGGTAAATTCTTGTTCATATTTTTTACGAATATAGAATTTAATTTTCTATAAACTTTTGGAACAGTATCCCATAAGCTATCTTCTATAATTGCAAGACCCCATCTTGCTTCATCAAAAGGAGATGGTTTTGTTCTTTTTAAATCATCTGTGTTCCAAATAATTGTTAATTCATCAAAAAGTTGTTTATTTAAAAGTTTTAGTTTTGAAGGAAAATTCTTTAGTAACTCTCTTTGTTCAAGTATCTCTATTATTTTGTGATATTTTTGAATTAAAGTTCTTCTTTTGACCTCTGTTGGATGAGCGGTCAAAACTATACCTATATTTAAGTTTTTGGCTAAATCATAAATCTTATTATTTGAAATATTTTTTTTTTTAAATAAATCCTCAAAAATTTCCTCAATAAATAAATTTTTTTTACTTATTTTTTTTTTATTGTTTTCGTATTCATTTAAACTTCTAGAGGCATCAACTAATTCAGCTAAATTCATAAAATTCATAAAATGGGAAAATGCTCTTGTAAGCTTAAATGTATTTTTAGGATCAAGACTTTTTATGGCCTTTAATACTTTGTTATTTAACTTCTTTTCATTTGGATTTTTTTTATTCGCTTTTGATAATTTTCGAATTTTTTCTACTAAAATGAAAAACTTTTCACTCTCTTGAGACTTAATAACTTTTCCAAGTATATTACCCAAATATCTAACATCTTCTCTTAGAAGTTTTGTAGGAATTCTTTCATAATAAAGATCTTTTTTTTTCATTGAATTTCATCAGTATTTTTAATTTGATTTAGCGAATTTTTAAACTCATCCATATTCTCTCTTAAAGCTAAATTTGAAACAGAATAAACAGCTATTAGTAACATTATTAAAGGTATGGATGTAATAATTGAAGCATTGCTTTTAATCATTAAGATATAAATGATTATAAAAAGTCCTGATCGAATTAAAAATGTTTTTCTAAAGACACTTATAATAGAAAGAGAATGTTTTATTAAATTAGTAAAACTCATTTGTGAAGGTCCGTAATATCTTAAACCTCTTATAGAAGGTATGGAAATCAGATTATTTTCAATTTTTTTTAAAGATCCTGAAAAACTATTCCAAGTGGCTTTTTCTTTAAGTAATTTTTCTACAGTTAATTTTGGTAAACAGGTATAGTTACCAAATTTAATTGATTTACCAGTGAAAACAAACGTAATTAATTTATGAAATTGGTAACAAATTTTAAAGGTCATACTTTCGGACCTTTTCACTCTTTCTCCAACTATTGGTTTTCCATTAGAGATTTTTATTTTTTCTAAAAAATCTTTAATTTCAACAGGTCGATCTTCTCCATCTCCATCCATAGGAATTATATAATCAAATTGATCTTTTTCAAAAACATACTTCAAACCAGTCGCGATACACCTCGTATGTCCAAGATTTTTTTCCATATTCAATATCTTAATTGAATTAATATTTTCAAAAGATTTTTCAATTTCCTGACGATCAAAATTTGATGCATCATTAACTATTAATACAGAAAGTTGAAATTCATTTTCCACCGACAAATCATTTATTTCATCTAATAGTTTAAAAACTGATTTCCAATCATTGTACACTGGGATTAAAACTACAATCTTCATAAAGTTTTCTTATTTAGTATCTTCCTAAACATACATCATTTATACAAATAAATTTTGATGAGTTTTTCAATATATTATCGTTTGCAGCACCTTCCCAGGTAGGTCTTGATTTTAAGTGATATGAAAGATTACCTGCTTTCCATTCATCACCAGTTACAAACTCAATTTCACTCTTAAAATCTTGATCCCAGATTATTTGAGTTTTTAAAGCAATTTCTTTTCCAGGATAATCTGTACGTTTATCTTTTTGAGTTATTGAAACATATGAGTAAATTATTGGAGATAAAAAGAATAAGAATAAAAACCCTAGTAAAAAAG
>CACGHT010000014.1 GCA_902572925.1 uncultured Pelagibacteraceae bacterium | reverse complement strand
TTTAATACAATCAATTCAGGGTTTCAGGTAGCAGTAATGACACCAACTGAAATACTAGCCAGACAGCATTTTCTTTTGGCTAAAAAACTATTTTCCAGAAATATTAAAATTGAATTAATTTCAGGAAAATCTTCTTATAAAGATAAGAAAATAATCCTCAATAAATTATCGAATAAACAAATTGATATAATTTTTGGAACACATGCGCTTTTTCAAAAAAAAGTGGAATTTAAAAAACTTGGATTGATAATAATAGATGAACAACATAAATTTGGAGTAAATCAAAGGAAGAAGTTATCTGATAAAGCTGGAAAAGATTGTGATGTTCTTTTGATGACTGCTACACCAATTCCACGTACTTTAACAATGACAATTTACGGCGATATGGATCTTTCAATTATTCGTGAAAAACCGAATATTCGTAAACCCGTAAAAACCTATAGTAAACCTGAAAAAAAAATTGATGATGTAATAAAATTTATAAAAAAAGAAATCAAACTAGGTAATCAAATATTTTGGGTGTGCCCTTTAATTGAAGAGTCCAAAAAACTTGATCATTCTTCTGCAGTTAAAAAATCAGAATACTTAAATGACTTATTTCCTAAACAAGTTTTTCTCCTTCACGGTAAAACTACATCAGAAGAAAAAGAAATGATCTTAAACAAATTCTTAAAAAATGAATTTAAGATTTTAGTTTCGACTACTATAATTGAGGTCGGTATAGACTTTCCAAACGCAAATGTAATAATTATTGAAAATGCTAATAAATTTGGTTTATCTCAACTACATCAACTAAGAGGCAGAGTTGGAAGGGGTAATAAACAATCTTCATGCATTTTAATGTTTAAGACAAATTTAAGTGATAATGCAAAAAAAAGAATTAATATACTTAAAGACTCAAATGATGGTTTTAAAATATCAGAAGAAGATATGAAATTAAGAGGGTTTGGAGACATTTTAGGTTTTAAACAGAGTGGAATAAAAAACTTTAAGTTAGCTGACCCTATTCATAATCATGATCTTTTTATTTTAGCTGAAAAAGAAATTAAAAGAATAGAAGATAATAATGAAGATATAAGTAAATTTAAACCATTAATTAAATTATATGATAGAGCTGATATAATTAATGATATTGCTTAACTCTTACCCGTCGATGTTCCTGCAGATACAATAAATTTAGAAGCTTCTTCAAAAGTCATATTAAGATATATAACTTCCTCGATTGGGAACATAAGTAAGAAACCACTTGTAGGGTTTGGTGTTGTTGGAACAAAAACGTTAATCAATTTCTTGTTAGTTTTCTCAGCCATCTCACCTTTATTTTCTTTTGTCGCAAAACCAACTGCCCAAACACCTTTTCTAGGATACTCAACCAAAACAACACTTTTTTTATCGTTTTGGTCTTTGTTAGAGAATGTTTCTGTCATTTGAACTATTGCAGAGTAAATTGTTCTTAAAACAGGGATTCTTTTGAATAGGTCATCGATAAGTTTAAGAATTCGTTTACCCAAAAAAGATAGGGATAAACCTCCAACAATGGTAATAAAAATTACTGAAAGTATTATTTCTAACCCAGGAATTTCAAATGGTAGATAACTATTTGGATTTATATTTTCTGGAATAACTTTAGATGAAATTCCAATTAATATTTTACTTAGATATAAAGTGAAACCAATAGGTATTAAAACTACTACACCCGTAATAAAATAATTTCTAAGAATTAAACTAATTGATTTTTTTTTCTTGTGTTTTGCCATTATCTAAAACTCGAAAATATCACAAAAGCTATTGCTATTATGAATAATATTAATAATATTTTATTATTTAGATTCATTATTATATATAATATCAATGTCTTACAAAATGAATAGAAGAAAATTTTTAACTTATGTAGGTTGTGGTTGCTGTGGTTTTGTAATTAACTCTTGTACTACCGCTCCTATTACAGATAGAAAACAATTAAAGCTGATTCCAGAGGCAAAATTAAATGCTCAGGCTGCTCAAATTTATGAAAAAGTAAAAGAAAAAGAAAAATTAATCAAAGATACAAAATCTATTAATGAAATAAAAGAAATTGGAAAAAAAATGGAAAATGCAATATCAATTTATTTTGATAAATCAAATCTCCCAGATCCAACTGCCAATTTTAAGTGGGAATATATCTTAATAGATAATGATAAAGTCAAAAATGCTTGGTGTATGCCAGGGGGTAAAATCGCCGTTTATAGTGGTATGCTTAAAATTACAAAAAATACAAATGGTTTAGCGGCTGTTATGGGTCATGAGATTGCTCATGCTGTTGCAAAACACTCTGTTGAAAGAGCAAGTCGTGGAGTTCTAGTACAAACAGGCACTACTCTTATCGATATTTTTAGTGGAGGAGCTTTAAGTCAAATTAATAGATCAACTGGTATGGACACTGTCGGTCTGATATCCTCCATTGGTATAATGAATCCTTTCAATAGAAAACAGGAAAGTGAAGCCGATTATCTAGGTATGATTTTTTCCTCTTTATCTGGTTATGATATTAGAGAAACTGAAAAAATATGGGAGAGGATGAAAGAAGAGAACAAAGGTAAGGAACCTCCTCAATTTATGAGTACTCATCCTTCATCTGATAGTAGAATAAGAAATATACAAACTTGGTTGAATGAAATAATTATTAAATACCCACCAATTGCCTAAAATATGGTGAGCCGTGATGGACTCGAACCATCGACCCATTCCTTAAAAGGGAATTGCTCTACCAACTGAGCTAACGGCCCATATTCACTTCAAGATGAGATGTATATATAGAATAATCTAAATATTTCAAACAGGAATTTGAAAAAAATAACTTCACTATTTACAACTTATCAATGTATTTATCATGAAAAGCATCAAATGTGTCATTTTGGATATTTTTTCTAATAGCTTTCATTAATTCTTGATAGAAATTTATATTGTGTAACGTTAATAACATCGATCCAAGAATCTCATTAGTGTTAAATAAATGGTTAAGATAATTTTTAGAATATTTATTCAAATTTAGATTTTTACACTCTGGATCTAGAGGAGTGTTATCATTTTGGTATTTATTATTTTTAATATTTACTCTTCCCTGCCAAGTAAAAGCAAGCCCAGTTCTACCTGATCTAGTTGGAAGAACACAATCGAACATATCAACACCTCTTTTGACAGCGCCCAAGATATCATTTGGAGTACCTACACCCATTAAATAATGAGGTTTATCATCAGGTAAATGTTCCTTAATATCGTCTAAAACAGTGAACATTTCATCTTGAGTTTCTCCTACAGCTAAACCACCCAATGCATAACCATCAAATCCAATTTTCAAAAGTCCTTTTAAGGATTTTTGTCTCAAATCTTTAAACAAACCTCCTTGTACAATACCAAATAAAGCTTTGTGAGGATTATTTCCAAAAGCTTTTTTAGATCTTTCAGCCCAGTATAAAGACAAATTCATAGATTTATCTATAATTTGATAATCATTAGTTTTTTTTGGACATTCATCCATTACCATTACAATATCTGAATTTAATCCTAATTGAATTCTTATACTTTCTTCAGGACTAAGATAAAACTTTTTGCCATCAATGTGTGAGTTAAAAATTGCACCTTTTTCTTTATCTATTTTATTTAATTTTGATAATGACATTACTTGAAAGCCACCCGAATCTGTAAGTATTGGAAGATCACAATTCATAAATTCATGAAGACCACCAGCATCTTCAATTCTTTTAACACCTGGGCGTATCATTAGATGATAAGTATTAGACAAAATAATTTGTGATCCGGTCTTTTTTATATCATCAATTGTACAAGCTTTTACTGTAGCTTGGGTCCCCACAGGCATAAAAGCTGGTGTTTGAATATTGCCTCTATGAGTTTGAATTAAACCAAGTCTTGCAAATTTACTTTTTTTTAAAACTTTAAATTCAAATTTTTTCAATTGAAGTCAGAATTTTATAAAGATTTGAAACTAATAATTTTGTCAGGGTCTGTTACTGCACCATTATTATTTTCGTCGCCTCTTTTTATCTTATCAACAAATTCCATTCCTTCGATAACCTTTCCAAAAACAGTATATTGATTATCAAGAAATGGTGCTGGTTTAAAACATATAAAAAATTGACTATTCGCACTATTAGGGTCTGATGATCTAGCCATAGACAATGTACCTCGATCATGCGGAAGATTGCTAAATTCTTGTTTAAGGTCAGGTAGATCAGATCCACCCATTCCAGCTCTCCTTAAGTCAAAATCATCTGAATTTGAGTTGCCAAATTTAACATCGCCTGTTTGTGCCATAAAGCCATCAATAACTCTATGAAACACCACATTGTCATACTTACCAGCGTCAGCCAATTCTTTTATTCTTTTGACATGATTGGGTGCTGTATCTGAAAATAATTCTATCTTTACATCACCATCTTTTAATTTCAAAATCATTATATTCTCCTCTGTTAACGATTGATTAATTGTAAATAAAAAAATAATTAATATCTTTATAAAAAGTTTACTCATATTTATCTTTTAAAGCTTTAATAGTGCTCTTTGTTGTAAATTTTTTAATATCTCCATTAAGTTTAATGATTTCTTTAACGAATTTTGAAGAAATAATTTGATTTTCAACATCTGACATTAAAAATAAAGTTTCAATATTATTATTTAATTTTCTATTCATACCAGCTAGTTGAAACTCGTATTCAAAATCTGATACTGCTCTCAAACCTCTCAATATAATATTTGATTTGTATTTTTTACAAAGACTAGTTGTCAATGATTTAAATGAAATCAAAATTATTTTTTTTTTATTCATTTTTAGATCTTTAAAAAGAGCATTTCTTACAATTTCTAATCTTTCCTCAGCATCAAAAAGATAATCTTTATTTTCACCATCTGATACGGCCACAACAATTTTATCAAATAATTTTAATGCCTTTTTTATTACATCAATATGACCAAAAGTAATTGGATCAAAAGTTCCTGGATAGATAGCTGTCTTAGACATTATATTAAATTATCATCAATTTTAATTGCTGAAACAACTTTTTCATCGCCAGATAACTTAATTATTCTTACTCCTTGTGTGTTTCTTCCAGCTGTTCTGATTTCCTTAACAGCTAATCTTATTACTCTACCCTTGTTTGTAGAAATCATTATTTCGTCTCCCTCATATACAGGAAACGATGATGCAATATTCCCATTTCTTGGTGAATTAATTATTCCAATAATTCCTTTACCACCTCTATTTGTTGTTCTGTAGTCATAATGCGAGGTTTTTTTGCCAAAACCATTTTCACTAATAGATAAAATAAATTTTTGTTTCGCCGCTAATTCAGACTTATCATCTTTTGTATTTTTTCCATTTTTCTTTAACTTATTATTATCAATAATTGATAAGGAGACTATTTCATCATTAGATGCTAATTCAATTCCCTTTATACCTTTTGATGATCTTCCCTTAAATATTCTTAACTTTTTAGACTCAAATCTAATACACTTTCCAAATTTTGTACTTAGGATTATATCTTGATCATCTTTACAAATTTTAACTCCAATTATTTTATCATTAGTATCTAACTTCATTGCTATTTTTCCTGATGTATTAATCGAAGCGAAATCTTCTAAACTGTTTTTTCTAACTTTGCCTTGTGAGGTTGCAAAAACTATCTGATATTTACTTGAGTCTTCATCACTTTCAGGAAACGGCATAATTGAACTTATTGATTGATGATTTTTAAGTGGCAAAATATTGAATAAAGATTTGCCTTTTGATGATGCTGAACCTTCAGGTATTTTCCATGCTTTTACTTTATAAACAAGACCTTCAGTAGAAAAAAATAGAACAGAAGTATGAGTATTAACTGATAGAGTTTGAACTACAGAGTCTTCATTTCTAGTTGTGATACCAGTTTTACCTTTACCTCCTCTTTTTTGAATCTTTACAGTTTTAAGTGATCCTCTTTTTATATAGCCTTGTAAGGTAACAGTTATAAGAACAGTTTCTTTTTGTATTGTTTCTTCAATGTCGTAATTAAGTACTGCATCAATAATTTTTGTTCTTCTTGGTGTTGCATATTTTTCTTTTATCTCTTTAAGTTCATTGCTGATTACTTTTAATAATTCTTTTTTTGAAGATATAATTTTTTTTAATGAAGAAATTAACTCAGATAGTTTTTTTATTTCAACTTCTATTTCATTAATACCAAGTGCTGTCAATTTTTGTAATCTTAATTCTAATATAGCTTCAACTTGCTCTACTGATAAATTATATAAACCTTTTGAATTTTTAGTCTCTATCAATGAAAGCATTTTTTTTGATTTATTAATTTTCCATTTAGTATTTAATAAAGATTTTTTTGCATCATCTGGAGTTTTTGAACCTCTTATAATTTTTATTACTTTATCTAAATTCTCAACGGATACTGATAGACCAATTAAGATATGCGCTCTATCTTCTGCTTTATTGAGATCAAATTTTGTTTTCTTGAGTACAACATCTTCTCTAAATTTTAAAAAATTCTCTAAAAATTCTTTAAGATTACAAGTCTTTGGCTTACCATCTACAATCGCAAGAGTATTAAACCCAAATGAACTTTCTATTTGAGTGTTCTTGTATAATTGTCTTTTAACAGTCTCAGGTTCAACGCCTGTTCTTAAATCTATAGAGACTCTTATACCTTCTCTGTTGGACTCATCTCGTATATCTCTAATACCTTCTATTTTCTTTTCTCTAACTAATTGTGCTATTCTCTCATTCAACACAGATTTATTAACTTGATAAGGAATAGAATTTATAACTAATCTATCTCTACCATTTTTAAGAGTTTCGTTTGATATTTCACCTCTAATTTTAAAAGACCCTCTACCTTTGTTATAACCCTGTTTGATAATATCTTTACCAATAATTACACCACCTGTGGGAAAATCAGGTCCAGGTATGTGCTTCATTAAATCTTTAATCTTAATATCTTTATTATCAATTAAAGCTAATGTACCATTGATAATCTCTCCTAAATTATGAGGTGGAATACTTGTTGCCATACCAACAGCAATACCCCCTGCTCCATTTACTAATAAATTTGGAAATTGCGCAGGCAATACAGATGGCTCTTTTTCTGTTTCATCATAATTACTTTTAAAATCAATTGTATTTTTTTCTATATCATCAATTAAAAATTGTGAGACTTTTGATAATCTCGTTTCTGTGTATCTCATAGCGGCTGCTGGATCACCATCTATAGATCCAAAATTTCCTTGACCATCCACGAGAGGTAAGCTCATTGAAAAATCTTGAACCATACGAACTAGAGCGTCATAGACTGATTGATCACCATGCGGATGATATTTACCAATTACATCTCCAACTATTCTTGCAGATTTTCTAAATTGTTTCGACCAATCATAACCACCCTTATACATTGCATATAATATTCTTCTATGTACAGGTTTTAAGCCATCTCTAACATCTGGTAGAGCTCTACTAACAATGACACTCATTGCATACGATAGATAAGATGAACTCATCTCATCATGCATTGAAATTAGTTTTATGTTTTTATCTTTAGAAACTTCGTTTTTTTCCATAATGATTAGAATGGAATATCGTCGTCCATATCATTTTGTACTTGAGATAAATCCTCAGTATTATTTGATGCTTGTGAATTATCATTGGCTATACCACCACCTGAATTTCCACCTCCAAGCATAGTTAGAGATGAATTATAACCTTGTATAACTACTTCAGTTGAATATTTGTCTTGTCCCGATTGTTCATCCTTCCATTTTCTTGTTGAAATTTGACCCTCAACATAAACTTGAGCACCTTTTTTGAGATATTGTTGAACAACATTTACTAAACCCTCATTAAATACAACTATACGGTGCCATTCAGTTTTTTCTTTTTTTTCACCTGTATTTTTATCTTTCCATGATTGGCTTGTTGCAAGACTTAATCTCGCAACGCTTTTTCCATTAACCATTTGCTTGATTTCAGGATCTGCGCCTAAACGACCAATTAAAAGTACTTTATTTAAACTTCCAGCCATAATATTTTAATATTTATTTTATTAGTTAATTAATTTATATCACAATTTTACTCTGAATATTAATTTTATTAGGCCAAAGCAACAAAAATTATGATTAAAAAGATAGTTATAAAGGGTGCAAAAGAACATAATTTAAAAAATATATCTTTAGAAATTCCAAAGGATAAATTTATTGTAATTACCGGACTATCTGGGTCAGGAAAATCTTCATTAGCGTTTGATACAATTTATGCAGAAGGTCAAAGAAGATATGTCGAAAGTTTATCCGCGTATGCGAGACAATTTTTAGATAAAATGAAAAAGCCAAATGTAGATCTTATTGAGGGATTAAGTCCTGCGATATCAATAGAGCAAAAAAATACATCAAAGAATCCTAGATCGACAGTTGCAACAGTAACCGAGATTTATGATTATATGAGGGTGTTATATGCTAGAGCTGGTATTCCATATTCGCCTTTCACTGGTAAACCAATAGAGTCACAAACAGTCAGTCAAATTGTAGATAAAATTAGAAAATTACCAAAAAAATCAACTATTTATCTTTATGCTCCTGTAGTTAGAGGAAGAAAAGGTGAATATAGAAAAGAGATTTTAAATTATAAAAAAAGAGGTTTTAGAAAAATCAAAATTGATGATGTTTTATATGATATTGAAAAAGTTCCAGAGTTAAATAAGAAAATTAAACATGATATTTCAATACTTGTTGATAGAATAGTTCTTAACTCATCTTTAGGAAATCGACTTGCAGAAGGTATAGAAACTTCAATACAGCTAGCTAATGGTCTTTTGTTTGTTGAATATGAAGATGAAACCTTACCAAAAAAATTCAGAAAAATAGAAAAATTAATTTTTTCAACAAAATTTGCATGTCCTGAAAGTGGATTTACCATAGAAGAAATTGAACCAAGATTATTTTCTTTCAATAGTCCATTTGGTGCTTGTGAGGAATGCGAGGGTATCGGAATAAAGCTTAATGTTGATCCAAATTTAGTTATACCAAATGAGAAAAAAAGTATCGTTGATGGTGCGATCGAACCATGGGCAAAAACAACAACATTATATTATGCTCAAACATTAAGTTCTTTAGCTAAGCATTATGGATTTTCTCTAGAAGAAAAATGGTCAAAATTACCAAAAAAAATTAAAGATATTATCCTTTATGGGTCTGATGATGAGGAAATAAAATTTACATATGACGATGGTTACGAGAAATATTCACATAAAAAAACTTTTGAAGGTGTAATTAACAACTTAGAAAGAAGATACCTAGAGACAGATAGTGATTGGAAAAGAGAAGAAATTGCTCAATATCAATCAGATACCAAGTGTGAAAGGTGTAATGGTCATAGATTAAAAGATGAAGCATTATGCGTAAAAATTGATGGTCTTCACATCAGTGAGGTTACAGAAAAATCAATTTCAGATGCTGCAATATGGTTTGATAATTTAAAGAACAATTTAGACAAAAGACAAGTTAAAATCGCAGAACATATTTTAAAAGAAATTAACGAAAGATTAAATTTTTTACTTAATGTTGGTCTTGATTATCTAACTCTCTCAAGAGAGTCTGGAACTTTATCTGGTGGTGAAGCACAAAGAATAAGATTAGCATCACAAATCGGTTCTGGTTTAACAGGAGTTTTATATGTTTTAGATGAACCATCAATAGGTCTTCATCAAAAAGATAATGTAAAACTTATCAATGCCTTAAAAAGATTAAGAGATTTAGGTAATACAGTTATAGTAGTTGAACATGATACTGAAACAATGGAGAATGCAGATCATATAATTGATCTTGGACCTGAAGCTGGTAACAAAGGTGGTGAAGTTGTTGCGGCAGGTTCAATAAAAGAGATAAGTCAAAATCAAAATAGCATTACTGGAAAATATCTATCTAATAAATTTAAAATAAATGTACCATCAAAAAGAAGATTAGCTAAGAATGGAAGATTTTTAGAAATTACAGGTGCAACCGGAAATAATCTTAATAATGTAAACTTAAAGATTCCATTAGGAAGTTTAACTTGTGTAACAGGAGTATCTGGTAGTGGAAAATCAACTCTTGTGTTACAGACTCTTTACAACGCTTTAAATCTTACACTAAATAATAACAAATCAAGAAAAATTCCAAAACCCTTTAAGGGTTTTAAGGGAACAGAGTTAGTTGATAAGATAATCGATATTGATCAATCACCTATCGGGAGAACTCCTAGATCTAATCCCGCAACATATACAGGTGCATTTGGTCCTATAAGAGATTGGTTTACTGGATTGCCTGAGTCAAAATCTAGAGGTTATAAACCTGGAAGATTTTCATTTAACGTTAAAGGTGGAAGGTGTGAAGCATGTGAAGGAGATGGAGTTATTACTTATGAAATGCACTTTTTACCAGATGTTTATATTCAATGTGACGAATGTAAAGGAACTAGATATAACAGGGAAACTCTAGAAATTAAGTTTAAAGATAAAAGTATTGCTGATGTTTTGAATATGACTGTTGATGAAGGATGTGAATATTTTGAAAATATATCAAATATTAAAACAAAGTTACTAACATTAAAGAAAGTTGGTTTGGGGTATATCAAAATTGGCCAACAAGCTACAACTCTATCAGGTGGTGAAGCTCAAAGAATTAAGTTAGCTAAAGAATTATCAAAAAGATCTACAGGAAGAACAATGTATATATTAGATGAACCAACTACTGGTTTGCATCAACATGATATAAAAAAATTACTTGAAATTCTCCATACATTTGTTGCCCTGGGGAATACTGTTGTTGTAATTGAACACAATTTAGATGTAATAAAAACAGCTGATTATATTGTTGATATGGGCCCCGAAGGTGGTGTCAAAGGTGGAAAAATTATCGCAGAAGGAAAGCCAGAAGAAATTTGTAAAATTAATGAGAGTTACACTGGAAAATTTTTGAAACCACTTTTAAACTAAGAAAAAATCATTGTTAAACTTAATCAAAATTAGTATATTTAAATATGGATAAACTATTAGCCTCTCTACCAAGAACAATACATGCTTCACTTGCCTTAGCTGTGATTGTTTTTTTTGGATTATTCTATCAAAATGACGGATTTAGTTTTGATAGACTTTTCTGGTCATGGCTAACAAGATTTTTTCACGTCGTGGTAGCTATAATGTGGATAGGTCTCTTGTGGTATTTTAATTTTGTACAAATCCCGAACATGAGTAAAATTCCAGACGAACAAAAACCAGCAATTGGTAAAGTTATTGCTCCAGCTGCTCTTTTTTATTTTAGATGGGCAGCAGCACTTACAATTCTATCAGGATTTATACTAGCATGGTTAAATGGATATCTTCATGACGCTATGACTTTAAGCATTGGCTCTGGGGTACCAAAACACACTGCTATAGGAATTGGGATGTGGCTAGGTGTCGTTATGGCTTTTAATGTATGGTTTGTAATTTGGCCAAATCAAAAAAAAGCTTTAGGTATAGTAGAATGTGAACCTGAGGTAAAAGCAAAATCAGCTAAAACAGCAATGTTGTTTTCAAGAACAAATACTTTGTTATCTCTACCGATGCTACTTTCAATGGTAGCTGCTCAAAATTTATATTAGTTTTTATCTTCTCTAAGGACTGTTTTTTGAGACACATTTAGTCTTACCAACACTGTGTTTGCAATATAAATTGATGAATAAGTCCCAAAAATTACCCCGAATATCATGGCTAAAGAAAAACCTTTCAAAACCTCACCGCCAAAAAAGAATATTGAAAGCAACGCTAACAAAGTTGTTACAGAAGTTATCAAAGTACGAGACAAAGTTTCGTTAATAGAGATATTTGTTAGCTCAAAAATTTTAATATCAGAATATTTTCTTAAATTTTCTCTTACTCTATCGAAAATAACAACTGTATCATTCATTGAATAACCAACTATTGTGAGTACAGCTGCAATTATTGAAAGATTAATCTCTAGACCCAATAAAGAAAAGAGACCAAGTGTAACAATGACATCATGGAATAAAGCTACTATGGCACCTAAGCTAAATTGCCATTCAAATCTTATCCAAATATAGACAAGCATCAAAAACAAAGCCACTGATATTGCAATAACACCTGATCTTAATAATTCAGAACTAACTTTAGGGCCAACATTTTCTACTCTTCTAAAATTGAAGCTGTTACCGAATGATTTATCCAAATTATTCTTAATTTCTTCAATTACATTTTTATTTTCATTATTTTCAAACTTAATTAAAAAATCAGTCTCATTACCAAAGTTTTTAACAGATACATCGCCCAAATTCATTTGACTTAAATTATCCCTTAGTGAGGAAACATTAATCTTACTATCTGTAGATCTTAATTCAATAAGAGTTCCACCTTTAAAATCTATTCCAAAATTTAAACCTTTGAATGTAAGCAATAATAAAGAAACAATCACTAATGATACTGAAAGAATATTAAACTTATTATAATATTTGTTAAAGGCAATCATCTAAATCAGTCCCTCTTTTTCTTTATTTTTTGATACATACAAAACGGTCAATAATCTTGCTATAAAATAGACAGTGAATAATGTTGTAAATATCCCAATTCCAAGTGTTAATGAAAAACCTTTAATTGGACCTGATCCCATAAAGAATAAAATAATCGCTGCTAATAAAGTAGTAATATTTGCATCTAGTATAGCGGTTCTGGATTTTGTGTAACCGCTGTCAAATGCTATTAAATTATTTTTTTCACTCTTTAACTCCTCTTTAATTCTTTCAAAAATTAGAACATTTGCATCAACAGCCATACCCACGGTAAGAATTATTCCTGCTATACCAGGTAATGTTAAAGTTGCTTCAAAAATAGTTAGTATTCCAACTAATATGAAAAGATTTAAAATTAAAGCAATATTAGTGATGATTCCAAAGATTTTATATTTAACAAAAATATAAAGTATGACCAATATAAAACCAATTAACAAAGCAATCATTCCTGCGTTTATAGAGTCCTGTCCTAAATCTGGACCAACAGTTCTTTCTTCAATAATATTTAGAGGTGCAGGTAATGCACCTGATCTTAAAAGTAAGGCAAGATCAGTTGCTGATTGAAATGTAAATCCTCCACTGATTTGGCCAGAACCGGTAGCAATTGTGTCTCTGATAACTGGAGCACTAATAACTTTTCCATCCAAAACTATAGCTAATCTTTTACCAATACCCGTAGAGGTGGCTTTACCAAATCTTTTTGCTCCTACCCTATCCAGTGAAAAGGTCACAACAGTCTCATTATTCTCAGTATCCATTCTTGGTTGAGCATCTAATAAATTATCACCACTGAGTATAATTCTTTTACTAACTATTGCTTCTTCGGTACCATCTTCAAATTCTAATTTTTCTGCACCGAATGAACTTTCGGTATCATTCGTAACAAATCTAAATGTTAAATTTGCAGTTTTTCCAAGTAAAGATTTTATTCTCATTGGATCATCTAATCCTGGTAACTCAACTAATATTCTATCATTACCTCTTTTTAAAATATTGGGTTCAT
>CACGHT010000013.1 GCA_902572925.1 uncultured Pelagibacteraceae bacterium | reverse complement strand
AGTTCTTAAAAAACTATAAACTAAAGGTTGTATCAAAATATCTTTTTTATTTAAGGATTATATGATTAAATCAAATATTAAATAATTCGGAGGCAGTAATGAGAAAAAAACTAAAAAAAAATGAAAAGAAAAAAACAAAGATATTAAAATCAATAGACAAACTTAAAAATAAAATTACAGCAAAAGAAAAAAAATTATCAAGCCTTAATATTAAAATTGCTGGTCTAGAAAAAAAGGTTGCAGAAAAAAAAGCAAAAAAGCTTGCTAAGAAAAATGCAGAGCAGTCTCCTGCATCTATAAATAATTAATTCCAAATCGTCTTTCTCCCTTCTCATTTAAGAGAAGGAAGAAAGTAGTTAATCAACAAAATTTAAACAGGGGAAGAAATAATGAATATTTAAACTTTGATGGTGCTTTATACATAAACTAAATTACAAAATTATTTACTTATTGTTAAAGTTAAATGAATTTAAATTAAAATAATGTTACAAAAAAATATCACTCAATTAAAAATAGAATTAAATTTAATTTATCTTGAATTATTTGAGTAAATTACTCTTGGTTCTAAAAATAATTCTCTAGCAAGAGCTTTAAATCTTTTAGTAACTTGTTTTGAGATTATTTCTTGATGTTGTGATGGAATTTTTAAAAATACAGCATTACCTCTTTTATACAATTTAAACTCTTCAAGAAATATCGTAGATATCGAGGTCAATGATTGTGAAAATCTCAATGCTGCTCCAACTTGTTTGCTTGAAAAAATTTCATTATTATTTAAAAAAGTTAGATACTCCATCTTTGGATTATACTTGATACTACAGTACCGCCAATAACATGACAAAGCTAATTGTATTCTTTCTTTATGAGTCAATCTAAGTAAAGGAGTATTTATTGTTTCTTGAAATACCAATTCAGCTTTTTGAAATGCTCCTAATCCCCAATCCATATGACTTAATACACATGCCAGATATAATAATTTCTTATTAAAATGTTCATTGCCTTCAAAAACTGGCTGAATAAAATCATAATATTTTTTATAGTTCGATCCTAGATCACCTCTTTTTTTTGCAATATTCTCAAGTGCTTTATGAAAAATTT
Source organism: uncultured Pelagibacteraceae bacterium (assembly GCA_902572925.1). Lineage (GTDB taxonomy): Bacteria > Pseudomonadota > Alphaproteobacteria > Pelagibacterales > Pelagibacteraceae > Pelagibacter. The sequence continues at coordinate 15,141 of CACGHT010000013.1, read as the reverse complement.
CTGATTCTTTTACATCTTTAAAATAGTCAATTGATAAAGAACCTTCACGCAAACCGCTTATAGAACAAATTATATTTCTTGGATTTGTAACTCTCATAATTTCATCAAGTATAATGCAACTATAAGGTAAATACGCTGTTCTAGATTTTGAAATATACTCAACTGTTTTAAGTTTAGATTTATTAAAAGATGAAATTTTTTCAACAAACTTAGATAAAACATTGTTATCAATACTATATTGATGAATTATATGTACCGGATGATTATTTTGAAAAAGATGTAATTTAAATAATGCTCGCCAGGTACCTCCAACTAAATATAGATTATTAAATTTCTTTTTTGAAAGCCATTTTTCTTCTCTTAATAATTTTTTGATATATTTTGCTAAATTTCTTTTTTTAACTATAGGATTATTTAATAATCTTAAAACTCCAATAGGTAATGAGGTTTTATTAGTAACTATATTATTTTCAACTCGAGCTAATTCTAAACTTCCACCTCCAAGATCAGCAACTAATCCATTGACATTTTCAAAGCCTATTTTTACTCCCTCAGCTGAGCATTCAGCTTCTTCTTCACCAGATAATATATTAATCTTAGTTTTAAAAAGTTTTTCAACTTCATTAATAAATGGTTTTGTATCAGTCGCTTCTCTTAAAACTGCTGTTGCAATGATTTTAAGATTTGTGATTTTTGAAACATTTAAAATTTCAGAGAATCTTTTTAAAACTTTTAAAGCATATTCGGTACCAGATCTGTGAAGTTTTTTGGATTTATCTAAATTTTTTCCAAGTTCACAAACTGCTTTTTCATTAAAAAAAGGCACACGAGAAGAACTGAAATCTTCATAAATTAGCATTCTTATAGAGTTTGATCCAATGTCTATTATAGCTAATTTTGCCTGATTTAATTTTAAACTATTTTTACTTTTAATTACTTCCACTTTTAATCAATCTTAAGTGCAGTTGTTTAGGCTGCATTCTTAGTTTAGCTTTACCTCTTCCAGATAAGCTCGGATTATTCATAAAATATTCATGAGCTGAAAAGGAATCGCTCTTACTATATTTAATTTTTTTATAATTACCATCAGCTTCAAGTTCCCAGCTCTGATTAGTATCAAGATAATTTGCCAACATTATTTGATCTAAGATCTGTTCATGAACAGTCTCATTTTCAATTGGGACTAGAAGTTCTACCCTTCGATTTAAATTTCTCGGCATTAAATCAGCTGACGAAATATATACTTTTGCATTTCTATTAGGCATTTTTTTTGTACCATTACTAAAGCAGTAAATTCTAGAATGCTCTAAAAATCTTCCTATGATACTTTTTACAAATATGTTTTCTGATCTATCTTTTACTCCTGGTCTTAAACAACAAACACCCCTTACAAATAAATGAATTTTTACACCAGCATTCGAAGCTTCATAAAATTTATCAATAATTTCTGGATCTACTAAAGAGTTCATTTTTGCCCAAATAGCTGCAAATTTTCCATTTTTAGAATTTTTAATTTCAGCATCAATATTTTCATTTAAGGTTTGCCTCATATTTACTGGCGAAATAGAAATTTTATTTAAATTTTTTGGTTTTGCGTATCCTGTTACATAATTGAAAAACTTTTCAACATCTGATGCCATTTTCTTATCACAACTAAATAAAGACAAATCAGTATAAATTTTAGCATTTACTGGATGATAATTGCCAGTTCCTAAATGAAAATAAGTTTGTATTTTACCCTGTTCTCTTCTTAAAACTAATGATGATTTTGCATGAGTTTTATATTTAGCAAAACCATAAACAATTTGAACACCTACTTTTTCTAAACTTCTTGATAGTTGAATATTAGCTTCCTCATCAAATCTAGCTTTAATTTCAATTAAAGCGGTGACTGTTTTTCCGTTTTCTGCAGCTGTTATTAAAGCTTTAACAATAGGTGAGTCTAGAGTTGTTCTATATAGAGTTTGTTTTATAGCTATAACTTTTTTATCATTTGCTGCTTGGTTTAAAAATTCAATTACTGAGTCAAATGTTTCAAAAGGATGATGAACAACTAAATCTTTCTTTTTAATAGTTTCAAAAAAATTATCATTATATTCTTTTAATCTTTCAACTTCTCTAGGTGTAAAATGTTTAAATCTTAATTTTGGATTTTTTACTTTACATATTTGATCTATATCTTGAATTCCAACAAGGCCAGCAACATCATAAATATAGTCAGGATTTATATCTAATTTATTAGTTATAAATCTTATCAATTCGTTATCACTATTTTCAAGAACCTCTAAACGAACAATATCACCCGTTCTACGTCTTTTTAAAGCCAATTCAAAAGATCTAACCAAATCTTCTGCTTCCTCTTGAATCTCTACATCGCTGTCTCTTATTACTCTAAAAATCATTTTCTTTTCTAAATCATGATCTGGAAAAATTTCATTAGCAAAAAAACTTATTACATCATCTAGAATCACAAATTTCTTATGATTTTTTGAAGACTCAATTTCAATAAATCTAGATAATGCTTTTGGTATTACTATTATTGAGTTTAAAATCCTTTTTTTATTTTTTTTTCTTAACTTCATTACAATTGCTCTTCCTTGATTGATTATAAATGGAAATGGATGTGCAGGATCAATTGCTGATGGTGTTAATAAAGGGTAAATCTCTTCTTTAAATATTTCTAAAAGTTTTTTTTTATCCTTAGTATTTAAATTAACTGGTTTAACTAAATTGATATTATTTTTTTTTAATTCCATAATCAGTTGAATAAAAATTTTGTTCTGTTTTTTTAATAGATTCTTAGTTTCAAGCACTACCTCATCCATTTGCTCTTCAGGTGTCAAACCATCAGAGCTTAGTGAGTCAACTTCTTGTTTTATTTGACTATATAACCCAGCTACACGGACCATAAAAAATTCATCTAGATTAGACCCAGCAATTGATAAAAACTTTACTCTTTCATAAAGAGGATTTTCGATATTTTGCGCCTCTAAAAGTACTCTATCGTTGAATTTTAACCAAGAAAGCTCTCTATTTATATATTTAGATTTCAACTCTTCTTTATGTTGTTTTTTTAAAGCAGTCATATATTTAGATTTTATGTATCAATTATACGTCATGAGACACGCAAAATCTAGTTGGGATGATTTAAGTATTAATGATTTTGATAGACCACTTACTAAAAGAGGCAAGAAAAATGCAAAAATGATTTGTGAATTTTTTGTTAAAAAAAAATTTGAATTTGATTATGCATTAATTTCATCATCAAAAAGAACAAAAAAAACTTTTCAAATTTTATCCAAGAAAATTAATAAGCCAAAAAAAGTTAATTTTTCAAAAGATTTATATTTAGTTGATGAGAATGCAATTGTAAAAAAAATTAAAGAAATATCCAGTGAATATAAATCAATTTTGATTATAAACCATGAACCATCAGTGAAAAATTTAGTACGAAATCTTACAAAAAATCATAATACGAATAATTTTAAACTAATGAATTATAAATTCCCAACAGCAGCATTTGCAAAAATTGAGTTTGATATTAAATCCTGGAATGAAGTTGAGAAAAAGGGAGTATTAAAAAAATTTATAAGACCCAAAGATCTTCAAGATTCTAAAGAATAACCAGCTGATCTTACTGTTCTAATTAAAGGTTTTGTATTTTGTATGTTAATTGCTTGTCTTAATCTTCTAATATGAACATCAACTGTTCTAGACTCAACATATATATTTTCTCCCCAAACATTGTTTAAGAGTTGTTCTCTTGAATAAACTCTTTTTGGATTTTTGATAAAAAAATCTAAGAGTTTAAATTCAGTTGGACCCAAAGTAATTTCTTTATCTTTTCTATAAACTCTTTTTGTAATCCGATCTATTTTTAAATCAGTAAATTCTACAATGTCTGATGATGATTGAGGTTTAGATCTTCTCAATAAAGATTTAATTCTAGCATTCAATTCTTTTTGACTAAAAGGTTTAGTTACATAATCATCTGCACCTGTATCAAATGCTTTTAATTTGTCTTCTTCCTCCCCTTTTGCAGTTAACATAATGACAGGAATATCATTAAACTTATTATCTTTTTTTAAGTTTTTACAAATTTCAACACCAGATAATTCTGGTAACATCCAATCCATTAATATTAAATCTGGCTGTTTTAATTTTATTTGTTTAAGAGCATCTTCTCCATTTTCTGAATGACTGACTTTATAACCTTCTTTTTCAAGATTGTACTTTAACAAACTAACAATTGATGCTTCATCTTCAGCTATGAAAACATGAGCTGACATAAATCATTTTTCTCCGGTTACAATTGGCTCTGTTCCCTTGGGTCTATCACCTTCTAAATATTCGCCTTTAACTAAATAATAAACTTGTTCTGCAACATTTGTAGTATGATCACCAATACGCTCTATGTTTTTAGTTACAAACAATAAATGGGTTCCATCTTCTAAATTTTTTTCATTTTCTTTAAGATATTTTATAACTTCTTGCATACAAAGATTTGTTAGATCATCTATTTGCTCATCACCTTCCCAAACATTTACTGCCATTGGCGCAGATCTTTCTAGATAAGCATCTAATGTTGATTTTAATTGTTTTTGAACATTGGTAGATACTCTATTCAATGAGTCTACCAAGTTCTTTGGAAGATTTTCGTTAAGCAAAAGTGTTCTCTTGGATATATTTTTTGCTAAATCACCTATTCTTTCTAAATCTGAAGACATTTTCAAAGCCGTTACTGTCTCTCTTAAATCAATTGCCATAGGTTGTCTTAAAGCAATTAAATTCACAACTTGCTGTTCAATTAAAGTCTCATATTTATCTATTTTTTCATCTTCTTGAATAACAGCTTCTGCAATATTATTATCTCTTGTTGTAATGGCTTGAATTGCTTTACCTAAAGAATCTTCACATGCACTTCCCATTTTAATTATATTAGCATTAAGATTTTTTAGTTCTTCTTCGTAAGATTTGACTGTATGTGGTGCTTCAGACATTATCCAAACCTCCCTGTTATATAATCTTGCGTTTTTTTATTGTCAGGATTCTTAAATATTTTATCAGTAGATCCATGTTCAATCAATTGACCTAAATGAAAAAAACCTGTATTTTGAGAAACACGTGCTGCTTGAGCCATAGAATGAGTTACAATTATTATTGTGTGCTCTTTTTTTAACTCATCAATCAATTCTTCAATTTGTGCTGTTGCTATTGGATCTAATGCTGAACAAGGTTCATCCATTAATATAACTTCAGGTCTTACAGAAATCGCTCTAGCAATACAAAGTCTTTGCTGTTGTCCTCCAGATAATCCAGTTCCAGGTTCATGCAACCTATCTTTTACCTCTTCCCATAGTGCAGCCTTTTTCAAACTAGTTTCAACAATTTCATCCATTTCTTGTTTTGATTGAGCCATACCATGAATTGTTGGACCGTAAGACACATTTTCATATAAAGTTTTTGGGAAAGGATTGGGTTTTTGAAAAACCATACCAATTTTTTCTCTTAGTCTTACGACATCACAACTTTTATCATTGATATTAAAATCATTAATTAAAATTTCTCCTTTAACACTACAGATATCAATTACATCATTCATTCTATTAAGACATCTTAGGAAAGTTGATTTACCACAACCAGATGGACCAATTAATGCCGTTACTTGATTTTCCTCAATATCTAAACTTATATTAAAGAGCGCTTGTTTTTTTCCATAAAAAACATCAACATCTTTTGCTTTAATCTTTATCATTTTAACTCCATTTTTTCTCAAACTTATGTCTTATTATTTGGGCAAATAAATTCATTATTATTAAAAAGCCAAGTAAGACCATTATACATGCCGAAACTTTTTCTACAAATCCCCTTTCAGCACTTTCAGCCCAAATATAAATTTGAACTGGTAAGCTTGCAGCAGGATCCATGGGTGATCCAGGTATCGTGTTAACAAAAGCAACCATTCCAATTAAAATTAAGGGTGCAGTTTCTCCTAAAGCTTGAGCTAAACCAATTATTGTTCCTGATAACGTGCCAGGCATAGAAAGAGGAACTGTATGATGCATTGTGGTTTGCATTCGACTTGCTCCCATAGCAAGTGCTGCCTCTCTTATACTTGGTGGAACTGCTTTTAAAGATGCTCTAGCAGCTATAATTATTGTTGGTAAAGTCATTAAGGACAAAGTGATACCTCCAACTAATGGGGTAGACCTTGGTAAATGAAATATAGCCAATAAAACTCCTAACCCTAATAGACCAAAAACTATAGATGGAACCGCTGCTAAGTTGTTTATATTAACTTCAATAAAATCAGTAAATCTATTTTTAGGGGCAAATTCTTCAAGATAGATTGCAGCTAGAACCGCAACAGGAAAAGCTATCATTAAACAAACAAGTATAGAAAAAATTGAGCCCATAAATGAACTTGCTATTCCAGCTAGCTCAGCTTCTCTTGAGTCAGCATTTGTAAAAAAACTTATATTAAATTTACTTTCAACCTTACCATTTGCAACAAGTTGATCAAAAATTTTTAATTGATAATCGCTTACTCTTCTTTGGTCTTCAGGTAAATCTCTTGGATAATTTCCTTTAAAGACTTGGTCTAAATCATCTGAAGCAGTTAGATAAACTTCCTTTGTTTTTCCTATTAAATTAGGGTCATTTAAAAGTTCATTTTTAATTTCTTTTTCAAAAAAATAAGACACCATTCTCTTCAATTCATTTTCTTGATCTTCATTGGCGTTTGGATCTAAATCAGCCATTGATTTTAATGCTATATCGTAATAATCAGCGTCCTGTAAATCTTCTTTAGAAGGATTTTGGTCTAACATCATTAATTCAGCATCGAAAGTTACTGGAACAATAAGCCATGTTTTTTGAAAAGCTGAATAGCCAGTTGAAAAAATTTTAAAAATAAAGATTGTTAAAAATAAAAGTGCCATAAAAATTGCACTCAGACCGTATAAGCGAAATCGTTGTTCAGCTTTATATCTTTTATTTAATAATTGTTCTTTATTTTTATTCATATTTTTCTCTATATTTTTTAACTACTCTCAAGGCCACAATATTTAAACAAAGTGTTACTAAAAATAATGACATACCTAAAGCAAAAGCAGCTTGCGTTTTTGGGTCGCCAAAAGCTTGGTCACCAATTAGAATAACTACAATTTGAGCTGTAATCGTTGAAGTAGACTCTAAAGGATTTAAAGTTAAATTAGCAGCTAAACCAGAGGCCATAACAACTATCATTGTTTCTCCAATAGCTCTTGAAACACCAAGTAAAATAGATCCAACTATCCCCGGCAATGCCGCGGGAAAAATAACTCTCTTAATTGTTTCTGATTTAGTTGCTCCCATAGCGTAACTTCCATCTCTTAAACTTTGAGGCACACTTGTAATTACATCGTCACTTAAACTTGAAATAAATGGTATAATCATAATACCCATTACCCCTCCTGCTGCTAAAGCACTTTCAGCTGAAACTTCAAGACCCATTGAAGTTCCTAATTCTTTCAAAAATGGTCCAACAGTTAGGGCAGCAAAAAAACCATAAACAACTGTTGGTATACCAGCTAAAATTTCAATTAATGGTTTTGCATATTGTCTAACTTTAGTTGATGCATATTCAGCTAAATAAATTCCACTCATTAATCCAATTGGGATAGCAACGCACATAGCAATAAATGCAATAAAAAAAGTACCTGCAAAAATAGGGACTGCTCCAAAAGTATCTGAATACATTGTCGGATCTAAAGCCTCAGAAGAATCTCTAACAAAAGCTTTTGCTGGATACCAGTGAGTTCCAAAGACAAAATCAAATAATGGAATTACTTTAAAAAAATCTATAGTTTGAAATATAAGTGAGAAAACTATTCCAACAGTAGTTAATATTGCAGCTAAAGAAGCTGTAAATAAAACTGCCTTCAAAAATTTTTCAACTGGTTCTCTTGTTCTAGAATTAGATGAAATTCTTTTATACGCATAAGCAACAGAGGCAATAATTGCAGATAATACTATAACAACTTTTGAACTTTGAGCTATTGATCGAAGACTTAAATATTTTTCAGCTGAAGCTTCAATAAAAGGTGTAATTTCTCCAGTGAATTGCCCTCGAGACAATGCTTTTGATTTTTCGTATAATAAATTTAATTCATCATCAAGATAACCTTGATTTGAATAATCACTTAAGATTAATAGTTTTACAATTGTGGGCTCAAAAATTGCCCATAATGAAAAAATTATAAAGGCTGGTATTGCACACCAGATTGCAAGATAATAACCATAAAATTGTGGTAATGCGGTTAATCTTTTTTTTGTAGATTGAATTGTATATGCTTTTTTGCGTCCAAAATAATAGCTTGTGAAACCTAGAAGAACAATAAATGTAAATAATATTAAGTTCACAGAATCTCCTTAAGTGAGGACTTTACTCTTTTTTTAAAAAAAAGGGGTCTAAAAAGACCCCCTTTTTAATCATTTGTTAACTGAGGAATAATTAATTACCCATAGCAACTAGCTTCGTAGCATTAGTTCTAGTTGTTTTATACAACTTAGAGTCTAATGGCACTAAACCAATGTCTGCTAAGTAACCACCTTTTCCAATAGCTTTCTTAGTTGTGAATTCTTTCACAAACTCATGTAAGCCTGGAATTACTCCAACATGTGCTTTTTTCACGTAGAAGAATAAAGGTCTAGCAACAGCATAACTGTAGTCTTGAATAGACTTTAATGACGGTTGTCCACCATCAATACTTGCTGCTTGCAATTTATCTTTTGCAGCTAAGAAATAACTGAAACCAAAGAAACCAAACATTTCTTTATCTTGAGTTAACTTTTGGATGATTAAACTATCGTTTTCTCCAACTTCAATAGCAGCACCATCTTCTCTGTAAAGTTTTTGAGGTTTTTTGTATTTTTTATTTCCAGCTTCAAAACCAGCTTTATAAAGAGCTTTAGCTTCTTTAGTCATACCTTTTTTCATTACTAAAGAATTCCAAGCATCTCTAGTTCCTGATGTTCCTGGTGGGATCATCACTGAAATTTTTTGTTTTGGTAAGCTAGGGTCAATTTGGTCCCAAGTTTTATAAATATTTGGAACTAATTTACCATCAACAACTGTATGAGCAGCAAGTGCTAAATATAATTGTTCTTTAGTAAAGTTTACTGGTTTTGCATCTTTGCTGTAAGCTAATGTAATACCATCGTTACCAATTACGATCTCAACGATATCATTAACACCATTTTTCTTACATAGAGCTTTTTCTTTATCTTTCATAGCTCTTGATGCATTTGTAATATCTGGATGTTGTTCACCTACACCAGCACAGAATAGTTTAGCTCCACCACCAGTACCAGTAGACTCGATTACAGGAGTTTTAAATCCTGAACCACCAAATCTTTCAGCAACAACTGTTGCATAAGGGAATACTGTAGAAGAACCAACTATCTTAATTTGATCTCTTGCTTGAGCAACAGTTGCAATTGAAAGTGCAACTAAAGAAGCAATTACTATAGTTAGTTTTTTCATTATCTTTAATCCTTTCGTTATTTATTAATTAAAAGATGATTGACTCGTATAAATTTATTGAATCTTTAATATTACAGAATTGTTACACTTTTGTTAAAAAGGTAACTTTTTAGTTGTATTTTTTTGATATAATTATTTGATCAATATCAGTTTCTAAGCCACCAATACATGAAACAGGGTTTACCTGTTCATTAAGAGCTAGTTCTTTGGTTGGACGTAAAGTTATTTCTAGTTTTACTAAGTTTACTAATTCCTCTCTAATTTCTTCATCATATCTCCAGCTTGGCCATGAACTTGGGGTTGAAAATATAGAGGTTAAATAGCTTGTAGCCATAGTATATCTATAATTACTCAAATTTTCATTCCTCAATAAAAAATCTCTTACAGAATTAAAAATATTCCTACATCTAAAAGAATCTGAAAAATAATTTTCCTTCTTGAGATTTCTATTCATAGGAACAGAAACAATTAAATCAATTGAATTTTTAGAATACGAGGTAATTACGTCTGTATAAAATTCAGCTTCAGTAACTTCTAAATGATCTTTAATAGAAGGATATGAAGTTTTCAAATCTGCCTCTAATCTAAAAATTCCAATATCAAAAACTGTAAGTTGCTGATTTCTTAATAATGTTGTGATATCTTTAGAAAAAACACTTGTTGTTATAGAGCTTAATAAAAAAGCAAAAATCAAAATATTTTTGAATATTTTAACCATATAAAAAAATTAATTAAAAGATTAACATTAATCAAGTAAAGAATTGTTAAAAAAACCTTCTAAAACTATTACAATATAATATTTTTTAAATTTAAGTTTTCGCTGGTAAATAAATTTGAATTTCAGTTCCTTGGTTTTCCTCACTTAGAATCTCATAGTGTCCACGATGTTGAGTAACTATATGTTTAACAATAGCTAATCCTAAACCGGTTCCACCAACCTTGTTACTTTGTTCAAGATCTACCCTAAAAAATCTTTCTGTAATTCTAGAAATATATCTTTGAGGAATGCCAACACCTTCGTCTTTAATACTGATCATAAAATTTTTTTCTAACAATTTACCATCGCTAATTTTGCTTGATATAAAAATAGACTTATTTTCCTTTGAATACTTAATTGCATTATCTAAAAGATTAGAAAAAACAGTTTGTAATTTTTTTTCATCTCCAATAACAACTGTTGGATTGGCGAGAGATAAATTAATATTTAATTTCTTTCTTTTTAAAATAATCTCAAAATTACTGATGATTGTTTTGAAAAGATCATTTATATCAACTAAAGAGTTTGGCCTTATGTGTTCTTCTAATTCAATTCTTGTGAGTATTAAAAGATCATTAATTAAATTTTCCATTCTATTTGATTGATCAGTCATTATTTTCATAAATTTTTTTTTAGCCTTTTCATCATCAGACGCTGGGCCCTCAATTGTTTCTAGTGATCCTTTGATTGCCATTAAAGGTGTTCTTAATTCATGGCTTACATTTGCTACAAAATCAGTTTTAAATTTTTGTGCTTTTGTAATTTCAGTAAAATCTTTCAAAAATAACACAACAGAGTCTGGTTCAGTAAACAAATGAGTTGGGCCAGGAATAATATAAATTTTATAGAATTGATATGATGGGAGGTCTATTTCAACATCGATATTTTTTGTTTTATTTTCTACGATAGCTTTTTCAATATTTTCTATTAATTCTGGTTTTCGAATTATAGAAGATATGTTTTTATCAATTAAATTACTTCCAAATCTTTTTAATGCACTTGGATTGGCATATTTAATTATGTTAAATTTATTTAATGCAAAAAATTGATCTTCAAGCTCATCAATAATTACTCTTTTTGTTTTTTCTTCTCTTTTATTAACTATTGTAGCGGTATTTATTGATTTATTTTTTTTTTGATTAAGTAAATAGAGAAGATAAACTATCACAACTATAAGTAGAATGACGAAATATTCCATAAATTTAGATGGCTTAATTTTGCATCATTACACTTTTTAATGCAAATAAATTAAGGAAAAATTAACTAATGATTTGGTGAAATATTGTTAAAAAATATTTTTGCTGTTTCTTCCCAAGTGAATTTTTTTGCAAATTCAAGACAATCATTTCTGTCAACTTTTAAAGCTTTTTGGGCTGATACTTTAAGATCATCATCTAAACAATTTATTTTGGATCCTTCAAATATATCTTTAGGACCTGGAACAGGATACGCAGCAACAGGTGTTCCACAATTTAAAGCTTCTGTAACTACAATTCCAAATGTATCTGTTTTACTAGGGAAAACAAAAACATCAGAGGATGCAAAATGTGATGCTAATTCACCATTTGTTTTTTCTCCTAAAAAAATATCTTTAGGGAATTCTTTTTTCAATTTTTTTAAATCAGGTCCTTTTCCTATAATTATTTTTGTACCTTCTAAATCACATTCTAAAAAAGCTCTTATGTTTTTTTCAACTGCAACTCTTCCAACATAAATCCAAATAGGTCTTTTATGAGGTAAATCAATTTTTTTAGGGTTCTTAAAAGCTCCATGATTTCCTCCTCTAGTCCAAGTAATCATTTTATTGTCATCTATACCTATATCGATTAATTCTTTTCTCATAGACTCTGTAGTTACTAAAATTCTCTCAGCCTTATTATGAAAATTTGCTAAGAATTTTTCAGCCCATTTTGCTGGTATAATAGGAAAGTAAAGTTTTAGATATTTATCAAATCTTGTATGGAAACTCGTAGTAAACTTTAGATTATTTTTTAAACAATATCTTCTTGCCATAGTGCCTATCGGGCCTTCGGTAGCGATATGAATTGCATCTGGATTGATTTTCTTTATTAAATTACCAACTCTTGGCCATACATTTATAGACAACTTAATTTCATTATATTTCGGCATCGGAAAAGTAAAAAATAAGTCAGGTGTAATATATTCTATTCTATGACCTTGTTCTTTTAATACATTACCTGTTTCATGTAAGGTTCTTACGACACCATTTACTTGTGGAAAATATGCATCTGTAGCAATTAAAATTTTCATTAATTATGAAGCTTTTTTTAATTCTTCAGTTTTAATTGGTTTAATTATTTCTTTATCGTCTAAATATTGTTCTCTTATTTTGTCCCAATATAATATTTCAAAACTACCATCATAATTTTCGGCTAATGCGGTACAAGATTCAACCCAGTCTCCACAATTTAAATAATTGACCCCATTAAAGTCTCTATCCTCAGCATGATGGATGTGGCCACAAATAATTCCATCAAATTTTTTTCTTTTTGCATAATCTGAAAGTGTTTTTTCATATTCACCAATATATTTAACTGCATTTTTGACTTTATACTTTAAAAATTTTGCAAGAGACCAATATTCTTTTCCTCTCAATCTTCTAAAAAAATTAATTATTACATTTAATTTTAATAGTAAGTTATAGGCTATTGATCCAAGTTTAGATAACCATTTAGCATGTTTCATAACACCATCCCAAGCATCACCATGAACAACAACATATTTTTTTCCTGCATTTGTTTCATGAATAACTCTATTAACCATATGGATGTCACCAAAATGCATTGGAATAAATTTTCTTAACATTTCGTCATGATTACCCATTATGTAGAAAACTTTGGTACCATGTCTAGCTTTTCTTAAAATTTTTTGGATTACATCATTATGTTCTTGAGGCCAAAAAAAACTTTTTTGCATTTCCCAGATATCTATAATGTCCCCTACAAGATAAAGATTTTCGGATCTTGAGTTTTTAAAAAACTCTAAAAGTTTTTTCGCCTGACAACCCTTGGTACCTAAATGAACATCAGAAATAAATATACTTTTATATTTAAGTAAATTAGGCATTTAAAGACCTATATTTTAATACAACTGTAACACGAATCATGTACTTCTTATTTCATTTGAATGTTACAAATTTGTTAAAAATTTTTTAAGGATTAATTATGTTATGTTGTTTGATTTATAATTTGAATTCTTCCTCTGGAAGAAAATCTATATTCATAAATAGGATTTTATCTAAGTTAAAAGAGAATATTTCTGTAGACTACTTTGAAACAAAAACAATAAATCAAGCTAAGAAAATTTTCAAAAATTTTAATCAAAAAAATTATGATCGACTAATAGTAGCTGGTGGTGATGGTTCAGTTTCTTTTGCAATTAATGAATTAATTAAAAATAATTTTGATTTTAAAGACGATTTTACCATAGGTTATATTCCTGCTGGCACTGCAAATTTGCTTCAGGCTGAATTATCAATGAATAAAAAAGTTGATGATATAGTAAATGTGTTGGTTTCTAATAATTATAAATCCTCTAATCTTGTAAAAATTAACGATAATTATTTCTTTTTAATGGCTGGTATAGGATGGGATGCAAAAATTGTTCATTCAATTAATTCAAAAATTAAAAAGATTCTAGGTAAAATTATATTTGGTATCAAAGGTTTTCAATATTTCTTGTTTATGAATAATAAAAAGTTAAATGTCACTTTTGATGGTCAATTTTATCAAGCAGACTGGATATTATCTTCAAATACCAAATATTACGCTGGACATCATAAAATAAATAAAACAAATATTTTTGAAGAGAAATTAGTCACCTATATATTTAAAGATTTGACTAGGATTAGTTTATTATATTCAATTTTTTTAATAATTCTTAATGGTGATTTAAGTAAAAATAAAAATGTTATTACTACTTATGCACAAAACATTACAATTGATGGAAATGATTTGATACCTGTTCAAATTGATGGAGATAATTTTGGTTCATATAAAAAAATTCATTTAAATCTATCAAATAAAAAAGTGAATTTTCTTGTAAAATAATTATTTTATTCTTCCATAAATATCTTGGTATCTAACTATATCAGTTTCTTTTAAAATTGAGCCTACTTGTGCTTCAATTATTTTTACTGGTTTTTTATATGGGTTTTCTATTCTATGGATTGCACCTAATGGTATAAAAATAGTTTCATCAGGTTTCATGGTAAAATATTTTTTATCTAACGTAATTTTAGGTTTACCTTGGGTTACTACCCAGTGTTCAGCTCTATGATGATGTTTCTGAAGACTTAATATACCTTTAGGTTTTACATATAGTTCTTTTATCAAGAATTCTTTACCATTAAATAAATTAACATAACTACCCCAAGGTTTATGGAATACATTTTTCTTTTTATAATAATGTTTCTTATTTCTTCCGTACATTTTACAGATTTCTTTCCAAGATCCTAAATCAGACCAAGGAATATCCAACTTGATAGCATTTATATCTTTAGTTTTTTCTAATATTGCATAGTCAAAGGACTTAGCTGTTGCTTTGGTGAATGCTTGTTTATTTAAATAATACACATTACTTTTATATTTTGCTTTTGTTACAGCTTTGTTACAATTTCGGTAAATATTTGGTTGGTATTTCTTAAAATTATTAATTATTGAATCTTTTCTCAAATAAAACATTCCAGAATTCCAATAACCTTTTTTACTAATTATTTGTTTAGCTTTAGCTTCTTTTGGTTTTTCTATAAATCTAGTTACTTTAGTATTTTTTGTTAAAAAATAGCCAAACTCACTTGAAGGGATTGTAGGTTTAATTCCAAAGATAAAGATATTAT
>CACGHT010000012.1 GCA_902572925.1 uncultured Pelagibacteraceae bacterium | reverse complement strand
TATTAATACACCATACAGTCTTGGATATGTGAATTTACTTGGATTTCTAGTTTTCGTGCCAGTGACAATGATAATGGCTAGAGTAGGCGCAAAAGCAGTTTATAAAATAGATAAAAATATATTGAGCAAGATCTTTGGGATATTCTTAATTATTGTATCGATTAGATCTTTTTTTGAATACTTATCAATAAATTAATATTAACCAGTTCCCCATTTAACCTTGTTCCAGATTCTCTCATGAAAATAGTAGAAAAAAAGTGGAACTATTGATCCGACACCGAGTATCCCTGCACCTGAAAATGTTCCAGTGTAAATGTATCCAAAAATTACCCAATAAACAAAAATGATAAATCTCCAAGAAAAAGTTTTAGCTATTGATCTAATTTTTTTATCTGCCATAAAAAAAAAGAGGTGATTTCAGTCTCCCTCCATCACCTCACAAATTTAGAATAAATGATTCTTTACATTTTTATGAACACTTTTTAGTTGAATCTTTACCTTATTAAATTTTTTGATCGTACTCACCAATCTTGCCAGTTTTCATTAATGTTTTATCAATGAATTTAAAAATATTTAATTTTCTTTCATCAGAAGTAGGGCTTTCAGTCACTACAACTAATGAGGGTTTATTAGAGGATGCTCGAATTAAACCCCAAGAACCATCTTCAAAAGAAAATCTAACTCCATTAACAGTTATAATCTCTTTTATTTCTTGATTATCTATTTTTATTTTTTGGTCTTTTATTTTTTTAAATTCCCTTACCATTTCGTCAACTACTTTATATTTCTCCTCATCTTTACAAAAAGGTGCCATTGTTGGCGACTGGTAAGTGGTTGGAAGTTCTTTAATTATTTCACTCATCTTTTTATCTTGATTATTTAATAAGTGACAAACTTGAATTGCTGAATTAATTCCATCGTCGTAACCGTAACCTAATGGTTGATTGAAAAAAAAGTGTCCACTTTTCTCAAATCCCGCTAAAGCTTTTTCATTATGCACTTTTCTTTTAATGTGAGAATGACCTGTTTTCCAATATAAAGTTTCACATTGATTTTTATTTAAAATTTTGTCAGTTGAGTAAAGACCAGTAGATTTTACATCTACAATAAACTTTGAATTTTTATGTGAATTAGATAAATTTCTAGCTATCAACAAGCCTATTTTATCGGAAAAAATCTCATTTCCCTCGTTATCAATTACACCAACGCGATCACCATCTCCGTCAAAACCAAAACCAATATCAGCATTGTTTTCTTTTACTGATTTAACAATTGCATGGAGCATTTCTAAATCTTCAGGGTTTGGATTATATTTTGGGAAATTCCAATCTAAATTACAGTCTAATTCTATTACTTCGCACCCAATACCTCTTAGTATATCAGGAGCAAAAATTCCTGCTGTACCATTACCGCAAGCAACAACAGCTTTTATTTTTTTTTTTAACTTATTCTTACTTATTAAATCTTCTTTATAAACTTTATCAAAATCTTTAATTTGTTTTTCATTACCGTTACCTTTAGTAAAATTTTGATTTAAGGTAATTTCTTTTAGTTCTTTCATTTCCTCAGGTGCATGCGTTAATCCTTTTTTGATTCCCATTTTTACTCCGGTCCAGCCGTTTTCATTATGACTAGCTGTTACCATGGCAACTGCATCAGCATCTAAATTAAATTGTGCGAAATAAACCATTGGTGATAGAGATAAACCAACATCTTCAATAAAACATCCAGTCGATAGTAAACCTTTCTTTAAAGCCGACTTTATTTTTTCGCTGTATGATCTGTAATCATGTCCAACTATTACTCTTGGATTTTCTTTTCTGGTATGTTCTTTAATTTGGGTACCTAGGCCTTTTCCAAGATTCGTGATTCCTGGCTCATTAATGTCTTTTTCGTAAATCCATCTTGCGTCATATTCTCTAAAGCCGAAGGGGTCTATTTTTATTGATTGAGACATGCTGTTAATTACTTACATTTTTTTCATTTTTATAGTTGAATTTTTTTTTCACTGTTCTATAAATGTTCTGTTGATTTACATAATATTTAGTATATTAACACCAAGCGTACACAACATATAGTTGTTTTCGCTACATTAACAAGATATATTAACAAAAAATGAATAAAATACTATCGCAGGCATTAAAGAAAGCTGTCTCTGAATATAGCCCCGAGGTTAAAGAAGTCCAAAAAAGCAATAGACCAGATTTATTCTCATTAAATAATGAAACTGAGCTGTTTCAAAACGACAAAGGCATAATAATTAAAATTGATCGATCAAAAGATGCAAACTTAACTGATTTTGGTAAGGCGACTTTAAGAGATAGATATCTTGGTCACAACGAATCTTTTCAAGATTTATTTGCGAGAGTAGCTAGCACATATGCAGATGACAATTTGCATGCGCAAAGAATTTATAATTATATAAGCAACCTTTGGTTCATGCCAGCTACACCTGTTTTGTCTAATGGTGGAACTAAAAGAGGATTACCAATTTCATGTTTTTTAAATGAAGCATCAGATAGCTTAGGTGGTATTCTAGATCTTTGGAGTGAAAATGTTTGGTTAGCTGCAAAAGGCGGAGGTATAGGAAGTTATTGGGGAAATTTAAGATCAATAGGTGAGAAGATTGGTAAAGTAGGAAAAACTTCTGGAATTATTCCTTTTATAAAAGTTATGGACTCATTAACTATGGCAATAAGCCAAGGTTCACTAAGAAGAGGGTCTGCAGCATGTTATCTTCCAATCGATCATCCTGAAATAGAAGAGTTTATGGAAATGAGAAGACCAACTGGTGGTGATCCGAATAGAAAAGCATTAAACTTACACCACGGTGTTTTAGTTTCGGATGCGTTTATGAGAGCTGTAGAAAATGATGAACAATGGGCATTAAAAAGTCCTGCTGACGGAACTATTCAACAAACTATATCTGCAAGAAATTTATGGATTAGATTATTAACAGCAAGAATTGAAACCGGTGAACCTTACATTATTTACATCGATACTGTTAATAGACAAATACCGCAACATCACAAGCTTGCAAACCTTACAGTTAAAACTTCAAATCTTTGCAGTGAAATAACTTTACCTACTGGTATCGATAAAGATGGAAGAGATAGAACAGCTGTTTGTTGTTTGTCTTCATTAAATTTAGAAAAGTATGATGAGTGGAAAGATGATCCAGATATGATTGGAGATGTAATGAGATTTTTAGATAATGTCTTATCTGATTTTATTAATAAAGCACCTGAGCAATTTAAAGATGCTAAATACTCTGCTGAGAGAGAAAGAAGTGTTGGGTTAGGAGTGATGGGTTTCCATTCTTTCTTACAGAAAAAAAGAATTCCACTCGAGTCTGTTATGGCAAAGTCATGGAATAAAAAGATTTTTAAAAATATTCATGAAAAAGTAAATCAAGCCTCAAAAGATTTAGCTGAAGAAAGAGGTGCATGTCCAGATGCTGCAGAATACGGTTTTAAAGAAAGGTTTTCAAACAAAACTGCAATTGCACCAACTGCATCTATTTCAATAATCTGTGGAGGTGCATCACCAGGAGTAGAACCTATTGCAGCTAACAGTTATACTCACAAAACTTTGTCAGGATCTTTCAATGTCAGAAATAGATATCTTGAGGAAATTTTGGAAAGTCATGGCAAAAATGATGATGAAACATGGTCAACAATAACTACTAATCAAGGTTCAGTTTCGCATCTAGATTTTTTAACTGATTTAGAAAAAGATGTTTTTAAAACTGCTTTTGAATTAAATCAAAAATGGATTATCGAGCTAAGTGGTGATAGGACACCATTTATTTCTCAAGCACAATCAGTCAATTTGTTTTTACCAGCAGACGTTCACAAAAAAGAATTACATAGAATTCATTTTGATGCATGGAAAAAAGGTTTGAAAAGCCTTTATTACTGTAGATCAAAATCAATTCAAAGAGCTGAAAATATCAATAATGCTCAATCAACTGATATTACAGCCAATGTATATAAATCTAAAAATCAACAAACTAACGAAGAACCAGAATACGAGGAGTGTTTATCATGTCAGTAGCAGAAAAAATCAAAGTAGAAAAAAAGGAAATTATCCAACCTAAAAAAATGGGTCTTTTAGTAGAAAATCCAGTTTACAAACCATTTAGATACCCTTGGTGTTATGACGCTTGGTTAACGCAACAAAGAATTCATTGGTTACCTGAGGAGGTACCACTCGGTGATGATGTTAGAGATTGGCAGAAAAATTTATCACAACCTGAAAAAAATCTTTTAACTCAAATCTTTAGATTTTTTACTCAAGCTGATGTTGAGGTTAATAACTGCTACTTAAGACATTACACAACTGTTTTTAAACCAACTGAAGTTTTAATGATGATGACAGCTTTTGCTGCAATGGAAACAGTTCATGTTGCTGCTTATTCTCATTTATTAGATACTATTGGAATGCCAGAGTCAGAATATTCTGCATTTATGAAGTATAAAGAGATGAAAGACAAATATGATTACATGCAAGGATTTAATGTTAATTCAAAAGAGGACATTGCTAAAACTGTTGCAGTCTTTAGTGCTTTCACTGAGGGTCTACAATTATTTGCAAGTTTTGCGATCCTTTTAAATTTCCCAAGACATAATAAGATGAAAGGAATGGGCCAAATAGTTACTTGGTCTGTAAGAGATGAAACTCTTCACTGCAATTCTATGATTAGAATTTTTAAAGAATTCATTAAAGAGAATCCAGAAATCTGGACACCTAAATTAAAAAAAGAATTATATGAAGCTTGCAGAACTATTATTGAACATGAGGATGCCTTTATAGATTTAGCTTTTGAAATGGGTCCAATGGAAGGATTAACTGCAAAAGAGGTAAAAGACTATATTAGATTTATTGGTAATAGAAGACTAGTTCAATTGGGCTTGGAACCAATTTATGATGTGCAAAAAAATCCTCTAGGATGGTTAGATACAATGTTAAATGCAGTTGAGCACATGAACTTCTTTGAGGGTCGTGCAACTGAGTATTCTAAAGCATCTACACAAGGAACTTGGGTCGAAGCATTTAGTTAATTATCTTTGATTTAATTGTAAAACTTTTCTGTGCTTGTTACCTTTGTAACTTGCAAGAGGTCTAATCAGTTTATTTGCAGCATGTTGCTCCATTATATGTGCTGACCAACCAGTTATTCTTGAAATAACGAATATTGGTGTAAAGAAATCTGTATCAAAACCCATCAAGTGATAAGTCGGTCCAGTAGGATAGTCCACGTTTGGATGGATGTTTTTTCTCTCAATCATTACTTTTTCAACAATGTCGTAAATTTTTTCAAATTTTTTATCTTTTTTAATTTTTGCTACTTTAGCGAAATATTTTCTCATTGTAGGAACTCTTGAGTCTCCACTTTTGTAAACTCTATGGCCAAAACCCATAACAACTTCTTTGTTATCTAAGGCATCATTTATCCATTTAAGAGCGTTTTTAGGATCCTTAATTTTGTTCATCATATGCATTACTTCTTCATTAGCTCCGCCATGTAATGGACCTTTTAAACTTGCTATTGCTCCAGTAATTGCCCCGTGAATATCAGACAAGCTGCTGGTAATAGTTCTTGCAGTAAAAGTTGAAACGTTAAAGCTATGCTCTGCATATAATATTAAAGACACATCAAAAGCTTTTACTATTTCTTTTTGAGGTACTTTTCCAAAACACATATAAAAAAAGTTTTCTGCTATATTTAAATTTTTTTTGGGTTTGATAATTTTTTTACCTTTTCTAATTCTGTAGAAAGCAGCTAATGCAGTAGGAGTTTTTGCAAGGATTCTAATCGCTTTTCTCATATTTGCTTCAGGAGAGGAATCAGTAGTTTCTTTATCTTCTAAGCCCATAATACTTACTGCTGTTCTAGCCACATCCATAGGATGAGATTTTTTAGGCATTTTTTTTATAACTGAGTATAAATCTTTAGATAATTCTCTATTATTTTTCTCTTCCTTTTCAAATTTTCTTAGCTGAATAGTATTAGGTAAATCCTTATTTAAAATAAGATAAGCTACTTCCTCAAATCTACAATATTCACAAAGATCTTGAGCAGCATAACCTCTATAAGTCAGAGAGTTAATTTCAGGCATTACTTTTGAGACTTCTGTTTCGTCTACAACAATTCCTAGTAAGCCTTTTTTAATATCATCACTCATTATTCGTGACCATCGGTGTTAAAGTTATAAATTTTTTCATCTAAACTATTATATTTCTCGTAATCCACAAGATCATATAAACGTTTTCTAGTTTGCATTTTATCAATAATGTTGTTTTGGTGTCCATTTGCATAAATGTCCCTCAAACCATCCTCAACGTTTTTCATTGCTAACCTTTGAGTTGTAACAGGATAAATAACGATGTTGTAACCTAGTTCTTCTAATTGTTTGTAATTTAATAATTTAGTTTTTCCAAATTCAGTCATATTGGCTAACAAATAACATGATAATTCTTTTCTAACTTTTTCAAAATCCTTTTCATCATGAAGCGCCTCAGGAAAAATAATTTCTGCTCCGGCATCGATATATGCCTTACATCTCTCGATCATTTTATCAATTCCCTCTACACTTTTTGCATCGGATCTTGCAATAATCTTAAAATTTTTATCTTTTTTTGCAGAAACACATTCTTTAATTTTTTTCACCATTGCATCTGTGGATATCAATTCTTTATTATCTAGATGTCCACATCTTTTTCTTTCGATTTGATCTTCTAAATGAACTCCAGTAATTCCAAACTCTTCAAAAGTTTCTATAGTTTCTTTACATGATTTAAATCCTGTATCTATATCTACAATTGTAGGAAGATTTGTAACTCTAGAAATTAAATACGACCGCGTACTAACATCTTGCAGTGTGGTTAATCCAATATCAGGAAATCCAAGATCATTTGCCATAACACCTCCTGAAACATAAACAGCATCGTAACCAATCTCCTCAATTAACTTTGCTGTTAAAGGATTATAAGCACCAGGAACTCTTAATATTTTTTTAGATTTTAATTTATCCGTAAAATCTTTTCTTTTTTGTATTGGTTCTTTTTCAACAAAATGCATTAAAAAATTCCTTTTTTTAAATTTCGTTTAATTTTGCTCTTTTTAACAATAATATTCAATCTATCTAATTGACCTGACTTTAGTTTTCTTAAGTTTTGCACTGTTTTTAAAAATCTTTCTATTTCTTTTTTTTCTAAAATATTCTCAGTAAGTGTTAAAAATTTGTTTATATAATTTTTTCTTTTGAATGGTCTTGAGCCATAAGGATGAGCATCTGCAACTCCTTGTTCTTCGGTAATTTTTTTTCCATTTTTAAGGGTTATTATGACTTTTGCACCAAAAGCTTTTTTTCTGGGGTTTGGGTCATGATATCTCTTGGTCCATTTTTTATCCTCATGTGTTTTGATTGATCTCCATATCTTAATTGTACTTTTTCTTTTTGCTCTGGCTTTCGAATAAGATTTTACATGATGCCAACTACCATCTTCTAAAGCTACAGCAAATATATACATTATTGAGTGATCTAACGTTTCTCTACTTGCATTTGGATCCATTTTTTGAGGATCGTTTGCACCTGTACCAATCACATAATGAGTATGATGACTGGTATAAATATCAATTTTTCTTATTTGATTTAGATTAGATATTTTCCTTTTAAGTTTTTTTGCAAGATCAATTAATGCTTGAGATTGATATTCGGCAGAATATTCTTTTGTGTAAGTTTCAAGAATAGCTTTCTTAGTCTCATTTTTTTTTGGAAGTGGAACTCTATATAACGCTTTTTTTCCATCTAAAATTCTTGCAATAATACTATCTTCACCTTCATAAATTGGACTTGGAGCACCTTCACCACGCATAACTCTATCTACAGCCTCGATTGCAAGTTTACCCGCATGCGCCGGGGCATAAGCTTTCCAACTAGAAATTTCACCTTTTCTAGACTGTCTTGTTGAAATAGTTGTATGTAAAGCTTGTTGAACAGCTTGATAGATTGTTTCTGTATTTAGTCTTAACATCGATCCTATTCCAGCAGCAACACTTGGTCCTAAATGAGCGATGTGGTCTACTTTATGTTTATGTAAACAAATTCCTTTAACTAAATTAACTTGCACTTCATAGGCAGTAATTATCCCTCTTAAAAGATCTAATCCGCTTTTTTTATTTTGTTGTGCAACACTTATAAGGGGCGGAATATTATCACCAGGATGACTGTAATCAGCTGCTAAAAATGTGTCATGAAAATCAAGTTCTCTTACAGCTGTTCCGTTGCTCCATGCTGCCCATTCACAATCAAATTTTAATTTATTATCAACTCCAAATAATGTTGCACCATTTTTTCTTAAATGCTTTAGAGCCATCTCTCGGGATGAAATAACTGGACGTCTATTTAAAGAAGCTATTGCTACTGAAGCATTATCAATAATTCTATTAATCACCATCTCTATCACTTCTTTATTTAACTTTGCATTATCACTAGCAATCTCTGCGATTTTCCAAGCCAATTGTTTTTTTTTCGGCAAATGAATTTTAGATGGAAAGACTTTTACGTTATGTGTGATCAAAATAACTCCTAACGAAAACTGTTCTAATAGTTAAAAAAAAATAATCAATATTAAAGATATTTTGCTACGATCTTTTCGATCCCAATGAAGTCTTTTATTAAGTGATTATGGTAAATTTCGGTTGTTTTTTTTTCAGTGTACCCATCCTCAAGCAAAATAACTGGAATCCCGGCAGCTTTAGCTGCATTTGCGTCCGACTCGCTATCCCCAATCATCAAAGTTTTTTCTAAATCTCCATCTAAAATTTCTACAACTGTTGTTAAATGTCTTGGATCAGGTTTACAATAATCAAAAGTATTGTGGCCAGCTACATATTCAAAAAAGTCATAAATTCCAATTTGTTTTAAAAGATCTACAGCTAAATGTTCTGTTTTGTTTGTGCAAACACCCATTGAAATTTTTTGATTTTTACACCAAACTAAAAACTCTTTTACACCATTTATTAAAGTGCTTTCATGAAGAATATTTTTTCCGTAGAAATCAATAAATTCTTTTGTCATATTATCTTTAATCTTTCGATCCTGAACTTTACCAAACTCTTTTTTTGCCTGGCCCCAAATAGAACGACCAATTAAGGCTCCAGCTCCTTGTCCGACTAAGTCTCTAATTTCCTCAGTTGTTTTAGTTTGATAGCCGAATTTTTTCATTACATGGTTATGGGCCATCATCAAATCTGGTGCTGTGTCTACCAAAGTACCATCTAAATCAAAAAGAATTGTATAAATTTGTTTCATAATTAAAAGTATTTTTAAGAAATATTTTGTGAATTAAGAAAGATATATACTTAATATAAATAATTTTCTAGATGAAACATTTAAATTTACAAAAACTTCAAACTTCACTTAGAAATAAATTTCTTAAATCAGGAGTAAAAATGATTGGACCTGATACAATTTATTTCTCAAAAGATACTAAAATTGGAAAAAACGTAATTATAGAGCCATATGTAGTTATTGGTTCAAAAGTTAAGATTGGTAATAATGTTACCATAAAATCTTTCAGTCATTTAGAGAATTGTAAAATTGAAAATAAAGTTGAATTAGGTCCATACGCAAGAATAAGACCTGGTACTACTTTAAAGGAAGGGTCTAAGATTGGTAACTTTGTTGAAATTAAAAAAAGCACTCTTGGAAAAAATTCAAAAGTAAATCATTTAACTTATATCGGTGATGCTTCAATTGGCAAATCAGTTAACGTTGGAGCGGGAACAATTACATGCAACTACGACGGAATAAAAAAACATAAAACTAAAATAAAAGACAATGTTTTTATCGGTTCTAATTCTTCTTTAGTGGCCCCAATTACACTTGCAGAAAACAGTATAATTGGAGCAGGATCAGTAATTACAAGAAATGTACGCAAAAAATCTCTAGCTCTCACTAGAAGCCAACAACTAGAGATAAAAAATTATAAAAGAAAATCTAAATAATTATGTGTGGAATAATTGGAATAAATAGTAATAGACCTGTTTCATCAACAATTATCAGTTCTTTAAAAAAATTAGAATATAGAGGTTATGATTCAGCAGGCATAGCAACGCTTTCAAACAATGGAATCAATGAGATAAAATCTGAGGGAAGAGTTGATAATCTTGAAAATAATCTATTAGTTCAAAAAATGGAAGGAACCATCGGTATAGGACATGTTCGTTGGGCTACACATGGATTACCTAATAGTATTAATGCTCATCCTCACTCTTCACAAAATGTTTCAGTAGTTCATAATGGAATTATTGAAAATTCCACATTACTAAAAAAATTTCTAGTAGGTAAAGGGCATAAATTTAAATCACAAACTGATACAGAGGTAATTGTTCACTTAATAACAGAAAATTTAAAAACTGAAAATATTGTTAATTCAATTAAAAAAACACTTAAATCTCTTCATGGTAGCTTTGCACTTGGAATAATATTTAAAGATCAGCCTGATTTGATTGTTGGTGCAAGAAGAGGGTCTCCATTAGCTGTTGGTTATGGTCCGAATGAAAATTATTTAGGTTCAGACTCATATGCACTAAAATCTATGACGAATAAGATTACTTATCTAAATGATGGTGAATTCTGCATTATAAAAAAAGATCATGTTGAATTTTTTAATGAGGATGGAGATAAAATAAATAAAAAAGTTTTGGAATTATCTCTAGAAAATGAAAAATATGACAAAGGTGATTACAAACATTTCATGGCTAAAGAAATTGAGGAACAACCTACAACTTTAAAAAATGGAATCAATGAGTATGTAGATACATTAAATAATGATATTAATATTTATAATTTTCCCTGGAAAACTAATGAAATTTCCTCTGTAACCCTAATTGGCTGTGGAACAGCTTATCATTCTTGTCTACTTGCAAAATATTGGTTTGAGGAACTAACTTCATTAGATGTCAATGTAGATATTGCATCAGAGTTTAGATACAGAAAAAATAGATTTAAAAAAGAAACTTTATATGTATTTGTATCTCAGTCTGGTGAAACAGCTGATACTTATGCAGCATTAGATTTATGTAATCAAAATGATATGAAAACATGTGCAGTTGTAAATGTAATTGAAAGTTCTATTGCAAGAGACTCCAAATTTGTTTTACCAATACATTGTGGGACCGAGATAGGTGTTGCATCTACCAAGGCTTTTTTAGGTCAAATCCTAATATTATATATTTTAGCTTTAAAACTAGGATTATTAAGAGAAGATTTAAAAAAAGACTTATTTAATGAAAAACTTAAGGATCTTAAATCTCTCCCAAAATTAGCAGAAACGACTTTATTAACTGATAATAAGATACAGACAATATCAAATACTTTTAATGAGGCTAAAGGCTCAATGTTTTTAGGAAGAGGTTTTTCCTTTCCAATAGCACTAGAGGGTGCATTAAAATTAAAAGAGTTATCTTATATTCATGCGGAAGGTTATCCAGCTGGAGAGATGAAACATGGACCACTTGCTTTAATTGAGGAAGGAATGCCTGTAGTAGTTTTAGCACCGAGGGACAATTATTATAAAAAAACTATATCTAATATGCAGGAAGTAATTGCTAGAGGAGCAAAAGTTTTATTGATAACAGACAAAAGTAAAGATGAGATTGTTTCAGAGAATATTTGGGAAAAAATAGAAGTTGAAAGTGCTAATGAAGATCTTTTGCCATTTCTACTAACAATACCTTTACAAAAATTAGCTTATTATTCAGCACTAAAAAAAGGGTATGATATAGATAAGCCGCGTAATTTAGCCAAATCAGTAACCGTTGAATAATAAAAAAACTCTGATACAACAATCCTGAGTTGAACATGAAAAATTGGAAAATTAATAGTTGGAGAAAGTATCCTGTCAAACACATACCCACGTATGGTGATGAGGGAGAATTAAATAATGTTTTAAATAAATTAAAAACATTTCCACCACTTGTATTTGCAGGTGAAACAAGACATCTTAAAGATCAACTAGCTAAAGTGGTTGATGGTAAGGCCTTTCTATTACAAGGAGGTGACTGCGCAGAAAGTTTTGCAGAATTTCATCCTGATAATATTAGAGATACTTTTAAAGTAATTCTTCAAATGGCTTTAGTGATGACATATTCAGCATCTTTACCTATTGTAAAACTTGGAAGAATTGCTGGACAGTTTTCGAAACCAAGAAGTGCCCCAACAGAAAAACAGGGTGATATAGAATTACCAAGTTATTTGGGTGACAATATCAATGCGATAGATTTTAATGAAAAAGCAAGAAGACCAGATCCAAAAAGAATGTTTAAAGCATATTCTCAATCAGCTTCAACGCTAAATCTTTTAAGAGCATTTTCAAAAGGTGGTTTTGCAGATTTAAACAAAGTTCATTTGTGGAACTTAGATTATATTAAAAAAAGTCCTCAAGCCAAAAAATTTAAAGACTTGGAAGATAAAATTGCTGATGCATTGGCATTTATGGAAGCGTGTGGAATAACTTCAGACTTTAATAATAGATTATACACTGTAAATTTCTGGACATCACATGAGGCGTTACACTTACCTTTCGAGGAAAGTATGACCCGAGTAGACTCTACTACCGGTGAATACCACGATACATCTGCTCATTTTGTCTGGATTGGTGATAGAACAAGACAATTAGATGGTGGACATGTTGAATTTTGTCGAGGAATAGAAAATCCGATTGGAATAAAATGTGGTCCTACCTCTAAACCTGAGGAGATTGCAAAAATTTGTGAAGTATTAAATCCAAAGAATGAAAAAGGCAAAATAACTTTAATCTCTAGATTTGGTCATCAAAATGTAGAAAAGTTTTTACCAAAGTTAATAAGACGAATTAAAAAAGAAGGTCTTAATGTTATTTGGTCATGTGATCCAATGCATGGGAATACAATTGTATCAACTACTGGTTTTAAAACGAGACCATTTAACAATGTAGTTAATGAGGTCAAAAATGTTTTTGGTGTACATCAATCCGAGGGATCTTACGCTGGTGGTTTACATGTTGAAATGACCGGCCAAGATGTGACAGAGTGCACAGGGGGAGCTAGAAAAATATCTGATGCTGATCTATCAAGCAGATATCACACTCATTGTGACCCAAGATTGAATTCAGACCAAGCTTTAGAATTAGCCTTTTTAATTTCTGATGAGATTAAAAAGAATAGCAGCTATTCTAAAAATGCTATTCAAGCGGCATCTTAAGCTATTGCATAAAATTTTAAGATAGTTAAATATTTGTTATGTCACCATCAGAAAAAGTAAAATTTATCTCAAGTTGGATCAAAACATACGTTGATCAAATGCCTAACAAGGCACAATCATTAGTCATTGGAATATCTGGTGGTATAGATTCATCTGTTTCAAGCACTCTGAGTGCAATGACAGGAATTAAAACTATTGTTTTGACAATGCCGATTAAACAAAAAGAAAATCAACATGATCTTAGTTTGAAGCATCAACAATGGCTGGTAAAAAATTTTAAAAATGTTGAAGCTCATACTTTAAGTTTAGACAAACTTTTTGAGACATTTTCAACAACCCTAAATAAATTTGATAATGAACACGGATTCGCTAACTCTAGAGCTAGACTTAGAATGACTACTCTTTACCAAGTTGCAGCAGCAAATAGAGGTATTGTAGTTGGAACAGGAAATAAAGTTGAGGATTTTGGTGTAGGTTTTTATACAAAATATGGAGATGGTGGTGTTGATATATCTCCTATAGCAGATTGTAATAAAACCGAAGTATGGGAACTTGGTAAAGAATTAGGTATATTAAAAGAAATTATTGATGCTCCACCAACCGATGGATTATGGGATGATGGAAGAACAGATGAAGGTCAATTAGGTTTCAATTATTCAGAACTTGAAGATGCAATGGGCAATCCGAATTCACCTCACAGAGAACAATACGAAAAAATTCGAAATCAAAACTTGCATAAAATGGAGCCAATTCCAGTTTGCAAGATTCCTAGTTAATCAATTAGATTAACAAATCATCAAATAAGGTATATTTCTTAATCAACTGATATGGATATTTTTTTAACAAACAATTTAAGTAATAAAAAAGAACACTTTGTTCCAAAAGAAAAAAAAAATGTTGGGATGTATGTTTGTGGACCTACAGTTTATGATGATCCTCACATAGGAAATGCTAGACCCTTAGTAATTTTTGATATTTTATTTAAATTACTAAAAAATGAATTTCCCTCAGTAACATATGTTAGAAATATAACTGATATTGATGATAAAATAATTAAATCCTCACAAGAGCAAAAAATTTCTACAAAAGAGCTCACAGAAAAAGTAACTTCAAGCTTTTTAAAAGATTGTGAGTTTTTAAATTGCGAAAATCCTACTTATCAGCCAAAAGCAACTGAACACATAAGGCTAATGATTGAAATGATAAACGATTTAATTAAAAAAGGATTTGCTTATGAAAATAAAAAACATGTTTATTTTGAGGTTAAAAAATTTCCTGATTACGGAAAATTATCAAATAAAAATTTAGATGATTTAATTGCTGGATCTAGAGTAGAAATCAGTGAAAATAAAAAAAATTCTGAAGACTTTGTTTTGTGGAAACCATCAAACAATGATGAACCTGCTTGGGACTCACCTTGGGGCAAAGGTAGACCAGGTTGGCATTTAGAATGTTCAGCAATGTCAAAAAAATTCTTAGGGAATGAATTTGATATTCATGGTGGAGGTATAGATCTTATTTTTCCTCATCATGAAAATGAAATAGCTCAATCTAGATGCGCCAACGATACAAAAGTTTTTGCTAATTATTGGATCCACAATGCGTTCATCACCATGTCTAATGAAAAAATGGCTAAGTCACAAGGTAACATTCTAAAAATAAAAGATTTTAGAAATAAGATTAGTGGCCAAATAATCAGACTGGCTTTAATGAGTGCGCACTATAAACAACCATTAGATTGGAACGAAAAATTATTAAGTGATTGTGAAAGCACTTTAGATAAGTGGTATAAAGTATATTCATCTGATCTTAAATCTGTCAAAGTTTCAAACCAAATTCTAAAACCACTTTATGAGGATTTGAATACACCTGGATATATTGCCAATCTTCATAAGTTATTTGAAAAAGCTAAAAGAGGTGAAAACATAGATTTATTTATTTCTGCATGCAAATTTATTGGTTTGATGAATGAAACTAGTGAGCAATGGAATGAATTTAAAAAGAAAAGAGTATCAATTACTGAGTCTGAAATAGAAAATATGCTTAGTTTAAGAGATAAAGCTAGAGAAAATAAGAACTTTAAAGAAGCTGATAGAATTAGAGATGAGCTCTTGGACAAAGGTGTTTTAATAGAAGATAAAGATGGTAAAACACTTTGGAAATTTAAATGAGCAAAGAAAGATTATACATATTTGATACAACTCTAAGAGATGGAGCTCAAACACAAGGAGTTGATTTTTCTTTAGAGGACAAAGAAAAGATTGCTTTAGCTTTAGACAATTTGGGTGTGGATTATATAGAGGCAGGATGGCCTGGGGCTAACCCAACAGATACAGAATTTTTTCAAAAGAAACATAATTTTAAAAATTCAAAACTAACGTCTTTTGGAATGACAAAAAGATCTGGACGAAGTGCAGAAAATGACACAGGTTTATCTGCGATTATGAACTCAAATACCTCTGCAGTATGTTTAGTTGGTAAGTCTTGGGACTTTCATGTTGATATTGCTTTGGGAATAACGAATGAAGAAAATTTAGATAATATTTCTGAGAGCACAAAACATTTTATTAAAGCAAAAAAAGAATTCATGTTCGATGCAGAACATTTTTTCGATGGTTATAAAGCAAACCCAAAATATGCACTTTCATGTATTAAAGCTGCTTATGACCAGGGGGCTAGATGGGTAATACTATGTGATACGAATGGAGGAACACTTCCACATGAGGTAACCCAGATAGTAAATGAAGTTACAAAAGTAGTACCAGGAAAAAACTTAGGGATTCATGCACATAATGACACTGGTAATGCGGTTGCTAATTCATTAGCAGCAGTATTGTCTGGTGTTCGACAAATTCAAGGTACAATAAATGGTTTAGGTGAAAGATGTGGAAATGCAAATTTGATATCACTAATACCAACATTTTTTTTAAAGAAAGATTTTTCATCTCAATTTGAAATCGGAATAAAATCAAAAAACATTAAAAATCTAACCGATTGTTCAAGACTTTTA
>CACGHT010000011.1 GCA_902572925.1 uncultured Pelagibacteraceae bacterium | reverse complement strand
GAAAAATACAAAAGATAAACCGCGAAGTTTCTTTGATAATATTGATAAATGGGCTAAAGAACAAGGTGCTTCCGGACTCGCTTACTTTACTATTGAAAAAGAGAAAGAAATTTCAGCGAAAGGGCCGGTAGGTAAATTTTTTTCAAAAGACTCACTAAATGAAATAATGATTAAAACTGAGGCAAAAGTAGGTGACAGTATTTTTCTTGCTTGTGGCAAATTAGAAGAGGTAGAAAAGATAACTGCGTTAGCTAGAGATAAAATTGGAAAAGATTTGGCTTTAATCGATGAAAACGTTTTCGCATTCTGTTGGATTGTAGATTATCCAATGTATGAAATAGATAATCAAACAAATAAAATTAAATTCAGTCATAATCCTTTTTCTATGCCGCAAGGAGATATTAATAAAATTAATTTTGAAAAACCATTAGATATACTCGCATATCAATATGATATAGTGTGTAATGGAATAGAATTATCTTCGGGTGCGATTAGAAATCATATACCAGATCTAATGTATAAATTATTTGATGTTGCAGGTTACTCTAGATCTGAAGTTGATCAAAAATTTAGTGGAATGATAAACGCTCTAAGTTATGGTGCTCCACCTCATGGAGGTATTGCCCCAGGGATTGATAGAATAATTATGTTACTAGCAAATGAAAAAAATATTCGAGAAGTTACAATGTTTCCAATGAATCAAAATGCACAGGATTTGATGATGAATGCACCTTCTAGTGTAAGTGAAAACCAACTTAAAGAGTTAAATTTATCAATAAAAAGTAAAAAATAATTATTTTTTACCTTTAAGACTAATTTTAACATCTGATAAATCTACCAGATTTTTTTTGTAATTATTTCTAACAAATCCTTTACTAGTTATATCTTTTACTATTTTAAGTAATTGATTTTGTTCATCAGAGCCTTTTTCATCTGTAGATGTGACATCTAAATTACCTATTGAAGGGGTATGTGCAAGATCTTCTCTGTTTAGATACGAAATCGCCAATTCTCTAAATATATAATCTAGAATTGAGGAGGCACTTAAAATTCTGTCGTTTCCATTTACTTTACCAGATGGCTCAAATTTAGTTCCTATAAATGCACTCACAAACTCGTCTAATGGTACTCCATATTGAAGGCCAAGCGAGACAGCGATAGCAAAATTATTCATTAAAGCTTTAACTAGCTCTCCCTCTTTACTTGTATCAATAAAGATTTCTCCAATTTTACCATCCTCATACTCACCAGTATGTAAATAAACTTTATGGTCACCAATTGTTGCTTTTTGAATATATCCTTTCCTTCTATCAGGCATACTAAATCTTTTTCCAGAATTTTCAGATTTCGCAAAAGATTGAGAAACTATTTTTTCAACATTACTAGTTTTATTTTCATTTTGAGTTGGAACTAAATCAATTTTTTTATTTTGATCACCTTTTTTACTATCAGGATCAAGACTTTTCGTTTTTCGATTGTCTAATTTTACATCGAGAACTTCAAATTTACCATCATCTCTTTTTTCGAGATTCTTTAGCTCAGTTTCATTGATGTCATCAAGATAATGATTTACCTTAAAAGTGCATGTATAATAAGTTTCTACAAGATATTTTGCCATTTTTAATAATCCTTAAATTAAATTTGAAATTTGAATCTTTTTACTTATATACATTTACACATTTTAGTCTAATTTAAATTATACAATTTAAAATTGAAATTATTAATTTTTACATGTTGACATTCTTAAAAAAAATTTTCACTTGGTGGAATCGAGATACATTTGGCACCAGGATCAAAACTATATTATTTGGTAAATTGATTGGATCAGATGAATATGGGAATAAATATTATCAAAGCAAAAAAGGAAAAAGGTGGGTAATTTATGCAAATGAGATTGATGCATCAAAAATTCCAGTTGAATGGTATTCTTGGATTCATTTTATGCCAAATAAAATTGAAAATATTCATAAATTAGAGAAACATAATTGGCAAAAACCTCACCAAGCTAATTTGACCGGTACTGAGTCAGCTTACTATCCAAATAAGAATAATAAAAATGCGACCGAAAAAAAATATAAAAGTTGGAAATAAACTAAATTTATTTTTATTTATATATTTATTTTCTATATTTATAACATTTAAGACTAGTGCTGAAATTAATCTTGATGGAGATAAAACTGATATAAAAATATTAGATAAGATTAGTTCCAAAAATGAGTTGATAAAATTAGTAAATAATGAGGAATTTATTTATAAAGATTTAGCCATAAAAAGTATTAAATGCACTGACTCAAAATTTGATGATAATCCTGAGGTTAAGGCATATATCCAGGTGAGAGATTTAACAAAAAAAGATAGAAATAACGTTTTTGTTTTTAATGGTTGGATGTTCTCCTCAAGCCCCTCTATAGCACCTTTCGATCATCCTGTTTACGATATTTGGCTTGTTAGCTGTTACTAAAGTATTTTATCTTTATCTAACCAACTAACATTGAAATCAGAGTCGATAAACTTCTTGTGATTTAGCAATTTTTTATGCAACGGGATTGTTGTAGTGATTCCCTCTATCACAAACTCATCTAAAGATCTGTTCATCCTTTGAATAGCCTCTAATCTATTTCTACCATGGCAGATTAGCTTGCAAATCATACTATCATAATACGGAGTTACTTTATAACCCTGATATATTGCACCATCAACTCTAGTTCTGAAGCCCGATGGTTGATGACACATACCAATCAATCCAGGCGATGGTTGGAAATTTTTACTAGCATCCTCTGCATTTATTCTGCATTCGATAGCATGCCCTCTTGGATTTATATCACTTTGTTTTAAAGCTGTTTCTCCAGAAAACGCTATCCAAATTTGTTCTTTAATAATATCTATACCGGTTACCATTTCAGTAACAGGGTGTTCGACTTGAACTCTTGTATTCATCTCAAGAAAATAAAATTTGCCATCCTCATAAATAAATTCAACAGTTCCAGCACCCATATAGCCAATTTTTGATACCATATTTACAGTTTTTTCAAAAAGATCTGTTCTTATCTCATTAGTTAAAACAGGGCTTGGTGTTTCCTCAATTAGTTTTTGGTGTCTTCTTTGAACAGAACAATCTCTTTCGTGAAGATGAACAGTTCTATTTTTTCCAGCTAAAATTTGAACTTCAATGTGTCTTGGATTTTGAAAAAACTTTTCTATATAAACTTCATCATTACCAAAATATTTTTGAGCCTCAGATTTTGCAGTAGAAAACAACGTTTCAAATTCATTTTCTTTATAAACAATTTTCATACCCTTTCCACCGCCACCACCTGATGCTTTAATTAAAACAGGAAAACCAATTTTTTTACACAATTCTTTAGCCTCTTTAACATCTCTTACTCCACCCTCAGACCCTTCGATTACTGGTAAACCATTTTCTTTTGCAATCTTTTTTGCCTGTATTTTATCTCCCATCATTTCTATAAGTTTCGATGATGCCCCTATAAATTTAATATTATTCTCCTCAAGAACTTTTGCAAAATTTGCATTTTCTGAGAGAAAACCATAACCAGGATGCACAGCTTCAGCATTAGTGATTTCTATTGCAGATAATAGGGCTGGAATATTTAAATAACTATTTGCTGGTTGGTGAGAACCTATACAAACACTCTCATCTGCCATTCTTACATGCATACTCTCTTTATCTACGTCAGAATGAACAGCTACAGTTGAAATTCCCCATTCTTTACATGCTCTGATAATTCTGACCGCAATCTCTCCTCGGTTTGCAATCAATATTTTTTTAAACATTATTCTAGAATTATAATAGTTTGTCCAAACTCAACTGGTTGACCGTCTTCTACGCAAATTTCTTTAACTATACCGTCAGAAGTTGATGGAACATGATTCATAGTTTTCATTGCCTCAACTATCATTACTGTATCACCTTTTTTTATTTTTTTTCCTACCTCAACAAATTTTTTTGCACCAGGCTCTGGCGCATGATAAGCAGTTCCTATAATTGGTGAGGTAATTTCTGTCCCAGATTTTACTTTTTCAATAATGTCTTTTGTTTCCGAATATTGAACTTTATTATTAGTATTTGGAATATCTTGATTTTTAATTAATATATTGTTTTTTGAAACTTTTATCTTTGTATCTTTTTCAGTATATTCGAGCTCAGTGAGGTTAAATTCATCTAAGTAATCACTGAGTTCTTTAATTATCTTTTTATCAATTTTCATTTTTTTAAGAGCTTTTGCATTGAAATTATGGCTAAAATATAACCATCTGCACCCAGTCCAAATATTCCACCAGTTACAACGTCACTAATAAGAGATTTATGTCTAAATTCTTCACGCTTGTAAATATTTGAAATATGCAGCTCTATTATAGGTTTTTTAAAAATATTTAAAGCATCTCTTATCGCAACAGAAGTGTGTGTAAACGCTGCAGCATTGATTATAATTCCATCAAAATTTTTTCTTGAGTCTTGTATTAGATTTACAATTTCGCCCTCTATATTTGATTGAAAAAAATCCGTAGTTAAACCTAATTCCTCAGATTTTTTTAAGCAAATATCTTTAAGTTCTCTAAATGTAATAGATCCATATTGTGATTGTTCTCTTTCACCTAATAGATTAAGATTTGGTCCATTAATAATAATAATCTTATTATTCATTTAATGTTTATATACGATGAAAAAAAAAATAAAAATAAAAATAAATGGTAAACTAAATATAATCGATAATAAAACGAGGTTATCTGTTTTTTTAAAGGATAATAAAATACCATTGAGGAAAGTGGCAATTGAATTAAATAGGGAAATAATAGATAAAAAAAAAATAAATAAGATTTTTTTAAAAACAAATGATAAAATAGAAATTGTCCATTTTATTGGAGGTGGTTAAGCTTGAAACACGATAAATTAATTATTTCTAAAAAAAAATTTAATTCGAGATTAATAGTTGGCACTGGTAAATATAAAAATATGTCTGAATGCGCTAAAGCCATTAAGATTTCTGGAGCCGAAATGGTAACAGTAGCGGTAAGACGGGTAAATATAACTGATAAAAAAAAACCTCTTTTAATGGATTTTATTGATCCAAAAAAAATAACATATCTTCCCAATACAGCTGGATGTTTTAATTCTCAAGAAGCATTAAGAACTTTACGACTTGCAAGGGAAATAGGAGGATGGAAATTAGTAAAATTAGAGGTTTTAGGTGACAAAAAAAATTTATTTCCAGAAATGATAGAAACTCTTAATTCTACGGAAATTTTAACTAAAGAGGGTTTTAAAGTAATGGTTTATTGTAATGATGACCCGCTTATGGCAAAAAGATTAGAAAATGCAGGTGCAGCTGCCATTATGCCACTTGCAGCTCCAATTGGATCTGGTTTGGGGATATTGAATAAGGTAAATATTAGGATTATTAGAAGTCAAACTAAACTTCCTTTAATAATTGATGCTGGTTTGGGACAAGCTTCAGACGCAACTATTGCAATGGAATTAGGATGCGATGGTGTTTTAGTTAATACCGCAATCGCCAAAGCTAAAAAACCATTTGAAATGGCAAAAGCATTTAAAAATGCAGTCATTGCTGGAAGGCAATCTTTTTTATCTGGAAGAATTGAAAAAAAATTAATGGGAAACCCATCTTCACCTAAAAAAGGAATTATTTAGATTTTTTATAAATCTTTTTTTTTCTATAAGTTTTCTTTTTAATTTTTACTTTAGAAATATTTTTTTCTTTAATTATAGTCTCTAAATTTTTAAGCTTCTCATAGTACTCAATTAGCTCGATTGTTTTTTTTGATTTATTTTTAATATCAATAATATATTCCGGAATAATTAAAGAATTATCTGAAATTATATCTATTTTGATCTTATTTTTTTTTTCAAAAAAAGTTAAATCTTTAATAAAGTTTTCTTTTAAAAATTCCGAAATTTTATCACATACTTTTAGTTCAACAAATTTAGCTTTATTAGTAACTGCTTTTAATTCAACTAATTTTAATATTTTTTGAGCAAAAGATTCATCTGTTAGTTTGACTTTCCATTTCACAGCACTCTCTCTTAATCTTTGCCTTGACATTTCTAATAATCCAAAATTACTAATTCTTCCTATTTGAATTCGTGCTCTATCTGACCTACATTTTTCTTTTAATCTTCTTTCTACAGTTCTTCTATTTCCGTAACTCAACATATCTATGAAATCTATTATGATAAGTCCTGACAAATCTCTTATTTTGATTTGTCTTGCTATTTCTTCAGCTGCCTCTAAATTAGTATCTAGAGCAGTGCTTTCAACATTTTTTTGTTTAATAGAACTTCCTGAATTTATATCAATAGAAACAAGAGCTTCAGTAGGATTTATTACAAGATAACCACCAGAACTTAATTTTATTTCAGTTTCAAATATTTGGTTAAGTTTTTCTTCTATTCCTTCTTCAATAAACAAAGGTATTTTTCCTCTATATTTTTTTATCTTTTTAACGTGAGATGGCATTAACATTTTCATAAAGTTTTGAGCTTTTTTGTAACCCTCGTTACCCTCTATGACTATACTTTGAGTTTTATCATCATACATATCTCTAAGTGTCCTATTAATTATTTCACTCTCCTGATGTATAAGTGAAGGAGCTATAGCGTTTATAGCACTATCTTTTATTTGATCCCAAGATTTAATTAAAGTAGTTAAATCATGCTCGATTTCATTTTTAGTTTTATTACTTCCAGCAGTTCTAACTATCAGTCCCATCTCTTTTGGTATTTCAATTTCATTTAAAATGGATCTAATTTTTTTTCTATCTGCAGGATTAAAAATTTTTCTAGAAATACCACCACCTTTTGGAGTATTAGGCATAAGCACTATATATTTTCCTGCGATAGATATGAATGTACTCAATGCAGCACCTTTTTGCCCTCTTTCATCTTTTATTACTTGAACAAGTATTACTTGATTGGGTTTTATGACTTCTTGAATTTTGTATCTTTTAAACTTATTTTTGCTTTCTATTTTTTGATTTTTATCATCAATATTTTTTTCTTTATCTTCATTATCTTTCTTTTCAATATCAATTGGATCATCGATTTCCAATTTTCCTTCTGCTAAATTTTTATTTTCTTTCTCCTCAACTTTTTTTGAGAGCTCTTCTCTTAATTTTTCCTCCTCTTTTTTGATTAAATCTAGATCACTTTTTGGAATTTGATAGTAATCTGACTGAATATCATTGAATGATAAAAATCCATGTCGCTCTCTTCCAAAGTCAACAAAAGCAGCTTGTAAAGATGGTTCAATTCTACTAACTTTACCAAGATATATGTTGTTCTTTATGAGATTATTTTTTGAACCCTCATATTCGTAATCTTCAATTTTGCCATAAGATTTAAGAACAACTCTAGTTTCATTTGGATGCGAGGCATCAATGTATAAATTCTTTTCCATAATAGTGTTTTTAAATATTTCATTTGTTTTAAAAATTTTGTTTAATAATAATGCCTTATCTTTAACAAATTCCAATATATAATGAAATAAAAATGACAAGAATCATTAAAAATATTCTTATTATATTCATCAGTATCTTTTTGATAATAGCTATTGGAGTTTTTGGAACTTTATGGACTTTTTCTAATAAAATCCCTGATTATAAATTCCTTAAAAGTTATAAACCACCTGTATCTAGCAAAATGTACTCTGGAAATGGAGAATTGGTGGCTGATTTTTCAAAAGAAAAAAGGATATTTATCCCATACAGCGCAATGCCTAAAAAGGTTATTAATGCATTTTTATCAGCTGAAGACAAAAATTTCTTTTCTCACCCTGGTGTCGATGCAAAAGGTGTTATTAGAGCAACAATTAATAATATTAAAAATATAATGACATCAAAAAGACTTGAGGGAGCATCAACTATTACACAACAAGTTGCTAAAAATTTTTTATTGAGTAACGAAGTGAGTATTAAGAGAAAAATTAAAGAAGCAATTCTTGCTTTTAGAATTGAAAGAGCACTAAGTAAGGAAAGAATATTAGAACTTTATTTAAATCAGATTTATTTAGGAAGTGGTGCTTATGGAATAGCAGCTGCCAGTTTAGAATATTTTGATAAATCAATAAAAGAGCTTGATTATGCTGAAGCAGCATTATTAGCCGCATTACCTAAAGCTCCTAGCAAATATAATCCTTATAGAAATCTTGAGTTGGCTAAATTTAGAAGAGACTTAGTTTTACAAAATTTATACCAAAATGGGTTCTTAAATATTGAAAAGTATAATCAATTTAAAGATCAAAAAATAAAATTAAAAAAGAATAAGAGAATATATCTAGAAGACTCCCAATATTATATTGAAGATGTGAGAAAAAATATTATTGAAAAACTTACATATGAAAAAGTTTATAAACAAGGTTATAATATAAATACCCCAATCAATTTAAATTTACAAAAAATAGCAACTGAATCTCTTAGAAAAGGTTTGATAGCATATGATAAAAGAAAAGGATGGAGGGGTCCGATTAAAAACATGAAATATCAAAAAGATTGGTATCAAACGATAGATAAAAAACTTATATTAGAAAAGTCTATTGATTGGAAAATTGCAATCGTTAAAGAAATAAATCAATTTGAAACAAAAATAGAAACAACTGATAATTTGAACGGAGTCATTAGATTTACAGATATATCTTGGACAAAAAAAGAATTTAATGAAATTTTTCAAATTGGTGATTTGATTTATGTAAAGAGAATAAAAAGTAACTATTACAGTCTAAAACAACTTCCAAAAATAAATGGTGGTATAGTTGTAATGGATCCCTATTCAGGACGTGTTTTAGCTTTGAGTGGAGGATTTAGTTTTAAATCAAGTGAATTTAATAGAGCAACCCAAGCACTAAGACAACCTGGTTCAGCATTTAAACCATTTGTATATGCGTTAGCACTAGAAAATAAATATACACCTTCATCTTTAGTGCTTGATGCACCTTTAGTACTAGACCAAGGAGTAGATTTAAAAAAATGGAAGCCAGAAAATTATGGTAAAAAGTTCTATGGACCCTCTACACTAAGAGTTGGACTTGAAAAATCTAGGAATTTAATGACAGTAAGAATAGCTCAAAATTTAGGAATAGATAAACTTGCAAATTTTTCGAAAAAATTAAATATATATAATGATCCTGAAGAATTACTTTCAATTTCTTTAGGATCAGCTGAAACGACACTTTTAAATTTAACTTCAGCTTACTCATCATTTGTAAATGGTGGAAAATTAATTAGTCCAATTATAATAGACAGAATTCAAGACAGTGAAGGAAATACAATAATTAACAATGAAAATAGAAAGTGTATGAATTGTGATAAGATCTCATACACAGGTAAAGATTATCCTCAAATAGAGGATAATTATGAACAGGTAATGTCTGAGCAAACAGCATATCAAGTGACAACGATCTTAGAGGGAGCTATAAAACGAGGAACCGGTAAAAAATTAAGAGATTTACAATTAAACTTGGCTGGAAAAACTGGAACCACCAATGAAAATACGGATGCATGGTTTATTGGGTTCACATCAAATTTAGTGATTGGAGTTTATGTAGGAATGGATAACCCTAAACCATTAGGTAAATTTGAAACCGGATCAAAAGCTGCATTACCTATTTTTAGAGAATTCATTGAAAAATCAGTTAAAAAATCTGATGCTAGGCCGTTTAAGGTACCTGAAAAAATGACACTTATGGTTGTTGATCCAATAACTGGAGAAAAAGCTAAATTCAATTCAAAAAACACAATCATTGAGGCTTACAAAAGTAAAAATGTTTTAAATGGAAAAGTATTGTATTCTGATAATAATAGAATCGATACAAATAATATATTAAAGTTTTATTAATGGATGAAAAATATTTAGATCTTAAAAAAGAAATCGGAAAAATTAATCAACGAGTTAAGGAGTATCTTTGAAAAAAATAAGATTTACTCAAAACTGGAAAATATAGATAAAAAAATGCTTGGTGCCAATTTTTGGCAAGATAAAGCAGACTCCCAAAAAACAATTAAGGAAAAAAAATTTTTTGAAGATTTAATTAATTCTTACGAAGACTCAATCAATCAACTTAAGGATTTAGATGACCTTTACTCTTTAGCTAAAGAAGAGAATAATCTTAATGTAAAAAAAGAAGTTATAGAAAGTATTAAAGAATTGAGATCAAAAGTTAAGAAAAATGAAATAAGATGTTTTCTATCAAATGAAGCAGACTCATTTGATTGCTATGTAGAAATTCATGCCGGTGCTGGTGGCACAGAAAGTCAAGATTGGGCCAATATGTTAAGAAGAATGTATATGAAATGGTCGGATGATAAGAATTATAAATGTAATTTAATAAGTGAGCATAAAGGTGAGGAGGCAGGAATAAAATCCTCCACTATAAAAATTCAGGGGGATTATGTGTTTGGATGGCTTAAAAAGGAGTCTGGAATTCACCGTCTTGTAAGAATATCTCCTTTTGACTCAGGAGCAAGAAGACACACTAGTTTTGCTAGTATTTGGGTTTATCCAGTTGTCAATGAAAATTTGAATATTGAAATATTAGACAAAGATTTGAGAATTGATACTTATCGCTCAAGTGGTGCTGGTGGACAACATGTTAACACAACTGACAGCGCTGTTAGAATAACTCATATCCCATCAAAAATAGTTGTTCAATGTCAAAATGAGAGGTCTCAACACAAAAATAAAGAAACCTGTATGAATATGTTAAGAGCAAGACTTTATGATTTTGAAATGAAAAAAAAAGATGAACAAAATCAAAATAATGAAGCTTCAAAAGCTGACATTGGGTGGGGTCATCAAATTAGATCATATGTGCTTCAACCTTACAGATTAGTAAAAGATAACAGGACAAACTTTGAAAGTACAAGCCCAGATAAAGTTTTAGATGGGGACATTGATGCTTTCTTAGAGAAATCTTTGTATCAAATTAAATGAAAAAAATAATTTTTAGATTTTTAATATTCACGTTATTACTAATCTTTGGTTTCATTACTTATTTGAGTACCATTGGTGTAAAAACAGA
This sequence comes from uncultured Pelagibacteraceae bacterium, assembly GCA_902572925.1. Classification (GTDB taxonomy): domain Bacteria; phylum Pseudomonadota; class Alphaproteobacteria; order Pelagibacterales; family Pelagibacteraceae; genus Pelagibacter. Next base: position 5,711 of record CACGHT010000011.1, on the reverse strand, counting down.
TGCTTTTAACAGTCAAATATCTAAAGAAGTTAAAAAAATTGATAATCAATTAGAGCTAGATTTAGATAAAATAAGCATCATTTTAGATCCTTTTAAATTTAGATTAGTGTTAAAAACTGTTGGGGCAAATTTAAAGAATAGAAATAAATTAATCAAACTAGAGAGTATCAGATCTAATATTGATATTAAAACATTCATAAATAAAAAACTTTCACTATCCGAATTAGATATAACTACTAGGACAATCGAAATTAAAAATTTAATTTCATTTATAAGATCCATCAAGGATAACCCTCAAATTTACATATTAGAAAAATTTTTAAAAAAAGGATATTTGATAGCAGACATAAATCTTAAATTTGATCAAAAGGGCAATATTAAAGATGATTTTATTATAAAAGGGTTTGTAAAAGATGGTGAAGTTAAACCTTTTAAAAAAATAAATTTATCGAAAATAAATCTTATTTTTAATCTCCAAAATAATAAATTTGAATTTAAAGATATAAATTTATCGTATGATAATAATAATTTGAATTTTCCAGAATTAAATATCAAAAAACAAGAAAATAAATTTTTGGTTTCAGGCAAAAACAACAATAAAAATTTAGTTTTAGATAATAAAAAGATTAATCAACTATTAAATATCGATTTTTCTAATCTAAAGATTATATTAGCCGAGTTCGATTTAGAAAATACTTTTTCATTTAAAATAAACAATAAATACAAGATAGATGATTTAAAGATTAATTCTTTAATGAATTTAAAAAATTCTAAAGTTGTAAGTTCAAAAAATTTGAAAGAGTTTTTTCCAGAATTTAATGAGATAATTGAGTTATCAGATCACCAAATACAAATTGAATATAAAAAAGATCTCCTGAGTATTATTGGTAATGGAAATATTCTTATTCAAAAAGAAAAAGATAATATTAAGTATAATTTTTCTAAATCAAAAAAAAACTTAAAATTTGATACTTCATTAGAAATCAAAAAAAACCCATTTCATTTGAATTTTTTGAATTATAAAAAAAATCAAGATGATAAATTAAAAATAATTATTCTTGGAGTTAAGAATCTTTTATCAAACGAGATTAATTTTAAGAATATCTCAATAAAAGAAAAAAATAATAAATTTGAAATTCAAAACTTATCATTATCGAAGAAATATAAGATTAAATCTTTTAGCGATGTAGATTTAAGTTATTTTGATAATGACTTATTAAAAAATGATTTATCAATTAAAAAAAGAGATAAAGATTATTTGTTAAAATCTAATAGTTTTAATGCCACTAAAATTATAGATGATTTATTGAAGGATGATAAAAATCCAGACAGTAAAAAAATTTTTTCTAAAAATTTTAAATTAAATATTAAGATAGAAGAAACATTCCTTGATAAAGATCATCTAATAAAAGATTTAGATGGATATTTAACATTCAACAACAGTGAAGTAATTGATGCTAATTTAGCTGGAGATTTTTCCAATAATCAGAGGATTAATTTAACCATTAGATCTACTTCAAATGAGAAAATTACAACTCTTTATTCTGATTTAGCTAAACCTTTTGTTAACAGGTACAAATTTATAAAAGGTTTTGAAGAAGGAAATTTAGATTTTTATTCCATTAAACAAAACAATGTTTCCAATTCAAAATTAATAATAGATAATTTTAAAGTACAAGAAGTACCAGCTTTAGCAAAATTGTTAACATTAGCATCTCTACAAGGTATCGCTGACTTATTAACTGGCGAAGGAATAAGATTTACAGATTTAGAAATGAAATTTACTAATAAGAATGATCTTATGAGAATAGAGGAGTTATATGCCATTGGTCCCGCTATTTCTTTATTGATGGAAGGATATATTGAAAGTGATGATTTGGTTAGTCTTAGAGGAACTATGGTTCCAGCAACAACAATTAACAGAACTATATCCTCAATTCCTCTTCTTGGAGATATTTTAGTAGGAAAAAAAGTTGGAGAGGGTGTTTTTGGTGTAAGTTTTAAGATTAAAGGTCCACCAAATAAATTAAAAACAACCGTAAACCCTGTGAAAACTCTTACACCAAGATTCATCACAAGAACTCTTGAAAAAATAAAAAAAAATTAGTTTATTTCAACCTTGATATGTCTTTTCTTACCCAAGGAGAGTTTAATTGTATTATCTTCAAATAATTTTTCACTGATTATTAGTTTCTCATCATTAATAATTTGATTATTAATTCTAACACCACTACCTTTAATCAATCTTCTTATCTCACTTTTAGATTTTTCTAACTTCGAAAGAATTATTAAATCAACAATACTTAAATTGTCATTCAATTGATCTTTTTTAATTGAAACAGAAGGCAATGCAGAACCCATTGAATTTTCCGAAAAAGTTTTTCTTGCAGTTTCTTCACTTTTTTTCGCCTCTTGTTCACCATGAAGCATAGAAGTGGTTTGATTTGCTAAAACAATTTTTTGTTCATTGATATTTTTTTCTCCAATTTTTTCTATTTCATCAATACTTAAATCTGTGAAAAATTTCATAAATTTCGATACATCTCTATCATCTATATTTCTCCAAAATTGCCAGTAATTGTATGGTGAGAAAAATTTTTCATCTAACCATATTGCTCCATTTTCAGTTTTTCCCATTTTAGCACCTGTCGCTAACGTGATTAGAGGAGTAGTTAAACCATATGTTTGTTGATTAGAATGTCTTTTAATTAAATCTACACCATTCACGATATTACCCCATTGATCAGATCCACCGATTTGCAATGCACAATTTTCTTTTTTATTAAGTTCTAAAAAATCGTAAGCTTGTAAAATCATATAATTAAATTCCATGTAACTCAGAGATTGTTCTCTATCCAACCTTGTTTTTACACTTTCAAATGTTAACATTTTATTTATCGTAAAATGTTTTCCAATATCTCTCAAAAAAGAGATATAATTTAAATCTTTTAGCCACTCATAATTATTAACAAATATTGGTTTTACATTTTTATCACTTGTATCTAAAAATTTTTTTAAAATTTTTTCAATATTTTTAGAATTTTTTTCAATTTCATCTTCACTTAAAATTTTTCGTGTTTTATCTTTACCAGATGGGTCCCCAATTCTTGTGGTTCCTCCGCCTAACAATACAATTGGTTGGTGTCCATGTTTTTGGAGCATTCGTAAACACATAATTTGTAGAAGACTTCCAACATGTAAACTTTCAGCTGTACAATCAAAACCAATGTAGGCTTTAATCTTTTTTTTATCTAATAAAGAAGATAACTCATTTTCATCAGTACATTGATAAAAGTAGCCTCTGTTTTTAAATTCTTTTAAAAATTTATTCATAAGCGTATAATTCTACAATATACAAATTTTGTTAAAAAAAAATAATAATGAAAAAAAAGATATTCACCTCAATAGGTTTGATGAGCGGTACATCAATGGATGGATTGGATTTGTCTGTTATAAAATCTGATGGTTATGATCAATTTACCAGTATTTATGATACTTATAAAGAGTTTGATGATGGACTTTACAAGCAATTAATTAGTTTAAGAGATAAAATTAGCAATTTTACAGACCTAAAAACACACTCTAAAGAGATCAATGAAGTAGAAAAAAAATTTACATTATTCAACAGTCATTTAATAAACAAAGTAATTGGAGACATTAATGAAGATATTGATTTGATAGGTTTTCACGGCCAAACAGTGTTTCATAATCCAAAAATTCAAATTTCAAAACAGTTAGGAGATGGAAGACTTTTATCTAGTCTACTTAAAAAAATTGTAATCAATAATTTTAGACAAAATGATTTAAATCACGGAGGTCAAGGTGCTCCACTTACACCAATATTTCACAGTTTGATTTCAAAAATTATCCAAAAAAATTATAAACTTAAATTACCAGTTAACATAATTAATATTGGAGGTATTACAAATATCACTCAAATCAAAGAGGATCTGAATAATTTAATAAACTTTTTTGCTTATGATGTGGGCCCAGGAAACTGTTTGATAGATGATTGGGTAAGAAATAATAAAGATTTAAAATATGATAAAGATGGAAATTATGCAAATATTGGAAAAGTTGATGATTTAATTTTAAATCAAGCAATAGATAACTTTGAGTTTAAATCTTACGAAACATCATTGGATGTAAAAGATTTTGATACATCATTTGTAAAAGGTTTATCATTTGAGGACGGGTGTGCAACATTAACAAATTTTACTGCATATTTAATTGCTGATGGTTTGAGAAAAATTAATAAACAAAATGATATTAATCCTTATCATTGTATATTTTGTGGAGGCGGAAGAAAAAATAAATCTTTGATGCAATCAATTGAAAATTATTTGGTAAATAAGAATATAATTATAAATGATATAGACGACTATAATTTTGATGGGGATTTTATTGAGTCACAAGCCTTTGCTTATCTAGCTATAAGATCATATTTAAAATTACCAATTTCATTTCCAAATACTACAAGGTGTAAAAAAGCTATTTCTGGTGGTGATATTTTACAAAATTTTTAATAAAGTGCAGTTTCTTTTTTAATATACTTATCCAAACATTTATTTAATTCAGACTCACTTTTCGTAAAAAAATGATTTGCTTCAGATATAGTTTGAAATTCTACCTTAATCCCCTTTTGTGCACTAAGTTTGTTATCTAAATCTTTAATAAATTCAAAAGGCACTAATTCATCTTTTTTTCCATATACCATTAATCCAGATGATGGACAGGGTGATAAAAAAGAAAAATCATAAACATTAGGTTGAGGTGAAATTGCAATAAATCTATTTATCTCAGGTCTCCTCATTAATAACTGCATTGCTATTAAAGAACCAAAAGAAAATCCTGACACCCAACATTGTGAGTTATCAAAATTTTCTCTTTCTAACCAATCTAATGCAGCTGCAGCATCAGCTAGCTCTCCTTGTCCATTATCAAATTCTCCATCACTTTTACCAACACCTCTAAAGTTTACCCGACACACAGAAAAATCATTCTCCATAAAAGCATGAAAAGTTTCTACAACAACTTTATTATTCATTGTTCCTCCATATTGAGGATGAGGTTGTAATACTAAAGCAATAGGAGAAGTACTTTTTTTACTTTTAAAATATTTTGCTTCGAGCCTCCCTGCAGGACCAGGTATGAATATTTCTAAAATTTTATTATCCATATTTGATATTGATAATTATTCTCAAAAAAAAATTAGGTTTAACACATGTACGTGACAAAATGTTAGTATTTTTTTCTGATAGATACTTGACTATTTTAGTCGGGTTTATATATACCCCAGTAAAATAAAGGTTTTATGAAACTAACATCTAAAGGCAGATATGCGGTAATGGCTTTAGTGGATCTGGCAAGATTTAACAATATTAACCCAGTATCTCTAAGAGACATCTCGCTTAGACAAGGTATTTCGCTTGATTACTTAGAGCAAATTTTTTCTAAACTTAGAAAAAAGGAGATTGTTCAAAGTGTTAGAGGAAATCAAGGTGGCTACGTTTTAAATAAAAAAGCTAAAGAGATCAAACTTACAAATATTTTTGATGCTGTTGATGAAAAAGTTAAAACTGTTCAATGCAAAAAAGAGTCTAAAAAAGGGTGCAACGGCAAATCTACAAAATGTTTAACTCATAATTTATGGGACGAGCTTGAGAACCATATTAACGATTTTTTTGAAAAAAAGAGTTTAGAAGATCTTA
>CACGHT010000010.1 GCA_902572925.1 uncultured Pelagibacteraceae bacterium | reverse complement strand
GTATTATGGTTACAATTAGACATTAGTAACGAGGAAGCAAAAAAAATTGTTGAGACAAATGACATCATTTACATTGATAATAAATGTACGAAGATAGAGTACGAAAAATACTTTAATTAATTAATAATTAAATTTTTAAAAAGATGTTAAAAAAATTCGAGATAATATTTAAAGTCTTTATTATTCTTTTCTTTTCAATTTCAATAACTAAAGCTGAGTTACTGAAACCTAATAGTGATATAAAACCTTCCAAAGTTGTTAAGATTCAATTAAGTGGTCTTCAAAAAAACGACTTAAATTATAAAGATAGTGGGATTGAGCAAACCTGGAATTTTGCGCATCCCAGTAACAAAAAAAATACTGGCCCTTTACCAAATTTCAAAATGATGATTAAAGGCAACTCATATCAAATGCTCTTAAATCACTTAAGCCATACAATTACACAGGTTGGAGGTGGTGACAAATGGGCACAATTTGAGGTGATAATTTTAGATAAAGATAAGATTTATCATAAGTTCAACTGGCAAGTGGAAAAATATACTGCTGAAGGACCCCTTAAGGATTGTTGGTTGACCACAATGGTTTCTAGCCCGATAGCACTAGGAAGTTCAATTTGATTATCCATAATACAATTTTGTTTCGTTATGAATAAAAATTTAGTAGGAATCGTTTAATGAAATCTAAAGCAAAAGTCGTCGTAGTCGGTGGAGGAGTTGTTGGAGTAAGCGCTCTTTATCATTTAGCAAAAAAAGGCTGGTCAGATGTTGTTTTAGTTGAAAGAAAAGAATTAACCTCAGGCTCAACTTGGCATGCAGCAGGTTTGCTACCTCTTTTTAATATGAGCTATTCTGTTGGTCAACTTCACAAGTATGCAGTAAATCTTTATAAAAAATTAGAAGAAGAGACTGGCAAGAATGTTGGTTTCAGTGTGGTTTCAAATATCCGTTTAGCTAGTACCAAAGATAGAATGGATGAGTACCATCAATATGCTGGTGTAGCTAAAACAATTGGTGTTGATGTAAAATTTTTGACACCTCAACAAGTAAAAGAAATTTGGCCGCTTTGTCATACTGATGATTTAGTTGGAGCAATTCAACACCCAGAAGATGGATACATCCAACCTGCAGACTTAACTCAGGCACTTGCCACAGGTGCAAGGAACAGAGGAGCTGAGATTTATAGAAACACAACAGTGTTATCAATGAGACAAACTAAAGAAGGATGGATTGTTGAAACAGACAAAGGATCAATTGAGTGTGAACATGTCATTTCATGTTCAGGAAATTTTGCAAGACAAACTGGTGAAATGGTTGGATTAGATATTCCAGTAATACCAGTTGAACACCAATACATTGTAACTGAACCTCATCCAGAGATACAAAAAAGAAAAAAAGAAGGTCTTCCAGAGATGGGTGTATTAAGAGATAGTGATAGCAGATGGTACATGAGAGAAGAGGCTGGTGGATTAATATTAGGTCCATATGAAGATGGTGCACCAGCGTGTTATGTAGAAGGTCCCTCAAAAGACTCTGAATATGAATTGTTTCAAGAAGATTTAGATAGACTTGCTCCACACATTGAGGGAGCAATACATAGAGTTCCAGCATTTGGAGAAGTTGGAGTGAAAAAAGTTTATAATGGTGCAATATGTTACACACCAGATGGTAATCCTATTGTTGGCCCGGCCTGGGGACTTAAAAATTTTTGGATTAATGAGGGACATAGTTTTGGAATAACTGCAGCAGGCGGTGCAGGTTGGCAATTAGCAGAATGGATCGTTGATGGTGAACCAACTATTGATATGCTTGGTGTTGAACCAAGACGTTACGGAAATTATGCAACAAAATCTTATCTCAAAGCAAAAAATGAAGAAGCTTACAGTCATGTATTTATTGTTCATTATCCTGATGAGGAGAGACCGGCTGCAAGACCTTTAAGAACATCTCCTTGTTATGAAAGAATGAAAAATCTTGGTGCTGTCTTTGGACAAAAATTTGGATGGGAAAGACCAAACTTTTTTGCAACAGATGGCATGGAACAAAAAGATCATTGGTCATTTAGAAGATCAAAATGGTTTGATGCAATTAAGAAAGAATGTGAAAATGTTAAAAAAAATGTTGGACTTTTGGATATGACAGCCTTTGCAAAATGTAGAATTAAGGGTCCAAAAGCTGAGGAATTTTTAGACTACTTAGTTGCTAACAAACTTCCAAAAAAAATCGGAAGAATTAATTTGTGTCATGCGCTAAATACTAAAGGTGGTGTTCACTCTGAGTTTACAATTATGAAAGAAGCTGAAAATAGTTATTATTTGGTCTCAGCTGGAGCGAATTTGAGATTAGACCATGATTGGATTCAAAAATGGATGCCAACTGATGGTTCAGTTATATTTGAGGACTTAACAAATAGCACAGGTGTGCTTGTTGTAGCAGGCCCAAAAGCTAGAGAGCTTATGCAAAAAGTTTCGACTGATGATTTTTCAAATGAAAACTTTAAATGGTTAACTGCAAAAAATGTTAATATTGGATATGCTCCAGTAAATGCTATGAGAGTAAATTTTGTTGGTGAACTTGGTTGGGAATTACATCACCCAATTGAATATCAAAACCATATTTTTGATAAATTAATGGAAGCAGGTAAGGACCTTGGTCTTAAACCTTTTGGCATCAGAGCAATGAACAGTTTAAGAGTAGAAAAATCTTATAAACTCGTGGGAACTGAACTATCAATTGAGTATTCACCTTATGAGTCTGGCCTAGACAGATTTATTCATCCAAACAAGGGTAATTTCATAGGACTTGATGCACTAAACAAATGGAGAGAAAAGGGTTTTGATAATAAATTAGTAACACTAGAGGTTCATGACACAACAGACTCAGATGTTTTAGGTAACAATCCAATTTATAAAGATGACAAAGTCGTTGGGCGAGCAACAGGAGGGGAATATGGGTTTAGATTAGATAAATCTATTGCCTTAGCCATGGTGAAACCTGATTTAGCAAATATTGGAGAAAAACTTAAAGTTGATATTCTTGGAAAAATGTATGAGGCTACAATAGTAGAAGAAAGTCCATACGATGCTGAAAATAAACTTTTGAGAGCCTAATGAAAATTTTAGTCGCAGTAAAAAGAGTAATTGATTACAATGTTCAAGTTAGAGTTAAAGAGGATAACACTGGTGTAGTAACTGAAAATGTTAAGATGTCTACCAATCCACCAGATGATAATGCGATTGAGGAGGCAGTAAAAATCAAAGAGTCAGGAAAAGCGACCGAAGTAGTTGCAGTAAGTGTTGGAGAAGAGAAAGCTCAAGAAACTGTTCGTAAAGCATTAGCGGTTGGAGCTGATAGAGGCATTCTTATTAAAGCTGATGGAATTTTAGAACCTTTAGCCGTTTCCAAATTATTACAAAAAATTGTTGAAAAAGAAAAACCAGATTTAGTTTTTATGGGAAAACAAGCAATTGATGATGATTGTAATCAAACAGGTCAAATGTTAAGTGCTTTACTAAATTGGCCTCAAGCAACATTTGCTTCAAAGATAGAGATTAAGGATAAAAAACTTGAAGTTACGAGAGAGATTGACGAGGGATTAGAGACAATAGAGATTAATATTCCTGCTATTGTAACCTGTGATTTAAGACTTAATGAACCAAGATATGCGTCTTTGCCCAACATAATGAAGGCTAAAAAGAAACCTATTGAGCAAATAAATGCGTCAGATTTAGGAGTAGATACATCACCAAGAATCGAGCAAATTAAGGTTGAAGAGCCACCAAAAAGAAAAGCTGGTATAAAAGTAAAAAGTGTGGCCGAGCTAGTGCAAAAATTAAAAAATGAGGCTAAAGTAATATAATGTCAGTTTTATTAGTTGCAGAACATAATAATAAAGAGCTTAAACCTTTTACACTGAATGCCGTAACTGCAGCTTCTCAAATGGATTCAGATCTTCATACTGTAATTATTGGTAATAACTGTGGAGATGCAGCAAAAAAATTATCAGAGTTACCATTAGTCAAAAAAGTAATTCAAGTAGAGGCAGCTCATTACGAAAACTTTGTAGCAGAAAATTTTGCACCAGTAATCGTGAAATTGGCAGAAAATTATTCATATGTTGTTTGTTCAGCTAATACATTTGGTAAAAATTTGATGCCAAGGATTGCAGCTTCTTTAGATACATCTCAAGTCAGTGATATTATTAAGGTAATTTCTGCAGATACATTTTTAAGACCAATTTATGCTGGAAATGCATTTGCAACAGTAAAAAGCAAGGATCCAAAAAAATGTATTACTATTAGACCAACTTCTTTTGATCCATGTGAGAGTTCAGGCGGATCTGCGCCAATTGAAAAAGCTGAACCAAGTGAAGAGTTTAATAATACAAAATTTGTTAAAAGAGAGGAAATTAAGTCAGATAGACCAGAACTTGGAACTGCAAGAGTGGTTGTTTCTGGTGGAAGAGGAATGCAGAGTGGAGATAATTTTAAATTAATTACCTCTGTTGCTGACAAATTAAATGCCGCTATTGGAGCATCAAGGGCAGCTGTGGATGCCGGATATATAAGCAACGATCATCAAGTGGGTCAAACTGGAAAAGTTGTAGTTCCAGATTTATATATTGCCATTGGTATTTCTGGTGCTATTCAGCATTTAGCTGGAATGAAAGAAAGCAAAGTAATTGTCGCAATCAATAAGGATGGTGAAGCTCCAATTTTTAGTGTTGCAGACTATGGTCTAGAAGCTGATCTTTTTGAAGCAGTACCTCAATTTATTGAGGAACTGAACAAATTAAACACTATACAAAAATAATATAATCTGTAAAAAATTGTTATGTCCAGAGAGTCAATGGAATACGATGTAGTAATTGTTGGTGGAGGACCATCAGGATTAACAACTGCTATTAAATTAAAACAATTAAATTCAAATTTAAATGTTTGTGTTTTGGAGAAAGCATCTGAGATCGGTGCCCATATATTAAGTGGAAATGTTTTTGAAACTAGAGCACTAGACGAATTAATTCCAAATTGGAAAGATTTAAATCCACCTGTAAAAACAAAAGTCATTAAGGAAAAATTTTTATTTTTAGGAAAAACAAAATCTTTAAGTTGGCCCACGTGGTTGTTACCTGCTGTTCAAAAAAATCATAAAAATTATATTATTAGTCTTGCAAATTTATGTAGATGGCTTGCTGAGCAAGCAGAAACACTCGGTGTAGAAATATTTCCAGGATTTCCAGCAAGTGAGATTTTATTTAATGACGATGGCTCCGTTAAAGGAGTAGCCACTCAGGACATGGGTATAGATAAACAAGGAAATAAAAAAGATAGTTTTGAACCAGGTATTGAACTTATAGGCAAGGTTACAGTTTTTGCTGAAGGTTGTCGTGGTCATTTAGGAAAACAATTGATTAAAAAATTTAATCTGAATAAAGACAAAGATCCCCAACAATATGGAATTGGATTTAAAGAAATCTGGGAAATAGATGAAAAAAATCATGAAGAGGGATTAGTGATGCATACAGCTGGATGGCCTTTAGATAAAAAAACTTATGGAGGAAGTTTTATTTATCATGCTGAAAACAAACAAGTGTTTTTAGGATACGTAATTGGTTTAGATTATCAAAATCCTCACCTTTCTCCTTTTGATGAGTTTCAAAGATTCAAAACACATCCATCAATAAAAAAAATTATTGAAGGTGGAAAGAGAATCTCTTACGGCGCTAGAGCTTTAATTGAAGGTGGTATTCAAAGTTTACCAAAAATGTATATGCCAGGTGCATTACTTATTGGATGTGATGCAGGAACTTTAAACATGCCAAAAATAAAAGGCTCTCATACTGCTATGAAAAGTGGAATTATAGCTGCTGAAACAATAAATTTTCATTTTGAAAAAGGTGATGAGCTATCTGTTTATGAAAAAATTTTTAAGGAAAGCTGGCTATATAAAGAATTATATAGAGCTAGAAATGTTAAACCAAGTTTTAGCTGGGGTTTAATACTTGGAATTATATTTACTGGAATAGATCAAATTCTATTTAGAGGTAAGCTTCCTTTTACACTAAAACATAAGCATGCAGATCATGAAACGTTAAAACCTGCAGATCAAATGCCAAAAATTGATTATCCAAAACCTGACAATGTGATTACTTTTGATAAAACAAGCTCAGTTTATTTGACTGGAACTAATCACGAGGATAATCAGCCAGTTCATTTACAACTAAAAGATAAAGATCTACCAATAAAATATACTCTTGAAAAATATGACGAACCAGCACAAAGATATTGCCCAGCAGGTGTTTACGAGGTTCAAAAGGAGAATAATATTAATAAATTTGTTATTAACGCTCAAAACTGTATTCATTGTAAAACTTGCGATATTAAAGAACCTTCTCAAAATATAATTTGGGTTACCCCTGAGGGTGGTGGTGGACCAAAGTATGGAAATATGTAATTAACTATTTAAGAAAATAGATAAGAATCGTTACTATTCCAATAATACCTAACCAAATAATAAGATTTTTTAAAAAAACTTTTTTATTCTTATTTGCATAATAAAAACCAGGGAAAATAAGTGCAATTACTAATAACAGATATATGACCGATAAAATGTTTTCACCCATAATTCAAATTTATCTTATGAAAGATCTATTGCAAATTTTTTGAGTGTTTCGATTGGCAAAACTTTCAATGTATTTTCATGAGTTCTTTTTAAAAAAATTGGACAACCTTTTCCAGCTTCTACTGCTCTTGCATACCATGTTGCACAAACACACCAACCATCCCCATCTTTTAATCCAGGAAAACCAAATTCTGGATGAGGTGTAATTAAATCATTTCCGGCCTCTTTACACCATTCTAAAAATTCAGTTGTAACTTTTGCACAAACAGTATGTAACCCATGATCATTTTCATCAGTATTACAACAACCATCTCTATACCAACCAGTAAGAGGATTTTTGGAACATAATTCTAAATTTTCTCCAAGGACATTTTTTTGAATTTTATTTTCCATATACATTATATATATCCTCATCAATTGACGCATTAAATGAGATAGAACGTCTTTCCTCATCAGTGCCTTTGAATGGAAAAACTGTATGCATCAAATAATTAGGAAATAAATAAAAATCACCAACCTCTGGAGTAATATTAAATGTTGAAGGACAAGTAAACATTCTTGCACCATGTATTAGTTGTAAGTTTCCACCTCTATATTTTTTTGATTTTTTTTGCTGAGTACTTTGTCCTAATGATTTAGGAACTTTAAGAAACCCAGCTCCAGAAATATGTCCACCATGCCAATGAGTTGGATTATATTCATTTTGAAATTGTCTAACAACCCAAGTTTTTAGCAAATTAAATTTTGATATTTTTTTTCCTTCATTTAATTCCGTATAAATCTTACAAGAATTACCCAAAAATTCTAACCAACCTGATGATTTAACAAATTCTACTTCTAATAAAAATTCCTGAGTAACATCACCGACAAGCGCCTCACCGTAATTTAATTTTTTTAATTTTGTGTCATCATTGATGATTTTATCTATATAGTCATTTAATTTATCTAGTATTTCATCTGGTATTTTGACTTTTAATATTGCTGGACCTAATACTCTTAAATTTTGATATTTAATTTCCATTCAATTAAATTTTTGTTGGATTGGGTTGACCTTTATAAACTTTTTCTGGGTCAAATTTTTTTTCATTTTCAGTAAATTTCATCTGAACTTCTCTACCATTTTCAATTGGTCCAAGTGGTATAGATCTATAAAAACAAGATCTATAACCGACGTGACAACTAGCTCCGTCTCCAATATCAACAGTAAGCCAAATCGAGTCTTGGTCGTCATCAATTTTGATTTCAGTCACTTTCTGAATAAAACCACTTGTTTTACCTTTGTGCCAAATAGCTTTTCTTGATCTGCTGTAGTAGTGAGCTTCTTTTGTTTCTATAGTTTTTTTTAATGCTTCAACGTTCATATAACCATGCATTAAAATTTCTTTTGTTTGAGAGCACATTGTGATGACAGGTATTAAACCATCATTATCAAATTTAGGTGATAGAAGATTTCCCTCTTCAATTTCAACCACATTTTCTCTTTTTTTGAACATATTTGGTGATTATGTAGCACATATAGAGATATATTAAATATTTTAAAAATACGCATTTATATGTATAAACCCCCTCATGAAGTTAGTTAAAGACATTGATAATAATCAAAATTCGAAGAAGATTTCTGATAAAGAAGCAGAAGAAGCTTTTAAGACTATTTTGTCGTGGATGGGTGAAGACCCTAATCGAGAAGGATTATTAGAAACTCCAAAAAGAGTTGTTAAAGCATTTAAGGAGTATTTTAAAGGTTATAAGGAAGATCCTATTCAAGTTTTGGATAAAACTTTTGGCGATGTGGATGGGTATGATGACATGGTTATTCAAAAGAATATTTCTGTTCAAAGTCATTGCGAACATCATATGGCACCAATAATTGGTAAAGCTCATGTAGCTTACATACCTAATGAAAGAGTTGTTGGATTAAGTAAATTAGCAAGAGTTGTTGAGGTTTTTTCTAAAAGATTACAAACCCAGGAAAGATTAACTATGCAGATTGCGAATACACTAATGCAATCTTTAGATGCAAAAGGGGTAGCTGTTACAATAGACTCAACTCATCAATGTATGACTATGAGAGGTATTAAAAAGGAACAAGCTACAACAGTCACAAATTATTATTTAGGTCAATTCAAAGAAGATTTAAGTTATCAAAATAGATATTTAAGGTTAATAAGCAATTCAAAAGATTAAAAGTGTCAGACCAATTTAAAGCATTAGTTTTAAATCAAGAAGGTGACAACTTTACAAGAGAAGTAAAATCATTAGACAAAAGTTTTTTAAAACATGGTAATGTAACCATCAAAGTTGATTATTCAGATCTTAATTTTAAAGATGGAATGATTTTAAAAAATGGTGGTAGGTTAGTAAAAGAGTTCCCCCATATCCCAGGCATAGATTTTTCAGGAACTGTTTTAGAAAGTGAAAATCCAAAATTTAAATCAGGTGATGAGGTAATTTTAACTGGTTTTAGAGTTGGCGAAATTTTTTATGGTGGATATTCTCAAATAGCAAAAGTTAATGGCGATTTTTTAGTAAAGAAACCAAGTGATTTAACAACTAAACAAGCAATGATCTTAGGCACTGCGGGTTTTACATCTTTAATGGCAGCATTTGCGATAAAAGCTCGAGAAGAAATATTACTAGGTGCCAAAGTAAATGAGGTTTTAGTTACAGGTGCTACTGGTGGAGTAGGAAGCGTTGCAGTTATGATACTCAATAAAATGGGATACAACGTTACTGCAGTAACAGGAAAAGATTCTAAAGCGGACTATTTAAAATCATTAGGTGCTAAAAGTGTTATAAATCGTGGTGAATTTGATAAAGATCCAAAACTTATAGATAAAGGTTTATGGGATGGGGTAGTCGATACCGTCGGTGGTAAAATTTTAGCTAACGCAATTGTTCAAACTAATTCAAATGGGATTGTTGCAGTATGTGGCAATGCAAGTACAAATGAATTAAATACTAACGTAATTCCTTTCATGTTACGAGGGATAAAACTTTGGGGAATGGACTCAGCTAATTGTAGCATCAAAAGAAGAGAATTTATTTGGGGAGAGGCTGCAAAATTAATTGATTTTAGCTTAATAGAAAAATCTATTCAAACTGTTAGCTTGGAGGAGTTAATTGAAACTTATCCTAAAATATTAAAGGGTGAAATTTCTGGAAGAGTTTTAGTTGATTTAAATAAATAATGGACTGGGATAAACTTAAAATTTTTCATGCAGTTGCAGAAGCAGGAAGTTTTACCAACGCAACTATAAATCTAAATCTTAGTCAATCTGCGATAAGTAGGCAAATTCAATCTTTGGAACAAGACTTAAAAGTTCAATTATTTGAAAGACACGCAAGAGGTCTTACGCTCACCGAAAATGGAGAGTATGTATTTAAGACTGCACACGAAGTTATAAGTAAACTCAAAGAAGTGGAAACTTCACTAGGAGATCAAAAAAATAAACCAACAGGAAAATTGACAATCACAACAGTTAGAAGTTTTGGAACTCATTGGTTAACACCTAGAATTGAGGAATTTATGCGGTTAAATCCCGAGGTTGAAATTGAGTTGATTTTTGAGGATAAGGAGTTGGACTTAAGTACAAGACAAGCAGATATTGGTATTTTTATGAGAAGACCTAAACAATTAAATTATATTCAAAAAAAGCTTATAGATCTAAAATATTATATTTATGGGTCTAACAAATATTTAGAAAAATATGGTATGCCAAAAACTGTGAGTGACTTAAATAAACACAAATTCATATCATTTGGCAAAGGAGCACCTTCACCAGTTTATAATCCAGAGTGGGCATTAAAGTTAGGGATGCATGACGGAAAAAAAAGAAAACCTATAATGAAGGTAAACAGTGTTATGGGACTTTTACTAGCAGTGGAGTCTGGAGTAGGTTTAGCAGCACTGCCTGAATATTTAGTAAGCAATTCGACCAATATTATTAAAGTTTTGCCTAAATCTGAGGGACCAATCACAGAGGCACACTTCGTTTATCCACAATCTTTAAAAAACACAGCCAGAGTTCAGGCTTTTAGGAACTTTTTATTCAGTAAAATAGGCGACTGGAAGTCTTAGTTAGCCTGCGACATCTTTGCGATTGATAATCATTATCAATGAGAATAGTTCTCATTCTCAATTAAATCATGCGGAAGAATGGAGAAATGATGAAAAAAATATCAATTTTTGCATTGATAGCATCTTTATTTGCCTCATCAGTTGTGATGGCAAATGAGGTGAATGTTTTTAATGCAAGACATTATAAAGCAGATGGTGAGCTTTATTCTAAGTTTACAAATATGACTGGAATAAAAGTCAATTTGATAAACGGAAAATCAGGTGCTTTAGAAAAAAGAATTCTAAGTGAAGGTGCTGATTCTTCTGCTGACTTATATATTACAGCTGATGCTGGAAGATGTGGAGCGATGGATGCAAAAGGTGCACTTCAAAGTGGTTTAACATCAGCAGCAATCAAAGATGCTGTGCCAAAAACTTTTAGAACAAATAAATGGGTTGGAATAGCTAAGAGAGCTAGAATAATTTATTATTCACCGGAGAGAGTTACAGGTGCAGAATTATCTGGAATGACTTATGAAGGTCTAGCTGATCCTAAGTGGAAAGGTAGATTAGTAATTAGAAAATCGAGCAATATTTATAATAAATCTTTAGTAGCATCATTAATTAAAAATAATGGAAAAAAAGCTACAGCTGAATGGGCTGAAGGAGTTGTTGCAAACATGGCAAGAACACCTACAGGTAATGATAGAGCTCAAATTATGGCAGTCGCAGCAGGAGAAGCTGATATTGCTGTAGCTAATACTTATTATCTAGCACTTATGTTGTCTGGTAAAAAAGGCGCAGAACAACAAGAAGCAGCTAAGAAAGTTAAAGCTTTCTTCCCTAATCAAAATGATAGAGGAACACACATGAATGTTAGTTGTGCAGCTTTAGTTAAAGGTGCTCCTAATAAAGCAAACGCTATTAAGCTTGTAGAGTTTTTACTTACTCCTCAATCTCAAGAACATTTTACTAACAACACTTTCGAGTTTCCGATGATTAACGGTGTTTCACCAAGTCCATTAGTAGTAAATAACTTAGGATTAGATTTCAAACAAGATATGAAAACTAAGTTAGCTTCTTATGGAAAAAATCAGGCTGCTGCAGTAGAAGTAATGACTGCCGCTGGTTGGAAGTAACAATGAAACAAGAAAAAAAATTTATTTCAGAGATTGATTTAAATAAATCTTCCAAGGCATGTTCCCCATGTATTATGGAGTGTAAAAAAATCGATCAAAGAATAAATAAAAGAAAACTAGAAGAAATCAAACCTAAGGAAGTTCCGCATCTCCTTAAAGTTTTCGATTTTTAATTTTTCTTTCCGGTGTCCATCATAAATGGAGATTTATGGTGGACACTAAATTAGATACACTTAATAAACACTAATTACTTTTCCAAAAAAAATTAATATAATATAAAATTTAAATGTATAAATTTTTTAACATATGGTTTTTTTTCTCATTATTGGTTTCAATATTTGTTATAATTCCAATAATTACTGTATTTACAAGTTTCTTTGAAGAAACTTCAAATTATT
Organism: uncultured Pelagibacteraceae bacterium; assembly: GCA_902572925.1. GTDB lineage: Bacteria > Pseudomonadota > Alphaproteobacteria > Pelagibacterales > Pelagibacteraceae > Pelagibacter. Next base: position 5,309 of record CACGHT010000010.1, on the reverse strand, counting down.
ATGAACTTTTAAAAAATACATTTTTAATCGAGTACATTTTTAATTCATCAGTATTATTAATATGTGTTCTTGTTTTGACATTTATTATAGGTACTAGTTCAGCTTATTTAGTATCTTTTTTTGATTTTCCATTTTCTAATTTTTTCAAATGGGCATTGATTTTATCTTTTGCAGTACCGCCTTATATTTATGCATATTCATTAACTGCTTTTTTTGAAAATTATGGCACTGCATATACAATCTTAAAAAATCTTTTTGGAGAAGGAAACTATAACCAACACATTCCTAAATTTGACGGCATGTTAGGCGCAATATTATCTATCTCTTTCTCTTTGTTTGCATATGTTTATATTTTAGCCAGGGCCTCATTTTTATACCAATCTCAAAGTCTTATTGATCTAGGAAAAAACCTAGGTTTTTCAAAATTTGAATCTTTTTACAAGATAGTACTTCCTGCAGCTCGGCCTGCAATAGTTGCTGGACTATCTTTAGTTGCGATGGAAACTTTAGCAGAATTTGGTGCAGTTGATTTTTTTTCAATCAATACTCTTACAACTGGAATCTATAATTCCTGGATAGCTTTTGACGATTTAGCGTTTGCGAATAGAATATCCTTTTTCTTGTTATTATTCATTTTTGCGTTATTTATTTTAGAGAATTTTTCTAGAAAAAACGCACGGTATCATTTTAATTCTCGAGGAGGATTTAAACAAAAAGAAAAGATTAAACTTATTGGAAATAAATCTTTATATGCATTTTCATATTGTTTTTTAATATTCTTTTTTAGTTTTTTATTTCCGTTACTCCAAATGATGTATTGGACAATTAAATTTCCAGAAAATTTATTTAATTTAGAAATTTTTGAACTTTTAACAAATACTCTTTACATTGTTATATTGTCTAGCTCTGTTTTAATTTTATTCTCATTAATATCTAATTATGGAAATAGAGTTTCTAAAAATAAAGTCTTAAATGTTTTATCAACTTTATCTATTTCAGGATATGCAATTCCAGGAGTTATTTTGGCTATTGCATTTATAAGTTTTATTGCATGGTTTGATAATAGTATAATTAAATCTTTGGGATTTGATTCTATCAAAAAAGTTTTTATTGGTTCTATTTTAGGATTAGTATTAGTTTATTTTATAAGATTTTACTCTTTAGCATTTAATGGAATAAAATCAGGATATGAAAAAATTAATATATCTGTTGATGAAAGTGCATACTTACTTGGTTACTCTAAAAGAAAGACCTTTATGAATATTCACATTCCTTTCTTAAGAAATTCCTTATTGTTCATAATTATTTTAATTTCATTAGAGATAATTAGGGAACTACCTATAACATTAATCTTAAGACCTTTTAATTTTGAAACTTTTGCAACTACAGCATATATTTCTGCTTCAGAGGATTTATTAGAGGCAGCCGCTGTACCTTCTTTATTTTTGATATTAATTGCATCTTTATTCATTATAATTAGCTCAAAATACATTTTAAGAGAAAACGATGAGTAAAAATTTTTTTGAAGTAAAAAATGTTGATTTTAAAGTTGGAGGCAAAACAAAAGTAGCCAATGTGTCTTTTGCCATTGAAAATGAGGGAGATATTATATGTCTTCTAGGTCCGTCAGGAATTGGTAAAACAACAATTTTAAGAACAATTGCTGGCTTAGAAAAAATTGAAAGGGGAACAATAGAGTTAAAAGGAAATGTATTATCTTCAAATCAAAAAAATGTTGAGCCTGAAAACAGAAATATATCACTTGCATTTCAAGAAAACAGTTTATTTCCACATTATACTGTAGAAAAAAATATATTATTAGGTGCCGATAGAAATAAAGATAAAAAAGAAAAAAATTTAAACTTTCAAGAAATTATTGACCTACTAGATATCTCTGTAATTTTAAATAAATTTCCACATGAAATTAGCGCCGGAGAAGCTCAAAGAGCTTCACTTGCGAGATCTTTAATCACTAATCCAGACCTACTATTATTAGATGAACCATTATCAAATGTTGATCAAAGTTTTAAAGAAGAAATACAGGAAAAATTAAAAAAAATATTAAAGAGTTCAAAAATTACTACAATAATTGTGACTCATGACTCTTATGAAGCATTTTATTTAGGATCAAAATGTGGAATTATTTTAAATCAGGAACTCAAACAATTTGACGATCCATATAATGTTTATCATTTACCCAACTCAATAGAGGTAGTTAATTTTTTAAATAGAGGCATCCTAATTCCTGCAGAGGTTACAAGTCCTAAAAGTTTAGAAAATAAAGATCTTGGAACAATTACGGGTAATTTTAATAAACCTTTTCCAATAGGATCAAAAGTAAAACTTTTGGTACAACCAGAGGACTTGCATCATGATGACCAAAGTAATTTAAAGTTTGAAGTTATAGATAGAAAGTTTAGGGGCACAAATTTTATCTACACTCTTAAAACGCCAAGTAATTTATTAATTCCAGTTTTTGTTCACTCTCATCATATACATCAACACGAGGAGAATGAAAAATTTGGCATAAAAAGACCAATTCATATTGATCATATTGTTTGCTTCTAATAAAAACTCTCTAAAATGAATAATAAATTTAGAGTTTTTTTAAAGGGTATTTTTGATGTTAGCCCACTGATGATTCCAGTTGTTCCATTTGGTTTAATATTTGGGGTTCTTTCAATCGATATTGGATTTAGCCCAATAGAAACAATGGGAATGTCATTAATAGTCTTTGGCGGTGCTTCACAAATTGTTTTACTCCAATTATTTTCAGGAGGCGCCTCATCTTTAGTTATAATAAGTTCAGTTGGAGCAGTGAACTCAAGACATCTTTTGTATGGAGCTGTTGTATCTGAGCATTTATCAGATTTAAAAATTGTTTGGAAAATTGTAATCTCATATTTTTTAGTTGATCAAGCTTTTGCAAGATCAAATGAGTATTTTAAAAAAAAAAAAGATAAAGATAAATATTTTCATTTATTTGGTGGTGGTATTACTTGTTGGGTTATTTGGCAGACAACCACTTTTTTAGGAATTGTTTTGGGAGCTTTTATTCCTGAAAAACTAGGCTTAAGTTTTGCAGTACCGTTAACTTTTTTAGCATTATTGGTTAATGATTTTAGAAAATTAATAAATGTGATTGTAATAATTATTTCAGGATTAGTGGCAACGTTTGGATTTAATTATGTTCCTTATAAAGCATATGTAATTGTCGCTGGAGTAACTGCTTTACTGACAGCAGCGATTTTAACTAAGTTAAATAAAAAAAATGAGTAACTGGCTATTAATTATATACTGTGGTTTGATAACTTTTTTGACAAGGTTTTCAATGATAGCATTATTAAAGAAAGAAATGTTCAATGATAGAATAAGAGAAATTCTCTCTTTTGTGCCTTCAGCAATTTTTCCTGCAATTATATTTCCTGCTATTTTTTTGGATAACTCTGGAGATTTCCAATTAGAAAACAATCCAAAAATAATGGCAGCAATAATTGCAATGTTAATTGGAATAATAAGTCAAAATATTATTGCGACAATTATCTCAGGGCTTGCTTCTTATTGGTTTTTAATATTTGTGATATAAATAAATATGAAAAAAATTTTTACGTTAATCTTTTGTTTTTTTGCATTGAGTGTCAGCGCAATGGAAAAAGAAACAACTTTCAAAAAAAATTTATTTGAACAAGCACAATCAGAGGGAAAAATTGTGATAGTAAGTTCTTGGATAAAATATTGTTCATCTTGTGCAAGTCAAATGAAAGTTTTAAAAGAAGCTAAAAAAAAAGGTAAACTATCTGATATTAATTTTGATAATATTGAATATTTTTCTTTTGATGTAACTAATAAAGAAATTTCTAATCTGCTAAATATTCAATATCAAACCACCTTATTAATTTTTAAAGGAGATAAGGAAGTCTATAGAAGCATAGGTGAGACAACTAAAGATTTAATTTATGAGGCTTTAAAAACTTCAATTTAAATTAAGCACCTAAATTAATGTTTTTCGAAACATTAAAATCAATTTTTTTAGGTTTTTTTAAATTTAAATTATTCATTAACTCAACATATTCATCTACACTATTAACCTGTAACCTTGGATTTTGTTTCTTTTCCTTGCCAATTGTGCTTACTTTTTCTCCTTTATAATCGTGAGCAGGGTATAAAAAAGTTTCATCAGGAAGTTTAAGTAGTTTATTAAAAATTGAGTTATATGCATCTTTCGAGTCTCCATTTTGAAAATCAGTTCTACCTGTTCCATTTATTAGCAATGTATCACCAGAAAAAAGATAATTATCCATCAAAAAACTATAACTATCAGAGGTATGACCTGGAGTGTACATAGCTCTAATTTTTAAATTTTCTAAATTTATATATTCATCATCTTTTACCTTAATTTCAACAGCATCGGCCGGAGTATGATCACCCATTATTGTGGAGCATTTAGTAATATCTTTTAATTTTGAAGCACCTGTAACATGATCAGCGTGTATATGTGTGTCAATTACTTTTACTAATCTTAAATCTAATTCTTTCAATAAAATTATATAATCACTTACATTTTCTATAACTGGATCAATTATCAAAGCCTCTCTTCCTTTAGATGAGGCAATTAAGTATGTGTATGTGCTAGATTTTTGATCAAATAGTTGTTTAAAAATCATAACTAAATATTATCATATATGAATGGAAACCACTACATTTGATTGGTCTTGTTTACATACATGGAAACAAAGTGCCAAAAATACTGCATGGTGTTTGCTTGGATGTTCAATTGGAGACTTTGGAACAATTTTATTTTTTCAATTAACTAAAATACCCTTCCCGGTTTTAGCCATTATGATATTAGCAATCATAAATGGGTTGATTACAAGTATAATTTTAGAAACAATTATTTTAATCCGTCAAAATTTGGAATTTAATAAAGCTTTAAAAACAGCATTAGGGATGAGTTTTATTTCAATGATAAGCATGGAAACCACAATGAATTTAACCGATTACTTTTTAACTGGTGGAGCAATATTAACTTGGTGGGTTGTACCTTTAATGCTTATTGTGGGTTTTTTAACACCGTGGCCATATAATTATTGGAGATTAAAAAAATATGGCATCAGTTGTCATTAAAAATTGGGACAATAAAACTTGGTTATCTTCACAAAATTATATTAATTCATTTAATAATTTTTTAATCAAAAATGCCAAAATTAATTCAAATTTTAAAATTTTAGATATTGGTTGTGGAAGAGGGAAGATTTTAGGTTCTTTAAAATCAAGGTTAAAACTTAAATATAAACCTCTAGGCATAGATA
>CACGHT010000009.1 GCA_902572925.1 uncultured Pelagibacteraceae bacterium | reverse complement strand
TTTAAAATTTTTTTCAACAAATCTCTTTACTAATAATAACTGTTGAAGATCTTTTTCACCCATAAATATTTTTGATGGACTAACTATTTTTGTTAAACGAGTCATTACCTCAATCACCCCTTCAAAATGACCTTTTCTATACTTGGCACACAGTATTTTATCTTGTTTGTTGAGTTTAATCTTTATTTTGTTTTTAGCTTTATAGATATCTTTGTTTTTAGGTAAATAAACATAATCCACTTTTAGTTTTTTTAAAATTTTCAGATCTTTTTTTATATTTCTAGGATATTTCTTGTAGTCTTGTTTGTTATTAAATTGTTTAGGATTTACGAATATACTTACAATGGTTTTATTGGATAATTTTAGTGATTTTTTAATTAATGAGATATGACCATCATGAAGGCTGCCCATAGTAGGTACAAACCCAATATTTGAATTGCCAAATAATGCCTCATTTAAATCAATATTGTTTAATAAAGTTTTCATTTGTATAAAACATTTTAATAAGTAAAACATTTAAATGATTAAACAAGCAATTATTCCATTAGCTGGTCTAGGTACAAGGTTATTACCTTTAACCAGTGTATTTGCTAAAGAACTTCTTCCTATTAATGGAAAACCAGGAATTGAGTATATTCTAGATGAATGCACAGATGCGGGTATCAAAAAAGTAGTTTTTATAATTTCAAAAAAAAAACAAATGATAAAAGATTATTTTTACAAGGATAGCTTTTATAAAAAGATAATAAAAAAGAAAAAAGATCCTAGAGTTATTAAAGAATATAAAAAAATTTTGAAATATAAAAAGATGATTAAATTTGTTTATCAAAATAAACCTTTGGGGACAGGCGATGCAGTATTAAAAACTAAAAAATTTATCACAGATGATTTTTTTCTGATGTTATTACCAGATGATCTAATAATTAAGAAAAATTGCTCGAAGTCGATGATTAATATTCATAATCGATATAAATCATCTGTAATGGCAAGTATTAATGTCCCAAAAAAAACTGTCTCAAGATGGGGAATTTATAAATTAGGAAAAAAAATAAATAAAAATAATTACGTTATAAAAGATGTTATTGAAAAACCTTCAATTTCAACAGCACCATCAAATAAAGCTGTAATAGGAAGATATATTCTTCCAAAAAAAATATTTTCTAAATTATTAAATCAAAAACCAGGTAAAGGAGGTGAAATTCATATTACTGATGCGATACAATCATTGATACAAAACAAAGAAAAATTTATCGCTCATAATTTTACCGGGAAATATTTGGATTGTGGAAGTATGAGTGGTTATATCAAATCAACATTAGAGATAGCTAAATCATGAAACTTTGTATGATAGGAACAGGTTATGTGGGTTTAGTCAGTGGTGTGTGCTTTGCCGATTTAGGTAATAATGTTATTTGTGTTGATAAAGACTTAAAAAAAATAGATCTACTTTCTAGAGGAAAAATCCCTATTTATGAACCTGGACTTACTGAATTAGTAAATAAAAATTATAAAAATAAAAGATTAAAATTTTCATCGGATTTAAAAAGATCAATTAAAAACTCTGATATAATTTTTATTTGTGTTGGAACACCAACCAAAAAGGGAGGTAGTAGTGCAGATCTAAGTCAAATTTTTCAAGTGGCAAAACAGATAAGTTTATCAATTAATAAATTTAAGATAATAGTCACTAAGTCAACAGTACCTGTGACAACCGGTGATGAAATTGAAAAAATTTTACTAAAAAAAAAGAGTAATAAGAATAAATTTTCTGTTGTATCTAATCCAGAATTTTTAAGAGAAGGTGAAGCTATTCGAGATTTTATTTTTCCCGATAGAATAGTTGTTGGATCTAATGACAAAAGGTCTAACCGTTTAATGAATAATTTATATGCTCCCTTAATTTCTAAAGGAGCTCAATATATTCATACATCAAGAAGAGCTGCAGAATTAATCAAATATTCATCCAATGCTTTTTTGGCTACTAAAATTACATTTATTAATGAAATTGCAAATTTATGTGAAAAAACAGGAATAAATGTCGAGGATATTTCAATTGGGATGGGTTTAGATAAAAGGATAGGGAGTCGTTTTTTAAGAGCTGGGCCTGGTTATGGTGGATCATGTTTTCCAAAAGATACTAAAGCTATAATTTCGACTGCTGATAAGTTTAAAATAAATCTTTCTGTTATAAAATCAGTAATAAAATCAAATGAAAGTAGATCTAATTTTCTACTCAATAAAGTCTATAAAATTTTGAATAACAAAATCAAAAATAAAAAAATAACTTTCTTAGGCGTCACATTTAAGGCTAATACAGACGATATGAGAGATTCCTCTAGTTTAAAAATGATACCCGCACTATCAATAAAGGGTGCTAAAATAAATTATTTTGATCCGACGGGTTTTAAAAAAGAGTTTTCAAAGATTAAAAATGTTTTTTATATTGATAATATTAAAGAGTCTGTAAAGGGCTCAGATCTTGTAATTATTCATACAGAATGGAATGATTTTAAATCGATCAATTTTAAGAATTTAGTAAAAGGTAAAAAATTTATTATTTATGATATGAGAAATATATATTCTCCGATGAAAATTAAAAATCAAGGTTTTACATATTATAGTATTGGAAGATAAATTTTAATTGAGCTCAAATATAGCATCAACTTCAACAGCAACACCCAACGGAAGACTATTAACACTTACAGCTGCTCTTGTGTGCATTCCTGCATCCCCAAAAACAGATACGATTAAATCAGATGCGCCATTTATTACTTTAGGCTGATCCTGAAAATTATCAGTAGAATTAACAAAACCTGTAAGTTTTATGCAAGATTTAATTTTTGTAAGATCATTTTCACAAGCTTTCATTATTTGAGAAATTATGCTTAATGCACATCTTTTGGCAGCGTTATATCCAGATTCTACATCTAAATCTTTTCCAACTTTTCCTTTTATTAATTCACCCTTTTCATTAATCGAAATTTGTCCAGACACAAATAACATTTTTCCAGAAATTTTAGTTGCAACATAATTTCCTACTGGAGCTTTAGCTTCAGGTAACTTTAGACCTAATTTAATTAAATTTTCTTGATAATTCATTTTTTATAAATTTTTATATTATATAATTTAATTTTTCTCTGTTGACCATTCTTTCTTCTGAAAACTTTTTGTATCATCTACAAAATTTTTAGTTTTAGATATTGCTTTTTTTTTAACAGAATTAGCTTTACATTTCATATAATTTACTGAAAGTTTTTTAAATTCATTACAATCAATTTCGCTGGAAAAAGAGTAAGTATTCAAACTTAAAGAAAACAAAATCACTATAAAAATTACATTTTTCATTTTTTCTTTTTTTTCTTTTTTGTTTTATCGTATTCTTTTCTTTTCTCAATCAATATTAATGCTTCTTCCATTGTGAGTTCTGTTGGATCCTTTTCTTCAGGTATTGTCGCATTCAGAGATTTATACTTGATATATGGTCCGTATTGTCCCTTCATAATTCTAACTGGTTTTTTATCTTCAGGGTGTTCACCTAAATCTTTGATCATTGAAGAGGACATTCTACCCGGTTTAGCCTCAGCAATTAATGTTATCGCTCTATTTAAACCAATAGAGAAAATTTCTTCAATGTTTTCTATACGAGCTGATTTATTTTCACACTTTAGGTAAGGACCAAATCTTCCAGTGTTTAAAGTAATTTCTTTTTGATTATCAGGATTTATTCCTAAAGATTTTGGTAGTGAGCATAAAAATTGTGCTTTTTCTAAATTTATACTGTCTAGTTCCAAACCTTTTGGAATAGAGACATTTTTTAATAGTTCATTTACATCCGATTTAAGTTTTTTTGTTTTCTTTTTTTTCTTTAGTGTTTTTTCAATCTCTATATCTTCCGAAATTTTTTCATATTGTAAATATGGACCGAATCTTCCATTTTTAAGATATATATCATTACCGTTCTCATGTTTTCCAATAAATTTTGGTTCAGCTAACTGCGCTTGAGCCGCTGCTTTTGCTTTAGACAAAGGTCTTGTAAATTTACATTCAGGGTAATTTGAACAACCAATAAACGCACCACCCCTAAAGCTATTTTTTAAGCTTAGTTTCCCCGAATTACATAATTGACACTTTCTTACAATATTTCCTTTATCATCCTTATCGAAAACCAAATCTCCTAAACTATCATTTAAAAGATCTAAGACCTCTCTTGTTCTTTTTTCCTTTACTTCAGCCACATTGCTATTGAAGTCTTTCCAAAACATTTCTAAAACTTTTAACCAGCTTTCTTTACCAGTTGTAATTTCGTCTAATTGATCCTCTAAACCAGCAGTAAAGTTATAATCTACGTATTTTGAGAACAATTTTTCAAGAAAAGCTGAAATAAGTTTTCCTCTATCAGTTGGAAAAAATCTTTTATTCAATATCTCCGCGTAACCTCTATTTGCTATTGTAGAAATTATACTTGCGTAAGTAGAGGGTCTTCCGATTCCTAATTCCTCTAGTTTTTTAACTAGGCTAGCCTCAGAATATCTAGGAGGGGGTTGTGTAAAATGCTGTTCATCTATTAAGGACTCAATATTAACAAGTCCTTTAGATACAGAGGGTAGAAAGTTTTCGTCATCATCCTTACTTTGATTATTATATATCTTCAAAAATCCATCAAATTTGAGAACTGATCCACTTGCTTTGCATATTGTATCATTATTATTTGATGTGATCGTTATAGTATTTCTATCAAATTTAGCAGATTGCATTTGAGAAGATAAAGCTCTACTCCATATTAAATCATAAAGTTTATTTTGATCTGTGCTTAGATACTTTTTTACACTTTGGGGTGTCCTGATAACATCTGTGGGTCTTATTGCTTCATGTGCCTCTTGTGCATTTTTTGCCTTTTTACCAGAGTAATTTAAAGCACTCTCAGGTAAATATTCATTACCAATTTCTTTTTTGATATATTCTCTAAAAGCCACAACAGCATCTTTTGACAAATTAGTGCCATCTGTTCTCATGTATGTTATCAAACCAATAGTTTCTCCTTCAATTTCGACACCTTGATAAAGCTTTTGAGCAATTTGCATAGTTCTTGATGCACCAAACCCTAATCGACTTGAAGCAGTTTGTTGAAGAGTTGATGTAGTAAATGGTCCTGATGGATTACGATTTATCACTTTACTTGATATATCAGTAATACTAAATTTTTTTTGATTGATGCTTGATATAGCTTTATTTATATCATCTTTATTTCTAAAAGAGAATTTTTCAATTTTGTCGTTATCTAGTTGACTAATACTTGCAAGGATATTTTGATTTTTTTCATCTTTAAATTTGACACTTAAAGTCCAAAATTCTTCTGGTTTAAAGGATTCAATTTCATGTTCTCTTTCAGTTATCAATTTTAAAGCTACTGATTGAACTCTTCCTGCCGATTTCGAGCCTGGAAGTTTTGTCCATAATATTGGTGAAATATTAAAGCCAACCAAGTAATCTAAGGCTCTACGAGCCATGTAAGCATCAACTAAAAGCGGTTCAATTTGTCTTGGATTTTCAATTCCATGAATTACTGCTTTTTTTGTAATTTCGTTAAAAACAACTCTTTCTATTTCTTTATCTTTAAGAAGTTTTTTTTCATTTAGATACTCTTTTACATGCCAAGCTATTGCCTCTCCTTCACGATCAGGATCGGTAGCTAATATAATTTTTGAAGAATCTTTGGCTGCGTCAGTAATTTCTTTAAGATATTTTTTTGAAAAGCTATCGATCTCCCATTCCATTTTAAAATCTTGATCTGGATCAACAGAACCATTCTTAGAGGGTAAATCTCTAATATGGCCATAACTAGCTAATACTTTATAATTATCACCTAAATATTTATTGATAGTTTTGGCTTTAGCTGGACTTTCTACAATGACCAAGTTCATAAATGACAAACTACCTAAAAGAGTTAGATAGTCAAATTAATAAATTTTTGTCTTAGTTTCTTCTTTATTTTTCAATCTTTTAATATTTTCTCGATGGGTAAAAAATATTAACACAAACATGATTATAAAAAAAAATATATCTTTGAATTGACCCGTAACCAGTAAATAAACAGGAACTGATACAGAAGCAATTAATGAAGATAAAGATGAAAATTTTGTTATAGCAAAAATTACAAACCAAGATAAAGCAAAGATAATTCCAAAATAAATATTTAAAGCGAATAGAATACCAACGTATGTTGCAACACCTTTTCCTCCTTTAAATTTGAGCCATACAGGAAATACATGACCTATAAATGCACATAATGATGCCAAATATAAATAATCAGTGTAATAAATTTTAACAAATATTACAGGGATAACAGCTTTTAAAATATCAAGAAATAACGTAATGTAACCAACTGTCTTGTTACCAGCTCTAAGTACATTTGTGGCTCCGATATTTCCAGATCCAATATCTCTTATATCTTTTTTTAAAAAAATTTTTGTTAGTAACAATCCAAATGGAATTGAACCCATTAAATATGAAATTATACCTATGATTAAAATATCCATGCTATAGCTTAAATAATTCTTTACCGTTTACAAATGTATTTGTAACTTTGCCTTGAAGTTTTTTATCTTCGATTGATGTATTTTTTGATTTTGAGATAAGTTTATCTTTTTTTACAATCCATGGTTTATCTATATCTACTATACAAAGATCGGCATTATTACCAATAGATAGGTTCCCTTTATTTATCTTTAATATTTTAGCAGGGTTTGATGTTAATGCTTTTATAATTGTCTCTAATTTGAGTGATCCGTTATGATATAATTCTAAACTTAGAGACAGCAGAGTTTCTATACCTGACGCACCAGTTGCTGCTTGAGCAAATGTTAATCTTTTTGACTCTTCATCTTCAGGTTTGTGGTCTGAAACTATTACATCAATTAAATCGTCCTTTAAACCTTGTACTAAAGCTAGTCTATCTTCTTCTCTTCTTAATGGCGGAGATAATTTCAAAAATGTTTTGAAATCTCCTATGTCGTTTTCATTTAAAGATAAGTTATTAATCGAAACACCACATGTGAATTTTACTATTTCCTTTCTAGATTTAATTACATCGACAGACTTTTGTGATGACAATTGAGAGATATGATATCTACATTTAACCTTTTCCAGTAATGTTAAATCTCTCTCGATCAGAATACGCTCAGCGATTTCAGGTATACCAGATAGACCTAATTTTGAAGCAATTATTCCGGAGTTAATCATACCATTTTTTGCTAGCTCATAATCTTCAGCGTGCTGCATTATTAAACTACCCAAATCTTTAGCAGAGTTCATTATTCTAGACATCAATCTTGGATTTTGAATTGTTTTAACGCCATCCGTGAATGCAATTATTCCTTTATTTTGTAACAAACCAAATTCAGTCATATTTGTACCTTCAGTATTTTTTGTTAAGGAGGCACATGGAAAAATATTTATCTTTGATTTATCTCTTCCTCTTCTTTTTAGAAAATCGACTATAGAAACATTATCAATTACTGGATCTGTATTAGGCATTGTTACAACTGAAGTGACACCACCTGAGAGTGCCGCGTTACTCAGTGTTCTAAAATTTTCTTTATACTCATAGCCTGGTTCACCAACAAAAACTCGCATATCGACTAATCCAGGGAAAATATACTTACCCTTTAAATCAATTGGCTTCTCTCTACTTGGTAAATTATTAATATTTACTTTTTTTCCTATGGCCTCAATTTTTCCATCTTCACTTATAATCAGACCCCCGTTTTCATTCATGGAGTTATAAGGATCAATTATATTTGCATTTATAAAATATTGTTTTTTCATTATGTACAAAATATTTTAAGACAAGCCATCCTCACCGCGACACCTAATTCAACTTGCTCTTTAATCACACTTTTGTTGATATCATCCGCTAACATTGTATCTATTTCTATACCTCTGTTCATTGGACCAGGATGCATTATTAAAGCATCAGATTTGGCATGTTCTAATTTGTCAGGAGTTAATCCATAATATTCATAATATTCTCTATTGGATGAAAGATATGAACTTGTCATTCGTTCATTTTGTAATCTCAACATCATAACAATATCACAATCTTTCAATCCTTTTTTCATATCTGTAAAAGTATTCACACCAAATTTTTCAATTTCTTTTGGCATGAGATTTGTTGGAGCAATAATGTTCACCTCTGCTCCTAACATACTTAGTAAATAAATATTTGATCTAGCAACTCTTGAATGAAGTATATCTCCACAGATTGCTATTTTTAATCCTTGTATTTTTTTTTTACGAGTAATAATTGTTAATGCATCTAACAAAGCTTGAGTAGGGTGTTCTCTTCTTCCATCACCAGCATTAAGAACTGCACAGTTTACTTTTTGTGAAAGTAGATTACATGCTCCAGAATCTTGATGTCTAATTACGATAATATCAGGATGCATAGCATTTAGCGTCATTGCTGTATCTATCAACGTTTCACCTTTTTTAATTGCTGAGTTGCTAATATTCATTGACATAACATCAGCCCCAAGTCTTTTACCGGCTAATTCAAAAGAGCTTTGAGTTCTAGTGGAAGGTTCAAAAAATAAATTAATTTGAGTTTTACCTCTTAAAACATCAACTTTCTTATTTTTACTTTGATTTACTTTAATAAATGAATTTGCTTCATCAAGTATTAAGTTAACATCATTAATTGATAAATCTTGAATTCCTAATAGGTGTTTTTGAGAAATTTTAATAGCTTGATTTGATTTAATTGCCATTAAAACCAACTCTATAACTATAAACCTCTATAATAGCAAGTATTAATTATTCAAAAAATCTAAAGCTCCTTGTAATATAAAAGCAGCAGCGTTTTCGTCGATCTTTTTTTCTCTTTTACTCACATTAATATCTAACTGGCTAGACAGATTAAATGCACCAACAGTTGAGAGTCTCTCATCCCAGAGACAAATTGGAATATCCAAGTTTTTTTCAATATTTTCAGTTGTATCTTTTACAGATTGAGCTGACCTACCTGAGGATCCATCCATATTTAAAGGATTTCCAATAATAATTCCTTTTATATCATTTTCATTAATGATTAATCTTAGTTCATCAACTAGATCTTTTAACGAATTTCTATTTATTGTTTTTAATGGAGTGGCTATTAGTTGTTTGTCATCACAGATTGACACACCAATTCTTTTAGATCCAAGGTCTAAACCTATCAATCTACACTTATCTGAGTGTTTTTTTTTAAATTCCTCTAAAGTGATCATATTGTATATTTTAAACTTAAGTGATACTTTGCGTCATATTTAAATAGCATATGAGTATAGATCTTAAAACAATAAAACATATATCTAAATTGGCAAGAATTTCAGTTGACCAGCAAAGAGCTGAAAAATTAGCCGGTGATTTAAATTCTATTTTTGATTTTATTGAAAAACTTAATGAATTAAAAACTGACAATGTAGAACCATTAACTTCTATTGCAGAAACAACATTAAAATTAAGATCTGATGAAGTAAAAAGTAAAAATATACGAGAACAAATTATCAAAAATTCTCCTCAAAATAATGAGGACTATTTTGTAGTACCCAAGGTTATTGAATAATGTCAGATATTACAAAACAATCCCTTACAGAACTTGTTGAAAATATTAAAAATAAAAAACTTTCTTCAACAGATGTAACCAAAGCATTTATTGATAGATCTGAAAAATCTGAGAAATTGAATGCTTATATTACAAATGACTTTACATCAGCTCTAGATAAAGCAAAAAAATTTGATCAAAAACCTAATCTTGATTTAAAACTGCCAGGTATACCAATGGCAGTTAAGGATTTATTTTGCACAAAAGACATTAAAACAACTGCTGGTAGTAAAATTTTAAATAATTTTGTTCCAACTTATGAGTCAACAGTAACAGAAAATATTTGGAATGAAGGTGCAATACTTTTAGGTAAGTTAAACTGTGATGAGTTTGCAATGGGCTCATCAAATGAAACAAGTTTTTTTGGCAATGTTCAAAGTCCTATTGATAAAAATTTAGTTCCAGGTGGATCATCTGGTGGTTCAGCTTCAGCTGTAGCTGGACAATTAACTCCTGTTACAATTGGTACTGATACTGGTGGATCAATTAGACAACCAGCTTCTTTTACTGGAATTGTTGGATTGAAACCTACATACGGAAGTTGTTCAAGATATGGAATAGTTGCTTTTGCTTCATCATTGGATCAAGCAGGACCAATGGCACAAAATGTCAAGGATTGTGCTTTATTGCATGAAGTGATTAGTTCTTATGATCCTAAAGACTCTACTTCAATAGATTTTAAAAGAAATCATTACAGTAAAGAACTTACAAATAACATAAAAGGAAAAAAAATTGGAATACCAAAAGAATATAGAGTCGACGGTATGCCAAAAGAAATTGAAGATCTCTGGCAAAAAGGTACTCAATATATTAAAGATTGTGGTGCTGAAACTATTGATATTTCTCTCCCAAATACAAGTTATGCCTTACCAACATATTATATAGTTGCTCCAGCAGAGGCTTCATCAAACTTAGCAAGATATGATGGTGTAAAGTATGGATTTAGAGCAAAAGGTGAAAATTTAATTGATATGTACGAAAAAACTAGATCAGAAGGTTTTGGCGCTGAAGTTCAAAGAAGAATTATGATTGGAACTTATGTTTTGTCTTCTGGATATTACGATGCGTATTATCTTAAAGCTCAAAAAGTAAGGAGACTTATCAAAAATGATTTTGATGAGGCTTATAAAAAAGTCGATGCAATTTTAACTCCATCAACACCTAGCTCAGCATTCAAAATAGGTGAAAAAACGAATGACCCAGTTTCAATGTATCTTAATGATATATTTACAGTACCTGTTAACTTAGCTGGACTTCCAGGCATCTCAATACCTGCAGGACATGATGCAAAAGGTTATCCTTTAGGTTTACAAATTATTGGCAAAGCTTTTGATGAACAAAATATACTGAATATAGCTTATGCTATGGAAGAAAAGATCAATTTTAAAAACAAAATTACCGATTGGTGGATAAAATGAGTAAAAAAGATTCAGAATATTTGATCAATCGAAAAGATAATCAGTATGAAGTAGTAATTGGTTTAGAAGTTCATGCTCAAGTTTTATCTGAGTCTAAATTATTTTCTACTTCAGCAACCAAATTTGGAGCAGAACCTAATACACAGGTTAGTTTAGTTGACGCTGCATTTCCAGGAATGTTACCAGTAATAAACGAATTTTGTGTCAAACAAGCAATTAAAACTGGCATTGGCCTTAACGCAAAAATTAATAAACGTTCAGTATTTGATAGAAAAAATTATTTTTATGCTGATTTACCTCAAGGATATCAAATATCACAATTTAAAGATCCTATAGTAGGCGAGGGCAAAGTTATTTTGGATATGCCTAATGGTCAAAAAGAAGTTGGTATAGAAAGATTACACCTGGAACAAGATGCTGGAAAAAGTATACATGATCTTGACCCACAAAATACCTTTGTTGATTTAAACAGATCAGGGGTAGCTTTAATGGAAATAGTGAGCAAGCCTGATCTAAGATCCCCAGATGAGGTTAATGCTTACATTAAAAAATTACGATCTATAATGAGATATTTAGGAACTTGTGATGGAAATATGCAAGAGGGCTCTTTAAGAGCTGATGTGAACGTTTCTGTAAGACCAAAAGGCTCAAAGGAATTCGGTACTCGATGTGAAATTAAAAATGTTAATTCAATTAAGTTTATGCAAATGGCTATAGAATATGAGGCTAATAGGCAAGTTGATTTAATAGAAGAGGGCAAATCTATTGATCAAGAAACAAGGCTTTTTGATACGAAGAAAAATGAGACAAGGTCAATGAGATCAAAAGAAGACGCTCATGATTATAGATATTTTCCGGACCCTGATTTATTACCTTTAGAGGTTTCGGAAAAATTTATTGAAGAACTTAAAAATGATATTCCAGAACTTCCAGATGATAAAAAGAAAAGATTTATTGAAGAGTTTAAATTGTCTTCTTATGAAGCCAATATTTTAGTGTCTGATATTGATACTGCAAAATACTTTGAAGAGGTTGTAGCTAAAATGGGTAAAAACAAAGATATTAAGTTGGCAGTCAATTGGATTACAGGAGAACTATTTGCTGTTTTAAATAGCAAAGGTTTAGAAATTTCTCAAAGTCCAGTAAGTGCTAAGAATTTCGCTATTTTGATAAATCTTATTAAGAATGGAACCATCTCAGGAAAGATAGCAAAAACTGTTTTTGAATTGATGATAGATGGTGATAAAGACCCTCAAAAGATTGTGGAGGAAAAAGGATTAAAACAACAAAGTGATCCAAAAGCTTTAGAGGCATTAATTGACAAAATAATTAATGACAATAGAGAAAAAGCCATTGAATATAAACAAGGTAAAGAAAAATTATTTGGTTTTTTTGTTGGTCAAGCAATGAAGGCATCAGGTGGAAAAGCTAACCCTCAATTAATAAATGAGATCCTAAAGAAAAAATTATAAGGTTATGGGTTCAGACCTTAATATCACAAAACATTTACAAGATTATATTCTAAAGAATGGTTTGAGATTACATCCAATTCAAAAAGAAATAATAGATTACAACCTATCACTTGGTGATTCAAAAAGAATGCAAATATCTATTTCTCAATGTCAATTTCTACATCTGATTATTAAAGTTTCTAAAATTAAAAAAGTCCTAGAGATCGGAACTTTTACAGGTTTAAGTACATTATCTATGGCATTAGCCTTACCAGATGAAGGCAGTATAATTGCATTAGATAAAAATGTGGAAACAACCAAAGTTGCACAAAGCTTTTTTAAAAAGGCCAATCAAGATCATAAGATTAAAACAATGATTAAACCAGCATTAGAAACTTTAATGAGTATAAGAAATGAAAAATTTGACTTAGTTTTTATTGATGCAGATAAGATGAATTATAAAAAATATTATGAAATTTCTTTAGATTTATTGAATAAAGAGGGTTTAGTGATAATCGATAATGTATTATGGCATGGGGAAGTTGTTAACAAAGATATAAATGACAAAATTACAAAAAGTATTAGAGATTTGAATGATTTTATCTCTAAGGATACAAGAATTGAAAAGGTCATGGTACCTTTTGGTGATGGAATGACTGTTTGTAGGAAGATTTAATGTTCACTGTATTTGGTTTTTATAAATTTCAAAAAATAAATGATTTAAAAAAAAATCAAAAAATATTAAGTAATCTTTTGACTAATAAAAATATAAATGGATCAATTATCATATCCAAAGAGGGTTTAAATGGATCTATTTCTGGAATGAATAAAGATATTAAAACCACAATTATTAGATTAAAAAAAATTTTGAATATTAATGAATTTGATAGTGTCAATAATTCAATAAGTAAATTAAAACCTTTTCATAAACCTAAAGTGAAAATTAAAAGAGAAGTTGTTCCAATGGATCTTAAAATGTCGAATAGGATCGCAAAAAAGAATACTCATATTGATCCAACAAAATGGAATAAATTAATTAAAAAAAAAGAAACTCTTTTATTAGATGCAAGAAAACCTTTTGAACATAAAGTTGGTTCTTTTAAGAAATCAGTAAATCCAAATATAAGTAACTTTAGAGATTTTCCGAAATACTTAAAAAAGTTAAAAAAAGATCAGCCAATAGCAATGTTTTGCACTGGTGGAATTAGGTGTGAAAAAGCCTCTGTATTTTTAGAAAAAAAAGGTTTTAAAAATATTTATCAATTAAAGGGTGGAATTTTGAATTACTTAAAAAAAATCAAACCAAAAAAAAGTTTATGGAAAGGCGAGTGTTTTGTATTCGATAACCGAGTAAGTTTAAAACACGGATTAGTACAAGGAACCTATTCAATTTGTGGTGGATGTAGACAACCAATCTCGATTAAAGATAAAAAATCTAAAAAATATGAGGAGGGTGTAACTTGTCCTAATTGTTTTGATAAACTCTCAAAAAACCAAAAATCTCGTTTTAGAATGAGACAAAGTCAGATATACAAGGCAAAGCTATCAGGAAAAAAATATAATTTTCAAAAAGAATTTAACTAAGGATTTATTTGTCACAATCTTTCAAATTAACTAAAGATCCAATATGGTTTTTATTGAGAAAAGTTACTATTCCAGCAAGTGTTGGTTCATTATTTCAAACCTTTTACAATCTAGTAGACACATGGTTTGCAGGAAGAATATCTGCTGAAGCAATAGCAGCGATCGCAAAATCTTTTCCAATTTATTTTACTATTATTGCTATAGGCGTTGGATTAACTGCTGGAACTAATACTTTAATTGGAAATAATATAGGGGCTAATAATAAAAAGAAGGCGTCATTATTTGTTGCTCAATCAATTATTTTTGCAATCTTTTTATCCATATTAGTTACTTTTTTTGGTTTGAATGTTTCAGATTTTTTACTTTCTCTTATGGGATCAGATCAAGAGGCAATTATACTAACTAGAAAATATCTAGATGTAATTTTTTATGGAACTATAATTGTTTTGATACAAATTTCCTTAAATGGAACACTAAATGCGCAAGGAGATACAAAAAGTTACAGAAACGTTTTAATTTTTAGTTTCTTTTTAAATATTATTCTAAATCCATTATTTATTTTTGGTTATGGTTTTATTCCAGCATTTGGTATAGCTGGACTTGCAATAGCTACTGTAGTGGCTCAGTTTGTTGGTCTTTTGTATTTAGCATATAAAGTTTATTGTTGTGAATTAAAACAATATCTTAAGCCTGAGTGTTTTATTCCAAAATTTGATCTTCTTGGTGAACTCTTGTATCAGACAATTCCTGTAATGTTTAGCATGTTGTTGATTGGTGTTGGATTGTTCAACATCCTTTACTTCATTGGTCAATTTGGAGATTTAGCTACTGCTGGTTATGGTGCTGCTTTAAGAATTGAACAAGTTTTTCTACTTCCTGTAATTGGATTAAATACAGCGGTATTATCAATTGGGGGACAAAATTTTGGTGCAAAAAATTATGATAGATTG
This sequence comes from uncultured Pelagibacteraceae bacterium, assembly GCA_902572925.1. Lineage (GTDB taxonomy): Bacteria > Pseudomonadota > Alphaproteobacteria > Pelagibacterales > Pelagibacteraceae > Pelagibacter. The sequence continues at coordinate 3,745 of CACGHT010000009.1, read as the reverse complement.
AGAGAATTGTACAGAAAAGCTTTAATGTTTGGATCATCTTTTATGATATGTGCAGGAATAATAATATTTTTAGGTGCAGAGTTTTTAGTTTCATTATTTACTGATAACCAAGAGGCAATAAAGCATGGTGCTATATATCTAAAAGTTGCTGCATTAATTGGCCCAATTTATCCTGTTTTTTTTATAACCACTGCAGTATTCCAAGCAGTGAAAAAACCATTGTACAGTCTTTATCTAAGTATTCTTAGATTAACAGCTCTTCCATTTTTAAGTTTATGGTATGTAATTAATATTAAAGGAGGGGATTATGAGGATATTTTTTATACGATTTTAGTAACAAATTGGTTTATGGGAATTGCAGTTCTAATATTTATTGGGTATTTTTTGAATAATGTTTTCAAACAAAATAAAAGTCTTTTTACTTACTAGTATTTGTCTAATATTTTTCTTTGTCACATACCTTGATGTAAAATCTAGTGAAATAAAGGTTATAGACGGAGATACTATTCATTTAAAAAACGAAAAAATTCGTTTTAGTGGCATTGATACTCCTGAAATAAAACAAATTTGTAATAAGAATAATGAGGTTATCAAATGTGGAATTCAAGCAAAACAATTACTTATTAATAAGATAGGTAAAAACAAAGTAAGATGTGTCAAGGAGGGGATAGATAGATATAAGAGAATTTTAGCTGAATGTTTTGTAAATAATCAAAGTCTATCTAAGTATCTTGTTCGAGAGGGTTATGCTTTTGCTTACAGGAAATATTCAACAAAATACATTACAGATGAAGATTATGCCAAAAAAAATAAAAAAGGTATGTGGGCAATGACTTTTGAATATCCTTGGGACTATAGAAGAAAAAATTAATCTTTTTGTAATTTTTTTTCTAATTTTCTAACAAGATAAGAAACAATTAATATCAAGACTAAATATTCTAGAATTAGAAATGTATATATTTCAAGAGGCCGATAAGTCGTCACAACCAATTCGTTTGCTTTTCTAGTCAGATCTCCAATACCAATTATCGATACAAGAGAGGACATTTTAAGCACATATACAAATTGATTACCAATAGCTGGTAAAATATTCTTTATTGCCTGAGGTAGGATTACTAATCTTAATTTTCTAAAAAAACTTAATCCTAAAGAGCTTCCAGCCTCCCACTGCGATTTTTTTATTGAATTAATTCCTGCTCTAAATATTTCTGCTTGAAAAGCACTTTCGCTTATTGATAGAGCTATGATACCAGAAACGAATGGGCTAAAACTTATACCTGTCATGATTGGAAGACCATAATAAATCCATAAAATTAAAACTAGTAAAGGAATTGCTCGTACAATCTCAACATAACCAATATTGAGGTAGGTTAAAAATTTACTTTTAGCGAGTGATGGAATAGCAACTAAAAGACCTAGAATAATTGAAATAATGATTGAGACTATACTAATATAAATAGTAGTTGTTATACCACTTAATAAAAACTTCAGATTAGTTAATCCCTCAATATTGTTTGGTGACAAGATCAACCAGTTTAATTCACTTTTACCGCATGATGTTAATGGGAAAATTAGAATTAATAAAAGTAGATTTTTCACTCCTTAACTTATAAAGAATAAAAAATTAATTACTAATTTTTTATAAGCTCTTTAAATTATATTTAGCTAATAACTTAGTGAAGAAGCCTGAAGATTTTTTGTCTTTTATCCATTTATTGACATAATCATTCCACTTAGTATCACCTTTTGGTACCATCATTGCTAAAAATGCTGGATTTTTTCCACCATCTGGAACGATTGCCAACTGAGGATATTTAATAACCAATTTATTTGCCTCTGTTGAACTTGTAATATTACCATCAGCTCTACCTGCCAAGACTTCTTGAAAGTCTCTTGCTGGTGCTTCAATTGAGTTTAATTTTGATTTTGGAAAAAATTCTTTTGCCTTTTCCTCTTGAGAAGTACCAAGAGTAGTTGCGATTGTTACATTTGAATTATTAGATCCTTAATTATCCAACCATTTTATATTCCATCTTCATCCATGGAACCTGGTTTATTAGTTGGAGACAGACTTTTTGTAACAAAATATTCATATGGTTATAGCAAGCACTCATTTCCATTTAGTCCACCTATTTTTGAGAATAGAATTTTTTCTAGCAAGCCAAATAGGGGTGACGTAATAGTTTTTAAAACCCCTGCAGATAATAGAACAGATTATATTAAAAGACTTATTGGCCTACCGGGAGATAGAATTCAGTTTGTGGATTCCAATTTATATCTAAATAATAGTGAAATTCTTAAATCGAAAGTTTCAGAAAGAGATACAATTTATTGTGGGGAAAAGACTATTAATGTTTTTACATTTGAGGAAAAATTACCAAACGGAAAAGTTTACAAAACCGTCTATCTCAAAAATTTCACTTTTGATAATTCTGACGTTTTTACTGTTCCTGATAACCATTACTTCTTTTTAGGTGATAATAGAGATTGTTCAAAAGATAGCAGGTATTTAACCAGCGTGGGTTATGTTCATGAAGATAATCTAGTTGGTAAAGCAAGATTTATTTTTTTTTCATCTGATAGGTCATTTGGTAGTATTTTTGCTTTTTGGAAATGGAACAAATCTATTCGATTTGACAGATTTTTTAAGAAAATTATTTGATGAAAATTGATTATTCTAAACTTGAAAAAAAAATAGATTATAAGTTTAAAAATAGAAATTTACTTGTTCAAAGTCTTACTCATAAAAGTTTTAATAAAATGAAAAATAATGAAAAAATAGAATTTTTAGGAGACAGAGTTTTGGGTTTAGTTATCGCAAAAAAACTTTTAGAGATCTATCCAGAGGAAAAGGAAGGAATTTTAGATAAAAAATATGCTTCATTAGTAAATAAAAAGACATGTTTGGAAATTGCTAAAAGTATTAATTTGCAAAATTATATTTTAATTTTTAATCCTAAAAATAGATCAGTTACAATTGAGGATAAGGTGATATCAGATAGTTGTGAAGCTTTAATTGGAGCTATTTATCTTGATAGGGGATTTAATATAACAGAGAAAATTATATTAGAATTGTGGAGAGAAAAAATAAAAGAAAGTGTGATTACTCAAATTGATGCAAAAACCAAACTTCAAGAGTTTTCATTAAAAAAGTTTAAAAGATTGCCTATTTATAAAATAATCTCTAATACTGGTCCAAGACACAAGCCAGTATTCAGAGTTGCTGTAAAATTACAAAATACAAAATTTTATAATGCTGAGGGAAAGTCTAAAAAAGAAGCAGAGCAGAACGCAGCTTTACTTTGCTTAAATGATAATATGATTTGATGAATTGGGACGATACAGGTTTTTTACTTTCAAAAAATAGATATAACGAAAATTCTCTTATTTCGGAATTTTATACTAAAAATCATGGAAAAATATCAGGTATCGTTTTTGGTGGTACTTCAAAAAAAATCAAAAATTATCTTCAAATTGGCAATCAACTATATCTAAATTACAACTCTAAATCTGAGAATAAGTTAGGATATTTTAAATTAGAAATCCAAAAAGTTTATTCACCTATATATTTTGAAAATTCTCAAAAACTTTCATGCATTAATTCTGCAATGAGTTTAATTCGTTTACTAACAGCTGAGTTTCAGTCTAATATTAAAATATTTAACCTTATTGAAAAATTTTACTTGATACTCTCAAATGATGACTGGTTAAAAGATTATATTTTTTGGGAATTAGAATTACTTAA
>CACGHT010000008.1 GCA_902572925.1 uncultured Pelagibacteraceae bacterium | reverse complement strand
CAAAAATGATATTAAACAGATTGATAGTTTAAATAAAAAATTAGATCCAAACTTTCATCAAGCAATGATGGAAATTGAGGATGATACAAAAGAGCCAGGAACAATAATTCAAGAAATTCAAAAAGGTTTCACAATTAAAGATCGATTACTAAGGCCATCATTGGTTGGTGTAGCTAAGAAAACCCAAGAAAAAGCAGCTAAAACAGAGGAAACAAAGGAGAATTCGGAGACTAAATAATGATCGGAACAGCTTGTAGAATCAAAAATAACACATATATGACGAGGAGAATTAATTATTATGAGTAAAATTATTGGAATAGATTTAGGAACAACCAACTCTTGTGTAGCTATAATGGAGGGAAGCCAAGCAAAAGTTTTGGAAAATGCCGAGGGCGCTAGAACAACACCATCTGTTGTTGCCTTTACCGATGAAAAAGAAAAATTGATAGGTCAACCAGCTAAAAGACAAGCTGTAACTAACCCAGAAAACACTATTTTTGCAGTTAAAAGACTTATTGGAAGAAACTTTGATGACCCAACTGTTAAAAAGGATATAGAAGCGGCTCCATTTAAAATTGTCAATTCAGAAAAGGGAGATGCGTGGATAGAATCTAAAGGGGAAAAATATTCTCCTTCTCAAATCTCAGCTTTTATTTTACAAAAAATGAAAGAAACAGCAGAAAAATATTTAGGCCAAGCTGTTACAAAAGCTGTAATTACTGTTCCTGCATACTTCAATGATGCTCAAAGACAAGCAACAAAAGATGCTGGAAAAATTGCAGGTCTAGAAGTTTTAAGAATTATAAATGAACCTACTGCTGCATCATTAGCTTATGGTTTAGATAAAAAACAAAATAAGAAAATTGCAGTTTATGACTTGGGTGGTGGAACATTTGATGTTTCAATACTTGAACTTGGTGATGGAGTTTTTGAAGTTAAATCAACCAACGGAGATACATTCTTAGGTGGTGAAGATTTTGATAATTCTGTAGTTGAATATTTAATTGCAGAATTTAAAAAAGATAATGGAATAGATTTGAAATCAGATAAACTCGCTCTTCAGAGATTAAAAGAAGCAGCTGAAAAAGCTAAGATTGAATTATCCTCAGCTGAACAAACGGATATTAATTTACCATTTATTACAGCTGACAAAACTGGTCCAAAACATATTAATTTAAAACTTACAAGAGCAAAACTCGAGGCACTAGTTGAAGATCTTATAGCTAAAACAATACCACCATGTAAAACTGCATTGAAAGATGCTGGTATCACTGCCAATGAAATCGATGAAGTTGTAATGGTTGGTGGTATGACTAGAATGCCTAAAGTAATCGAAGAAGTAAAAAATTTCTTTGGGAAAGAGCCTAATAAAAGTGTTAACCCTGATGAAGTTGTAGCAATGGGTGCTGCAATACAAGCAGGTGTTCTTCAAGGTGATGTAAAAGATGTATTATTATTAGATGTAACGCCTCTTTCTTTAGGTATTGAAACTTTAGGTGGAGTTTCTACAAAATTAATTGAAAAAAACACAACAATTCCTACTAAAAAAAGTCAAGTATTCTCAACTGCTGAAGATAATCAACCTGCTGTTTCCATAAGAGTTTTACAAGGTGAAAGAGAGATGGCAGCTGATAATAAAATTTTAGGAAACTTCGAGCTTGTTGGAATTGCACCTGCACCTAGAGGTGTTCCTCAAATTGAAGTTACATTTGATATTGACGCGAATGGTATTGTTAATGTTTCAGCGAAAGATAAGGGTACTGGAAAAGAACAAAAAATTCAAATTCAAGCCTCAGGCGGACTGAGTGATGAAGAAATTGAGAAAATGGTAAAAGATGCTGAAGCTAATAAAGATGCCGATAAAAAGAAAAGAGAGTCTGTAGATGTAAGAAATCAAGCAGATACCTTAATTCACTCTACAGATAAAAACCTTAAAGAGCACGGCTCTAAAGTGTCTGAAGCTGACAAAAAAGCTATTGAGGATGCTTCGAGTCAATTAAAAGAGGCTCTTAAAGGTGAAAACACAGATGATATTAAGAAAAAAACTGAGACATTAGTTCAAGCTTCAATGAAACTTGGAGAAGCAATATATAAATCACAACAAAATACAAAACCAGATTCTAATAAAGATGATGGTAAAGATGATAAAGGAAAAAAAGAGGATAATGTTGTTGATGCTGATTTTGAGGAAGTAAAAGACGAGAATAAAGAAAAGAGCGCTTAACATACATTTATCTGTCCGGGGTATCAAATGGCAAAAAGAGATTATTATGACGTCCTCGGCGTAAACAAAAGTGCATCTCCTGAAGAATTAAAATCTGCATATAGAAAGTTAGCTGTAAAATATCATCCAGATAAAAATCCTGGTGATAAGGGAGCTGAAGAAAAGTTTAAAGAAGCAAGTGAAGCTTACGGCATTCTTTCTGATAAATCTAAAAAGGAAAATTATGATAATTTTGGTCATGCTGCCTTTGAAAATGGTGGCGGTGGGCAAGGTGGATTTGGAGGATTTGGAGGATTTAGTGGTGCAGATTTTTCAGACATATTTGAAGATTTTTTTGGCGATTTCGGTGGTGGAAGAAGAAGCTCTAGAGGAAGAAGCTCAAATAATAGAGGCTCAGATCTAAGATATGATTTATCGATTACATTAGAAGAAGCTTACGCGGGGAAAAAACAAAATATACAATTTTCGACATCCGAAAAATGTAACACATGTAAGGGAAATGGATCTAAACCTGGGTCTAGTCCTGACAGATGTACTTACTGTGGAGGAAACGGCAGAGTAAGATCTAATCAGGGTTTTTTTACAGTTCAACAAACATGTCCTCAATGTGCTGGAAGTGGAGAGGAAATAACCAATCCTTGCTCAGACTGTAACGGACAAGGAAATACCCAAACCTCAAAAAAAGTATCAGTTACAATCCCAAAAGGTGTTGATGATGGTACAAGAATAAGACTTGCTGGCAAAGGTGAGGCAGGTACAAGAGGCGGTGCTAGCGGTGATTTATATTTATTTATAAATGTTAAATCTCATGAACTATTTAAAAGATCTGATGTAAACTTATTTTTTGAGTTTCCAATATCCATAGCAGACGCAGCACTTGGTACAACAATAGAAATACCAACGATAGATGGTAAAAAAGCCAAAATAAAAATACCTGATGGAACTCAAGATGGTAAACAATTTAGGCTGAAAGGCAAAGGTATGCCTTTTATGCGTAGAGGAGATTTTGGTGATTTGTATGTGCAAATAAAAACAGAGGTTCCAGTATATTTAAACAAAGAGCAAAGAAGTCTTTTAGAAAAATTTAGAGAAATAGAAAACGATAAATCCAATCCAAGTATCAAAAAATTTTTTCAAAAAGCAAAAGACTTTTGGAAAAGTTAAGATATTTAACTACGGTTGATTATAAAATATTTAAGTTGAAATAATTAATACCTAGTTTAATAAATAAATATGATTATTTGGATTGCTTCATACCCAAAAAGCGGCAATACTTGGGTTAGATCTTTTCTTACTGCTTACTATTTTTGTGAAAATGGAATATTTGACATTAAAAAGTTAAGCTTAATAGAAGATTATCCAAATAAACAATTTTTTAAGGAAAAAGTAAAACAAGGTGAGATCCATAAACATTGGGAAACGTCTCAAAAGAATATTCGTGATCAAAAAAAAGTGAAGTTTTTAAAAACTCATAACTCTTTGATCACTGCTTTTGGAAATGATTTCACTAAACCTGAGTATTCTCTTGGAGTTATCTATATAATTAGAGATCCTCGAAATGTTATAACTTCAGTTAAAAATCATAATGACCTAGACTCATATGACCAAGCATTAAAATTTATGCAGGATGAAAATAAAGTATTACAAGATTACCCACATCTAAAAAACTACGCAAAAACAAATATAGTTAACTCTTGGAGAATTAATTACCAATCTTGGTTAAATAACAAGTCTTTTAGAAGAGTTATAATTAGATACGAGGATATGGTTAAAAATCCAACGCAAACTTTTGAAAAGCTGGTAGTTTTTATAAATACTTTAATGAGGTTAGATAATAAAATTGATCAAGAGAAGCTTAATAATGCAATTGATACTACTAACTTTAAAAGTCTTCAAAACATAGAAAATGCGGGTAAGTTTGGTGAAAACGTATATTCTCTAAAAGACAATAAAAAAATTAAATTTTTTTATCAAGGACCAGCAAACGACTGGAAAAAAAATCTTGATGAGAACATGATTAAAAAAATGAACGAATATTATAAAAATGACTTAAAATTCTTTCAATATGAAAACTCAAAAAATAAATTTAACAATTACAGGATGTCTAGGTAGAATGGGACAACAATTAATCAAATCTGCAAGCAAAGATAAAAGATTTAAAATTAACAGTCTAACGGAAAATAAGTTACAAAGAAAAAAAATCCTTGGTATTTTACCAAAATTAAATAGTTCTGAAGCATTTAAAAGAAGTGACGTTATAATAGATTTCACAATTCCAAAATGTACACTTGAAGTTCTTAATATTGCTGCCAAACAAAAAAAAAGAGTGATAATTGGGACTACAGGTTTCTCTTTAAAAGAGGAAAATATTATAAAAAAAATTTCAAAAAAAATTCCAATTCTTAAAGCGGGAAATATGAGTCTTGGAATTAATCTTTTGATGTATTTAACTGAGATTGCATCAAAATCTTTAGGTAATAATTTTCTAAGTAAAGTTTTTGAAGCTCATCATAAATTTAAAAAAGATCATCCTTCTGGTACAGCATTAATGTTAGGTCAAGGCATAGCAATAGGGAAAAAAAGAAATTTCTATGGAATTATGGGTAAGAAATATCTGAATAAAAAAAAATTTCCTTATGGAAAAAGAATAAATTTTAATTCAGTTAGAAAAGGTAAAATTATTGGTGAACATGAGGTTTTATTTTCTAGTGGAAAAGAAATAATAAGACTTAATCATGAGGCATTTGATAGAACACTTTATTCTGAAGGTGCGCTAACAGCTGCTAGTTGGTTGATAAAGAAAAAACCTGGTTTATATTCAATGAGAGACTTAATGAATTTCAAATAATGAATGAAATTCAAAGAGCAAAAATAGTACTTAAGATACTAAATAAAACATATCCAAGTATTAAAGTTCCACTCAAAAGTCGAAATGTATTTACTCTTTTAATATCTGTCCTTCTTTCTGCTCAATGTACAGATGTAAATGTAAATAATGTGACTAAAAATATTTATACAAAATATCATAGACCAGAGCACTTTGTTAAATTAGGAAGAAAAAAAATAGAAACTTTAATTAAAAAAATCGGCATTTTCAGGATTAAAGCAAAAAGTGTTTATAATTTATCAAGAATACTGGTCAGAGATTACAAAGGCAAGGTACCTAAAACTTTTGAGGAACTTGAAAAATTACCAGGCGTAGGACATAAAACTGCTAGTGTAGTTATGTCCCAAGGTTTTGGTCATCCTGCTTTTCCTATTGATACCCACATCCATAGGTTAGCTCAGAGATGGGGTTTAACAAATGGAAAAAATGTTGTTCAAACAGAAATTGACTTAAAAAGATTGTTCCCTAAAAAGTATTGGAACAAATTACATTTACAAATAATCTATTATGGTAGGGAATATTGCAAAGCAAGAGATTGTTATGGATTGAGTTGTAAAATTTGTACTTCTTGCTATCCTAATCGAAAAAAACCATTTATTGCAAAAAAACCTTAATGAAAATATTAGGTATTGGAAACGCTATTGTTGATGTGCTTTGTAAAGTATCTGATGAGTTTTTAATACAACATTCATTAACAAAGAGCACTATGAAATTAATTGATGAAGCAGAATTTAAAAAATTACTTACATCGCTAAAAATTGAGGAAACCATTTCAGGTGGATCTGTAGCTAATTCAATTGTTGGCTTATCTCAATTAGAAAACCGAGTGGGATTTATCGGAAAAGTTAGTAATGATGAGCTTGGTAAGAAGTATGAGGATGGTTTAAAAAAAGAAAAAGTAAAATATTTATATAAAAAAAAACAGGAAGAAATGCCAACTGGATCTTGTTTAATTTTAATAACACCCGACTCTGAAAGAACAATGTGTACATTTCTTGGTACTGCTGGAAAGATTAATGATAATGATATTAAAGAGGAAGATATAAAAAATGCAGAGATGGTTTTTTTAGAAGGTTATTTGTGGGATGAAGGTGATCCAAAAAAAGCTTTTGATAAAGCTATTGCCCACTCAAAAAAAGTTGCGATGTCACTATCAGATCTTTTTTGTGTAGAAAGACATAAGCTACATTTTATGGAATTGGTTAAGAATAAATTAGATATTATTTTTGCAAACGAGCAAGAAATATTATCTTTAATTAACGCAAGAACGATTGAGGAAGCTTTATCATTCTCAAAAGAAATCAAAAAAAATATTGTAATTACTAGGGGTGAAAAAGGTGCAATTTCAATAAACAAAGATCAAGTTGTGGAGGTTAACGCCCAATCTAACTTAAAAATAAAAGATTTAACTGGAGCAGGGGATTTGTTTGCTGCAGGATATCTCCATGGCGTTATTAACCAATTAAATGTCAAAGAATGTTTGATTAAAGGAACAGAATTGTCCTCAAAAATAATTCAAAAAATAGGTGCAAGGATTTAATAACTAATCAATCGAATAACCATTATTTGTATTTATAATAAAATCTTCATCTCTAAAAGTTTCTTTCATTTTTTTTCTTAATCTATAAATGTGTGTTTCAACGGTATGAGTATCTAAATCTGGTGAATAATCCCAAACCATTTTTTGCAATTCTTTAATCGTCACATTTTTTTTATCTTTTATAAAGACTATCAAATTTGTCTCTCTTTCTGTTAAACTTAAACTTTTATCCCCAGATGAAATTTTTCTAGAGTTCAGATCTAAATTATACTCGCCTATTGTTATATTCGATTGATCTATAAATTTATTCTTTAAAAACTTTATATTGATTATTTCAATAAGTTTCTCAAATTTAATTGGTATATTATCGATAATTAAATTATTCTTTATTCCCCTAATTTCTTGTTTTGAAATAATCACATAATTACTTTCTGGATTATGCTTAAATTCTTTTAGATCTTTTTCATTAAATTGAATAATCTCAAAATTTAGACTTTCATTAACTTCATTTAATATTTGGTATAAAATTTGATATTCATATATTATTAATATTCGAGAGCTCATTTTTTTAAAATATGATAATTATTGTCAAAAATAAAGATACACTTTTAATTGATGATTTTAAATTTAAGTGTTCTGTTGGAAAAAAAGGGTTTTCCAAAAAAAAAATTGAGGGTGATCTCACAACACCAAAAGGCAAGTACAGTTTGGGTGATATTTATTATAGAGCGGATAGAGTTCAAAAACCTCTTTCAAAAATTAAATCAATACCTATTAGAAAAAATATGGGGTGGTGCGATGATCCAAACAGCAAATACTACAATAAATTAATAAAAATAAAAAGGGGACTTAAAATAAAGTATGAAAAATTATATCGTAAAGACCATAAATACAATTTTTTTATTTTAATAAAATATAATTACAAAAAACCAATAAAGTTTAAGGGAAGTGCAATTTTTTTACATTTAACAAAAAATTATTTACCAACAAAAGGATGTGTTACATTGTGTGAAAAAGACTTTTTAATCTTAGCTAAATTAATTAACAATAAAACGAAAATCAAAATTGGTTAGTTCTTTTTCCAAAAATACCCGTGCCAATTCTTAAATATGTTGACCTATATTCTAGAGCATCCAAGTAATCATTTGTCATACCCATACTAATCTCAGAAAGTTTGATTTTATTATTCAAATAATACAGATCTTTAAAAAATGATTTTGGATCTTGGTTGTCTGGAGGAATACACATTGTTCCTACAATATCTAGTTTTAGTGATAAACAATTGTTGTAAAATGTTTCTAAATCATTAGGTTCTATGCCAGATTTTTGTTTTTCTCCGCCTAAGTTAATTTGAATAAACAATTTTATCTTTTTATTTTTTTTTTGAATTTCATTTGCTAATTTGTTAGCAAGTTTAAGATTATCTAAAGAATGTATATAATCAAAAATATCAACTGCGAACTTTACTTTGTTAGTTTGCAACTTTCCTAGCATATGTAATTTAACTTCTTTGTATTCTTCCTTTAGTTTTGGCCACTTTATTGAAGCCTCTTGAACCTTGTTTTCTCCAAAGTCGCAATGGCCGTAATTTAATAATGGCAATATATCTTGTTCTTTGAAAGTTTTTGATACAGCGATCACTTTTGGATTGTATGAATCTATTGATAATAAATTAACTTTATTCTTAATTTTATTCTTAATTTCTATTAAGTTGCTTTCAGTATGATGCATATCAATAATTTAAAAAAATATTACTTTATAAATAAGTTTAATTATACTCACTTAATTAATTTAAATAAAAATATATCTTTTATATGGAGAAATAAAGATAAAGAAACCTCAATAAAAACTTTAATTAAATTACGTGATTTTTGTAAAAAAAATCGAAGATGTTTTTATATTAGTAACGATATAAAATTAGCTAAAAAATTAAATGCTGATGGTTTGTATATTTCATCAACAAATAGAGATTTAGTCTTTAAATCAATATCTCATAAAAAAAAATTTAAAATTCTAGGGTCTGCTCATAATTTTAAAGAAATTAAAGTTAAAGAACTCCAAAATGTAAAAGAGATTTTTCTTTCACCACTGTTTAAAGATAAAAAAAATAATAAATTAGATATCTTCAGATATTTAAACTTAAGAAAAACAACTAATATGAAAGATATAGCCCTAGGTGGAATTAATGAAAAAAACTTTAAAAGACTTAAGTTAATTAATCCAACAGGATTTGCTGGTATTTCATTTTTTGAGTAAAAAAAAGGCCCCTAATAAATTAGGGGCCTTTTAAATCAATCTATCAAATGATTAGAATGAGAACGCAATGTTTAAGACTGTTGCTTCTATATCTTTTGCACTCGCTGATCCATTTTTTGACTCTAAAGTATTCATATTCGCACCGATAGAGATTGAACCCATCGTGTATGAAGCTGAAATACCTGAGTTAACTTCATCATCAGCAGCACCATCAAACTCGATTTCTTGTCTACCAGCACCTACTGAAAGTTGCTCGTTAATTGCAACTGAGATACCATAGTGTGTAGCATCTTGGTCAGTTGAAGCTACAGCTTCGTAATCAACTGAAGTTACTTGATAACCAGCAGTTACTGAACCCATAGTGTATTTAGCACCAAAAGTTTCGTTTTCTGCCTCACTACCATCATCAAAGTAAGCTGCACTAAGATCTAAACCATCCATTAAGCCACTGTAAACAATAGCATAACCAGTTTCTGCATCACCTTTTACACCCTGAGCTGTTCCTCTTGGGTTATAAGATGCTGATAATGCAACACTACCTACTGATACATCATATCCCCATTGACCAGTTTGGTTGTTACCAGAAGAGTCAAGTAAACCACTGTCTGTAGCGTCTGTTGCCTCGTAAACTGGTGAGTAAGCGTTTGGAACGATGTCTTTAACTTTATCAACACCACTTCCAGAGCTTGATGCACCTGAAAATGATAATGTACCTGCATCACCCATACCAAGTTTTAGATTGTAGTCATCGTAAGTACCACCATCTAACTCGTAGTAAACTGATACAGTCATACCATTGTCTAAGTCTCCACCACCGTTAAACTTAACGCTGTCACCCATAGCCCATGGATTAACATCTGAATTGGTGTTAAGACCTGTGTAAGATAAACTAGCTGAACCTGAAACACTCATTTCACCAGCAAATGAAGCTGAAGAAACTAATGTTGTAGCTAAAGCAGTTAATCCTACTTTTGTTAGTTTGTTCATAAATTTACTCCTTTTTTATAATTAATTATAAACAGGGACATTTTTAGCAAAAAAACCTTTTTTTCTTAGAAAATATTGCAATTTGATCAAATAAATAATTTTAGTGTGGTATTTTTACATCACTTTTTTCAAGTAAAATGGGCATTTTTTGAAGTTTATATATATTCTAATTTTAAACTAATTATTTTATGCTAATAACTGAATATAGCAGATTAATATGATTACTTCACGCAACATTATAATTTTTTTCTCAGTAATTATTCTCTTAACTCAGTCTGCTTGCAATGCTTTAAAACCGCGAAAAGTAAGTGCTAAAGATTTTCCGCCTGATCCAAGAGAAAGAGTTAAAAAGAATATTGAGGAAGGAAGAGGATTTAGACTCTTCGATGGAAAAGGGAGTGGTACCACTTATGATTTTGCAAGCTCCAACCCTTTGTGGCAAGCAACTCTAGACACGTTAGATTTTATGCCATTAGTTTCAGCAAATTATAGTGGTGGCATTGTAATCACAGATTGGTACAGTGAAAACAATACACCAAACGAGTCAGTCAAAATTTCAGTAAGATTTTTGACTAATGAAATAAGATCAGATGCTTTAGACATAGATGTTTTTTTAAAAAAGTGTTCACAAAGTTTAACTAATTGTTCCATTAGCAAAAACAATAATGATTTGGTTGCTGACTTGAATTTAAATATTCTGAAAAAAGCTTCGATGTATCAAAGAAAGATGCTTGAAAAAAGAAAGAAAGAAAATCCTTATCCTATGGGTCAAATGAAATCAGGTAAGGGTAGAAAAAAAGATTAAAAATAAAAACGATTAACTTGATTCATATCAATTGTGGAACGATATAATTTTAAGCTTGTAGAGGAAAAGTGGCAAAAATATTGGCTCGAGAATAAAACCTTCAAGTCAAATAAAAATAAAGATAAAGAAAAATTCTATTGTTTAGAAATGTTTCCATATCCATCTGGAAAAATTCATATGGGCCATGTAAGAAATTATGCATTAGGTGATGTGTTGTCCAGATATAAAACTTTAAAAGGTTATAATGTGCTTCATCCTATGGGATGGGATTCATTCGGACTGCCAGCTGAAAATGCTGCAAAACAAAACAATCTTAATCCAAAAGATTGGACTGAAAAAAATATTCAGACAATGAAAGATCAATTAAAGATGCTTGGGTTATCAATTGATTGGGATAGAGAAATATCAACATGTTCACCTGAATATTACAAACACCAACAAAAAATATTTTTAGATCTATATGACAAAGGTCTTGTTTATAGAAAAGAAAGTTATGTCAATTGGGACCCAATAGATAAAACAGTTTTAGCTAATGAACAAGTTATTGATGGCAAAGGTTGGAGGTCAGGAGCTGTAGTGGAAAGAAAAAAGTTAAATCAGTGGTTTTTTAAGATCTCACATTTTTCTGAAAATCTCTTAAAAGATTTAGATAATCTAGATAATTGGCCAGAAAAAGTAAAAACAATGCAAAAAAACTGGATTGGAAAATCTTATGGTTGTGAGATAGATTTTCAGGTTGAAGGTTCTAAGGATATCAAATCTATTAAATGTTATACTACAAGACCAGATACATTATTTGGTTTTTCCTTTTTAGCATTATCAGTTGATCATCCCCTATCAAAATACTATGAAACTAAAAAAGATTTTATTGAATTTAAAAATGAGTGTTCCAAAACTGGAACCACCGAAGAGTCTATTGCTCAGGCGAATAAAATTGGTTTTAAAACTGAGCTAACAGCGATAAACCCATTGGATAATAATTCTAAAGTTCCAGTATATTTTGCAAATTTTGTCTTAATGGATTATGGATTTGGAGCTGTTTTCGGATGTCCAGCGCATGATCAGCGAGATTTCGATTTCGCAAAAAAATATAATCTTGCAATAAAAACAGTCGTTAAACCTGATAATGAGACAGATGAATTTAAAGTAGATAAGGAAGCCTACACTGGATCTGGAGTAATAATTAATTCAGAATTTTTAAATGGCTTAAAAGTGCCCGAAAAATCTATAGACGAAACAATTAAAATTTTAGAAAACAAAAATTTAGGAAAAAGAAAAACAAACTTTAGACTAAAAGATTGGGGTATTTCAAGACAAAGATACTGGGGCTGTCCTATACCAATTGCATACGATGAAGACCACAATGTTGTAAAAATCCCAGAGAAGGATTTACCTGTAAAACTTCCTAGTAACATTGATTTAAATACGAACGGGAATCCGCTTAGTGCTCAGCAAGAGTGGAAACAAATAATTATTAATGGAAAAAAATGTGTTAGAGAAACAGATACCTTGGACACATTTGTTGACTCATCCTGGTACTTTCTAAGATTTTGCTCAGCGAAAGTTAATAATGAGCCATTTGATGATGATGATATTGATTATTGGATGCCAGTTGATCAATATATTGGTGGTGTTGAACATGCAATATTGCATCTTCTATACTCACGCTTTTTTATGAAAGCTATTAGCTTAGATAATAAAAAGACAAGACTTCAAGAGCCTTTTAAAGGTTTATTTACTCAAGGAATGGTTTGTCATGAAACTTACAGAGATGAAAATAACAACTGGCTTTTTCCAGAAGATGTTTCCACTAAAGACGGCAAAAATTTTTATCTAAATAATAACCCCTCAAAAAAAGTTATTGTTGGTCCCTCAGAATCAATGTCAAAATCAAAAAAAAACACTATAGACCCTGAGAAAATAATAAAGATGTATGGCGCGGATGCAGTAAGATTATTTATATTATCGGATAGTCCTCCTGAAAAAGATATACAGTGGTCCGATACTGGAATTAGTGCATCCTTTAAATTTTTACAAAAATTTTGGATACTTAATAAAAAGATACTTGAAAACGAGAAAAAGTTTTCTATTTTTGATGAAGATTTAGAGAAATTTAACAATCAGATAATTGAAAAACTTGAAAAAGATTTAGATAGATTTGGCTTTAATGTGGTTATAGCTTCAATACATAAAATCTATACTTTTTACAGTCAGCAAATTAACAAAAGGGACTGGGGAATTAATTTTTATGAAAATTACACAAATATATTAAAAGTAATTAATCCAATATTACCTCATTTCTCAAATGAATGTCTTGAAAAATTAAAGCAAAAAGTAAATGAAATTAAATGGCCTAAAATAAATAAAAAATATTTAGAGGAGGAGGTTATTAATATAGTTACTCAAGTAAACGGGCGGAAAAGAAAAGTTTTCCCTGTGAGCAAAGCTTTGGATAAAGAGACTTTGGTAAAAGATATCAAAAATGATCCACAGATAAAAAAATATCTTGATAATAAAGAGATTATTAAAACAATATATGTAGAAAATAAATTAATTAACTTTATTATTAAAGAATAATGAAAAACTTAAAATTTTTTTTTATTTTTCTTTTTTTACTCAGTTGTGGATATTCTCCAATTTATCAAACAGAGCAAAATTCAAATTTTAAGTTTGATAAAATAACCTTTGAAGGTGACAAAAAAATTGGAAGATCAATAATCAGGGGGATTGAGAGATTAAAAAATAATCAATCAACAAATGTTTATGACGTTAATTTAATTACTTCTAAAAGAGACAGTATCGCCACAAAAGATAAGAAGGGCAATGTATCTACTTATAAGCTAATCATAGAGGTGGATATTAATTTAAAAAATAAAAATAATGACAAAACTTTTTCGAAAAAATTTTTGAAAGAGTTAACTTACAACTCAATGAATAATAAGTTTGAGTTAAATCAATATAAGTTAACTGAGGAAAAAAATATGATTTCACAAATTTTACAAGATATGAATATTTTCTTTGGGATTATTAGAAATGATCTCTAAATATTATGAAATAGAAAAGTTTAAGAATAAAACTAATTATTTTTTATTTTATGGCGAGAATGAGGGTCAAAAACAAGATGTAATTCAAGCTAATTTTTCTCAATTTACAAAAGAGAACATCTACAAATATACTGAAAAAGATATAATTGAAAATAAACAAATATTTTTAGAAAATATTTATTCCAAGTCCTTTTTCGAAAATGAGAAGTTAATTTTAATATCTGATGTGTCTGACAAAATATTAAATTTAATAGAGGAAATAATTGAGTCAAAAATTAATGATGTTGTTATAATTTTGATCGCAAAAAGATTGGATAAGAAATCAAAACTTAGGAATTATTTTGAAAAAGAGAAGATTGTGCTAATTGTTCCTTTTTACGAAGACACTCCACAAACTCTTTTATCTATCGCAAAGAAAATTTTGTTTGAAAACAAGATTAATTTATCTTCTGAAAATATAAATATAATCATTGAGAGGTCACAAGGAGATAGAATTAATCTTAAAAATGAATTACAAAAAATAATTAGCCTAAGTCAAAACAATAAAAAATTAGAATTAGAGGATATTTTAAAATTAACAAACTTAAGCGAAAATTACAGTGCTGGAGAATTAGTAAATAATTGTCTAAACAAAAATAAAAAAAAAACTCTCAATATTCTTAATGAAAATATCCCATCTAGTGAGGATAATATTTTAGTTTTAAGAACTTTTTTAAACAAGCTAAAAAGACTAAGAAAGTTAAGATTAAATTTGAACGAAAATAATAATATCGATCAAGTAATTAACTCATTTAAGCCTCCGATATTCTGGAAGGATAAAAATATAATTAAGCAACAGATTAAAATATGGGAATTGAATGATATTGAGAATTTTATTGTAGATTTAAACAATACTGAGAGTTTAATTAAAAAAAATCCTCAAATTTCAAATCAAATAATAAACAATATGATTTTAGATAAAGTTGAAAATACTAATAACCAGATTTAATTATATCAATTATCTTGTTTAATTGATCAAGCTCTTTGTAATAAAATGATATTGTACCTTTATTGTTTTTATTATTCTTAATAGAAACACTGAGTCCAATTTTTTCAGATATAGAGTTTTCTAAATCTCGAATATTTGAATCCACTTTACTAGAGATATTTCTTTTAGTTTTTCTGAATATTTTAACCAAATTTTCTGCTTGTCTAACGGATAATTTCTTTTCAATAAATTTATTCGCTAGAAACGAAGCATTATCTAGTCCTACTAATATCTTTGCATGACCAGCTGTAATTTTTTTTTGTTCTACAAAATCAAGAACTTCTTTGGGTAAATTAAGTAATCTTAATGAGTTAGAAATATAACTTCTGCTTTTACCTATAAATTTTGATACTTTATCTTGATCATATGCAAATTCATCTATCAATCTTTTATAGCCTTGTGCTTCCTCTAATGGATTTAAATCATGTCTCTGAACATTTTCAACAATCGCAAATTCTAAAGATTTTAGATCGTCAGCATCGGTTACAACTACTGGAATATCATGTAATCCAGCCTTTTGTGCAGCCAACCATCTTCTTTCTCCAGCTATAATTTCATATTTAGAATTATCCGTATTAGATTTTCTAACTATAATTGGCTGAATAACACCACGTTCTTTTATTGAATTGACTAAATCATTTAAGTTCTCTTCATCAAAATTTTTTCTTGGTTGATATTTATTAGGAATGATGTCAACTAAACTTAAGTTATTAGTTTTATTCTCAACCTTAGTTTCACCGATTAAGGATGATAATCCTCTGCCAAGACCTTTTTTTATTTTATTCATTACGCTGCGCTCCCAACTTCATTTTCTACTTTGCTGTTATCGCTTGGATTTTCGGATAAACCTTTTAAAGTTTTTGTAATTAATTCGCCAACAGTTTTAAATTCATTTAAACCAAAGCCACGAGTAGTAGCAGCTTGGGTTCCTAATCGTATACCTGACGTAATCATCGGCTTTTCAGTATCAAAAGGAATTCCATTTTTGTTACAAGTAATGTTTGCTCTTGAAAGACTTTCGGCAGCAAGATTACCTTTAACATTGTAAGGCCTCAAATCTACTAACATTAAATGTGTATCAGTTCCATTAGAATAAATTTTAAAGCCATTATTTTTCAAAGTTTCAGCTAACATTTTTGCATTTGCTAGGACTGACTTTATGTAATCTTTAAATTCTGGTTGTAAAGCTTCTAGAAAACCTGCAGCTTTAGCTGCGATAACATGCATTAATGGACCACCTTGGTATCCAGGAAAAACTGCAGTGTTAAATTTTTTAGCAAGATCTTCATGATTAGTTAAAATTATTCCACCTCTTGCACTTCTAAAAACTTTATGTGTTGTTGACGTGACAACATGAGCATGATCACATGGGTTTGGATAACCTTTTCCTGCAACTAAGCCTGAAAAATGTGCCATATCAACCATGAGATAAGCACCAACTTTATCAGCAATTTCTCTAAATCTTTTAAAATCTATTACTCTTGAGTAAGCACTTCCACCAGCTATAATTAATTTCGGTTTATGTTCTAAAGCAAGTTTTTCAACATTGTCATAGTCTATGAGTTCAGATTTTTTATCAACATCATAACTAATTGCATTAAACCATTTACCTGACATTGAAATTTTTAGACCGTGAGTTATATGTCCACCAGAATTTAAACTCATTCCCATAAATGTATCACCTGGACTTAATAAAGCTAAAAATACAGCACCATTAGCTTGTGCACCTGAGTGAGGTTGAGAGTTTGCAAATTTACAATTGAATAATTTTTTTAATCTATCATTTGCAAGATTTTCTGCGACATCAACATGTTCACAACCGTTGTAATAACGCTTACCTGGATAGCCTTCTGCATATTTATTTGTTAATACTGAACCTTGGGCTTCCAATACAGCTTGAGAAACTATGTTTTCTGAAGCAATTAACTCAATATGTTGTTGCTGTCTTATTAGTTCATCTTTAATAGCTTTATATAACTCAGGATCTTTTACGGATAAACCATCCTCAAAAAAACTTTTATAGCTATCGTTTAAATAACTCTTTTCACTAGACATAATTAAATCTTTTTAACCCTTCTTAAGTGTCTGCCACCATCAAATTTAGTATTTAAAAAAATTTTTATAAATTTGAAAGCATTTTTTTTACTAATTAATCTAGAGCCTAATGTAATGATGTTTGCATCATTATGCAATCTGGATAATTTGGTAGATTTTGCGTTAAAACACTGAGCTGCACGTATATTTTTATGCTTATTTGCCGCAATATTCATTCCTGTACCTGAGCCACATACTAAGATTCCAACATTATTTTTACCAATTTTAACTTTTTTTGCTAATTTATGTGCGTAATCAGGATAATCAACACTATTATCATTTACAGGTCCAAGATCATTAAAATTTAATTTTAAACTTTTAAGGTGTTTTTTTATGTCTTCTTTTAATTTAAATCCGGCGTGATCTGAGGAAATAAAAATTTTTTTCAAATTAGTTGAACTTGTAATCTAAAACACATGCAACAAGATGTATTCTATTTTCTTCACCACCATTAAAGGCGTTATGGTATTTTGTATTATTTGTAATCCAAACCGATCCATCTGCTGGCATGTGTTTAGCAACATTATCTATAACCATAATACAACCGGGGTTAGTAATTATAGGTATATGTAATCTAGGCTCTGGATCTCTATGCCAACTTAAGGTTGATCGTGGTTCCTTAAGTAAAATTCTCATCCTACCTAATTTATACTTTGAGGACAAAGCATCATACACATGCTTAAAGTAAGTATTATCATAATCTTTAATAAATTCACTATATGCAGATTCATTTATCGCTCCTTCCCTCATTACTTCTTTGCCGGATCTGTCAGGTTTAGTCCAATAAAGACCTCTTGCTTTATTTCCTTTAATAGAATCTGGATCACCAGGAATTTGCGTTAAAGATATGGCGCCAAAATGGGTAACACCTGCGTCCTCAAACTTTTTAGTCTGAATAATTTGATTATACGCTTCTTGAAGTTTTGAGATGTCAAATTTTATTTCTTGTTTTTGGAAGTCACTAAAATCTAAAACCCGTTCTTCTTTTTTTACATTCAAATTTATTATCTTTGTATTTTCGACTGTCATCGTGATTGCTTTGTACCTTTTTTACTATATATGTGTATATTACATTTGTCGCATTTTTGAAATAAAATTAAATATGATTACAGGAAAATATCCTAGTCTGAGACTAAGAAGAAATAGAAAAAACAGCTGGTCAAGAAGACTAGTCTCAGAAAACAATTTATCACCTAATGACTTTATACTTCCCATATTTTTGATTGAGGGTAAAAACAAGACCCAACCAATAAAATCTATGCCAGGTGTGTATAGATATTCTATTAATAGATTGGGAATAATCTTAGATCGAGCTATTAAAAATCAAATACCTATGGTTGCTTTATTTCCTTATACATCACCTAAATTAAAAGATGATTTAGGGAGTGAGGCTATAAATGAAGATAATTTAGTATGTAAAGCTATAAAATACATTAAAAAAAGATACAAAAACAAAATTGGAATAATGTGTGATGTAGCTCTGGATCCTTATACAAAACATGGTCATGATGGAATTCTCAAATCAAACAATATAATGAATGACGAAACTATAGAGATCTTAATTCAGCAATCTTTATTACAAGCTCAAATGGGATGTGATGTGTTAGCACCATCAGATATGATGGATGGACGAATTGGTAAAATTAGAAAAGCTCTAGACAAAGAAAATTTCAAAAATACTCAAATTCTTTCTTACGCAGTTAAATATGCCTCTAACTTTTATGGCCCTTTTAGAGATGCTGTAGGATCTAAGGTTGCCCTAAAAGGAGATAAAAAAACTTATCAAATGGATTTTAGGAATTATGATGAAGCAATAAGAGAGGTGGTTTTAGATATAAAAGAGGGTGCAGATATGGTCATGGTAAAACCTGGGTTACCCTATCTTGATATTATCAGATCAATAAAAAATCAATTTAAAATTCCAGTTTTTGCATACCAAGTTTCTGGTGAATATAGCATGTTATCCAATGCTGTAGAAAAAAAAATAATAAATAAAAATGCGATATTTGAAAATTTAATGAGTTTTAAAAGAGCTGGTGCAAACGCAATAGTAACTTATTACGCAGATAGATTAAATGAAATTTTACCTTAATTATCTCAGTGAATTTATGAACTGAGTTCTGCTAATTGGATAGTTTAAGTTATTTGGTTTTAATATGGT
>CACGHT010000007.1 GCA_902572925.1 uncultured Pelagibacteraceae bacterium | reverse complement strand
AACAAGCTTAAAATTATCGAATAATCGCAGAAATCTCTTTATTTCTTATTATATTTAACATTTTTCTGTCGATATTTCTCTTATTCTTAAGTGTAAAATCCAATTCATTATTTTGGTCTCTTAACTTAATTTTAACAACTGTATTTCCATCGTTAGGTATAATTTTTGCTATTTCGCTCAATTCCTCTAATGATTTTAAGTTAAAAAGTACCTCTTCAATTGGTTTGTTTATCAACTCTGAAAGTGAGGCTATTTTCTGAACATTTAATCTCTTAAAACGATTTTCTTCATCTGAAACAGATTTTGCCAAAGTTAGTATCATTGATGATCCCTCTTTCAATATATCTCGATTTTTTTCTAAAACTTCAGAAAAAATAAATAATTCAAAAACACTGGTTAGATCAGTTAATTTTAAAACAGCATAGGAATTACCTTTGGCTGTTTTTCTCTCTTGTATTTTTAATAAAGTTGCAGCAATATTTGAGTTCATAATTTTATTATCACTATTAAAACTAAGGTAATCATTTATATTATAGTCTTCGAATATTTCTTTAAATTGGTTTAATGGATGATCAGATATAAAAAAGCCTACAGACTCAAACTCTTTTGACAATCTTTCCTCAAACTTCCAATCATCTATATTCTTTATTATTTCATCATCTTGTGAATTATTTTCACCAAATAAATCAATCTGATTAGCAGATTTATTTTCATGAATATTTTTAGATTTCATAATAAAATTTGGTATTGAATTAAAAAGTGATTGTCTATTTAAACTAATATTGTCAAATGCACCCGCTTTCACTAAACCTTCTAATTGTAACTTGTTTATATCTTTTGGATTAACTCTATTTAAAAAATCATTTATTGATATGAATTTTCCATTTTTAAGTCTTTCTTCAACAATATTTGAAATTGCTTCATATCCAACAGCTTTGATAGCCCCCAATGCATAGAAAAAATTTTCTCCATCTGTTCTAAAATCAGCATAACATTCATTTATATCTGGTCTTACTATCTTTATATTTAATCTTTTTAATTCCTCATAAAATTCACTTAATTTATTTTGATTAGAAATATCCATTGTCATAGATGCAGCGATAAATTCTTTTGGATAATATGTTTTTAGATAAGCAGTCTGATAAGAAATAATTGCATATGCAGCTGCATGACTTTTGTTGAAACCATATTCCGCAAAAGGCTCTATTTTCAAAAATATTCCTGCTGCAACATCTTTGCTAATACCATTGTTTACTGCACCAGAAATGAAACTTTGTTTTTGTTTTTCTAATTCTGCTCTTTTCTTTTTACCCATTGCCCTTCTTAGAATATCTGCCTGACCAGCAGTAAAACCAGATAATTTTTGTGCAATTTGCATTACTTGCTCTTGGTAAATTATTACACCATAGGTAGGCCGTAAAATATCTTCAAGTAAAGGATGCAAATAATCAGGTGTCTTTTTTCCATGTTTACAATCATTATAGATTGGTATGTTACTCATTGGACCTGGTCTATAAAGTGCTACCAGTGCAATAATGTCTTCTATGTGATTTGGTTTCATTTGTATCAATGCCTCACGCATTCCAGCACTTTCAATTTGAAATAAACCAACTGTTTTACCAGATGACAATAGATCAAAAACTTTTTGATCTTCAAAATTTATATTTTCAATATTAAATTTTTTATCTTTTTTTCTTATTAGTTTTTGAGTGTTATTTATAACTGTTAAAGTCTTTAATCCCAAAAAATCAAACTTGATTAATCCTGCATTTTCAGCTGAGTACATGTCAAATTGTGTTGAGGGTAATAATAATTCAGATGTTGCGTCCTTATATAATGGTACGATCTCAGTTAACTCTTTGTCTGCAATCACTACACCTGCAGCATGAGTTGCAACATTTCTATTTAACCCTTCTAGTTTTAATGAAAGATCTGTAAGTTTTTTTACTCTACTATCCTCATTTATCAGTTTTTGAAGTCTTGGTTCTCCAGCGATACATTCTGAAAGATTTTGTGGCCTTGATGGATCGAATGGAATCATTTTTGATATACTGTCAACAAAACCATAAGCCAATCCTAAAACACGTCCTACATCTCTAATAACCATTCTGGCCTTTAATTTTCCAAATGTGATTATATGAGCTACACTATTTTCATATTTTTTTGTTAAATATTTAAAAACTAAATCTCTTTTTTCCTCGCAAAAATCTATATCAAAGTCAGGCATTGAAATTCTATCTGGATTTAAAAATCTCTCAAAAATTAGGTTAAATTTTATTGGATCAACATCAGTTATTGAAAGACACCAAGCGACCAGAGAACCAGCACCAGATCCTCTACCAGGTCCAACTGGTATATCATTTTCTTTTGCCCATTTAATATAGTCAGATACAATTAAAAAATAACTTGCATAATTCATTTTAATTATGATTTCTAACTCATGATCTAATCTATCTTTATATTTCAAATAATTCTTGTTAGATTCAAAATCTTTATTGTCTAAGTTAAATATCTTTATAAATTTTTCATTTAGGCCATCTAATGAGTTTTTCTTTAAAGTTTCGTCTGCGCTGATGCCTTTATCAGAACTGATATTAGGTAGTATAGGTTTGGATGATAAAGGTCTAAAATTACATCGAAATGGAAAGTTATAATTATTTTCTAATGCCTCAGGTAAATCGGCAAATAAATCAATCATTTCTGAATTAGTTTTAAGATAATGCTGATTGCTAAATCTAACTCTGTTTTTTTCGTTTACATAAGTTTTGTTTTTTATACATATCAATGCATCGTGTGCCTCATGCATATTTTTATCTATATAAAATACTTCATTAGTAGCGATTAGAGGAATATCTAATGTTTTTGAACTTATTAAATTAAATTTTTCAAACTCTTTTTCATTTAAATCACCATGACGCTGTATTTCAATATAAAATCTATCACCATAACATTCTTTTAATTTTAAAAAAATTTCTTGAATTTCGGCAAATTTACCTTTGTTGAACAATTGTCCAAAAAAACCATTAACCGTTCCAGAAAATATTCCTACTCCTTCATTTTTATTTAGTAGCTCATCAAAATCTAAATGAGGTTCAGAAAGCTCGTCATTTTTTAAAAAAGACAATGAAGATAACTTTATTATTGTTTTATATCCATCTTCATTTAATGCGAATAAAGGTATAAGACCTGTTGTATCACCTAGTTTAAAATTAATTTGAGTTCCAATTATTGGTTGAGATCCAGATTTCGATAATTTTTCAGCAAACTCTAAGGCACCACATAGATTGGAGGTATCACACAAACCTATTGCTTTTAGTTTATTATCTTTAGAAATATCTTTTAAATCATCTAACTTGATAGCTCCTTCACAAATAGAAAATTGAGAATGTATTTTTAAATGATTAAAATTTTCAGAATTAGACTCTTGCATTAATGGTCCTTATACTACCATTAACTATTTCCAACATGCAATCAGCCTTTTTAGCAAAAAATCTATTATGAGTTGCAAAGATTATTAGTCGGTTTGCATTAATTTGTTTTTTTAAAAGATCAAAAACACTTTTTGCAGTTTCTAAATCTAAACTGCCTGTTGGTTCATCAGCTAAGATAACTTGAGGATCATTAATTAGAGCTCTAGCTATTGATACTCTTTGTTTTTCACCTCCGGAGAGTTCTGCAGGATAATGGTAAATTCGATTCGATAAACCAACATTTTTTAATAATTTTTTTGATTTTATTTCTGAAATTTCTTTATTTTTTTCAATTGCAAGATTAGCCAAATATACATTTTCTAAAGCTGTGAAATCTGGAAGTAAATTATCCTGTTGATATATAATTCCAATTTTATTAGCTCTTAAAACGTCATTATAGTTAGAATTCTTAAAATCTATTTGTTTATTTCCATATTTCATTATACCACTTGATGGTCTATCGATTAATGACAACAAGTTTAGTAATGTTGATTTTCCAGAACCAGAAGGTCCCATTAAAGAATAAATTTTTCCAAGTTTAAAATTATAAGTTAATTTTTTTAAAACTCTTAAATTTTTTTGATGAGTAAAAGACTTAGAAATATTTGAAAGTTTAATAAAATTATTCATATTTTAATGCTTTAACAGGATCTAGTTTTGCTGCTTTTAAAGCAGGGAAAATTGAAACAATAATTGTAATAATTATTGAGCATAGCGAGATTAATAATATTGATGGCGGGTTAATCTCTGAAGGCATGGTACTTAAAAAATATATTTCTTCTGGAAACAAACTTATGTTGAATAAAGTGCTTAAAAATTGTCTTAAATTTTCAACATATATTGAAAAAGTTACACCAAGAATAATTCCAAAAATTGTAGCAGATGTTCCTATTATTACTCCAACAAGAAAAAAAATTTTTACAATTGATTTATTAAGTACACCAATAGATTTTAATATTGCAATATCTTTTGTTTTGTTTTTAACCAATATTGTTAAACCAGAAATTATATTAAAAGCAGCTACAATAATAATTAAAGACAATATTATAAACATTACATTTCTCTCAACTTTAAGAGCTGAAAAAAGTGCACTATTCATATCTGACCAAGAATACACAAATTCATTTTTAAAAATTTTCTGTACTATTTCTTTTTGGTCTTCAATTTTTTGAGGATTCTTGAGATAAATTTCTAAATTTCTATCATCCTTATTTAGATTAAAGAACTCTTCTAGAGTTGATAAATTTATAAAAGCTATATTGTTGTCGAAATCAACAAGTCCACTTTCAAAAATTGATACAACTGTAAAAGTTTTTTGTTTAGGTATATTACCTATTATTGTCTCAATTCCACTTGATGACATAATTGTAATATCATCCCCTATATCAAGATTTAGAGTAAAACTGAGCTCTTTTCCAATTGAAATAAAATTTTTACTTAAGTTGTTTCTATTGCCTAAAAAATTCTTATTCTTTACTAATTCAAGTTTCGAGAAATCATTATTTTTATAACCTCGCAATACTATTCCTTTGGAGGTCTCACTTTTAATCATTATGGCCTCACCTGAATTGCTTAAAATCAATTCATCAGAAATAAGTTTTAAATTGTTAAGTTTTAACTTTTCAATTTCGATTACATTTTCATATGGTTTGACAGTTATATGAGCATTAAAACCAACTATCTTATTAATTAGTTCTGTCCGGAAACCATTCATGACTGACATAACAATTATTAAAACAGCTACACCAAGACTGATACCTATAAAAGAAAAAATTGAAATAACATTTAGAAAGCCATCTTTTTTTCTAGCTTTCAAAAACCTGAAGGTAATTTCTTTTTCTAAAGTAGAAATCAATTTTTTTCTTTTTGTTTTTTGATTATTTCTATTATTTCAGCTATTTTTAATTTTTTTGTTTCTTTTCCAACTTCTTTAAATTCTATTAAGTCACCCACAGTTTGTTTACCTATTATTATTTGATATGGAGCACCTATTAAATTCATCTTTTTTATTTTTGATGAAAAATTTTCATCAGTATCGTCAATTATTGCGTCAATGTTGTTTTTTTCTAATTCAGAATTAATTTTATTTGCTTTTTCTAATGCTGAATTATCATTTTTATTTATCATCGTTATTATTCCAATATCATATGGTGCAACAGATATTGGCCATTTCATGATTTCATTTTTCTCATCATATTTTGCTTCTATTATTGCGCCTACTAACCTTGAAACTCCTATGCCGTATGAGCCCATTTTAACAAAATCTTTTTTACCACCAGGAAGATCTACTGATGCACCCATTGGTTTTGAATATTTGTCTCCAAAATAAAATATATGACCCACCTCAATACCTTTAGTTTTCAATCGATTAGTTTCTGAAACTTTTTTTTCAAACTCCTTCTTGTTAAATTTTTCATCAGTAACTGAGTAAAATTCTTCATATTTTTTTCTCAGGTCTTCTAACGATTTTTTTTCCAATTTTGTACCTTCACTTTTCAAATCAAAAACTCTCTTATCCGTATAAATTTTACTTTCACCAGTTTCAGCTAAAATAATAAACTCATGAGAAAGGTTACCTCCTATGGGTCCAGTATCAGCAGCCATTGGAATGGCAGTAAGATCTAATCTCTTAAAAGTTTTTAAATAAGATAAAAAAAATTTATTATAAGAAAATAAAGCTTCCTCATCAGAAATATCGAATGAGTAAGCATCTTTCATATAAAACTCTCTACATCTCATAATTCCAAATCGTGGTCGAATCTCATCTCTAAATTTCCATTGAATATGATATAAAAGTTGTGGAAGAGATTTATAAGATTTAACTGATGCTCTAAATATATCTGTTACAAGTTCTTCATTGGTTGGGCCGTAAAGCATTTCACGATTTTGACGATCTTTAATTCTTAGCATTTCTTCACCATAATCCTCGTAACGTCCACTCTCTTTCCATATTTCACTTGATTGTATTGTCGGCATTAAAATTTCTTGAGCTCCAATTTTGTTTTGTTCTTCTCTAACAATATCCTCAATTTTTTTCATCACTTTGAAACCTAGTGGTAACCACGAATAAATTCCCGCTGATGATTGTTTAATCATACCTACACGTAACATTAATTGATGTGATTTTATTTTCGCTTCTGAGGGGTTATTTTTTAGAATTGGAATAAATGATTGTGAAATATACATTCTAAGTGATTATATTTCTTAAATTTAAATATTCAAATTTCATAAGTAAGTAAATAATTATAAATAAAACTGTTGTAATTCCAGTACAATAAACAAATTTCTTTAACATTTTTGGATTTTCTGGAGAACCTGGATCTTCACCTTCAATTTTTATCACTTTATTTCTCTCTACATCTATTGGTAGAATTGCAAAGAAAATTATCCACCAAATAATTATGTAGATTATCGCTAATCCTGTAAGGCTCATTAAATCTTCACCAGGTTAATATTAGCAAAAGGTTTTTTTCCAGTTTTTTCTTTAGCAAATTTACGACAAGCAATTTTTAGTGCATCTATTAAATTGTGCTCTTGCTGTTTATTACCAAGTTTAAATGTTCTTGTTGTTTTTTCAATTTCATCTTCTAATCCATATAAAAACTCCTCTTTCTCATAAACAGGCAAACCTCTAAAAGTTATTATAGGGCTGTTGTGGATATTTCCTTTTGGAGTAATTAAAATTGTAATTTCCAAATAACCATTACTGCTCAGGTTTCTTCTGTCTTTTATAGACTGAGAATCCTCTTCAACACTTACATTACCATCTAAATACAATCTTCCACTTGGTGCTTTATCGTAAACTTCTGGTTTGTCACCAGGAAATAGTTTTACAATATCTCCATTTTCAACTTGAACAGGATGAGGAACCTGCATTTCTTTTGCAAAATTAATATGTTCTATCATATGTCTGTGCTCTCCGTGAACTGGGATAACACATTGCGGTTTGACCCATTTATACATATCTTTAAGATCTTCTCGATTTGGATGACCTGATACATGAATGAACTCAGTCTCTTCAGAAATAACCTCTATGCCGTCTCTCACTAATTGATTATGAAGTTTATAAAGTTTTTTTTCATTTCCAGGGATGATTTTTGATGAAAAAATAACAGCATCATCTTTCTCAATAAATACATCTGGATGAATATAATTTGCAATTCTCATCATCGCACCCATTGGCTCACCTTGGCTACCTGTGCATAAATAAAGAATTTTTTCTCTAGAAAAATTTTTTGCATCTCTAGGATCAATAGGTTCAATTGTATTTTTTAAATATCCACATTGTCTGGCAGCCTTATAAATTCTATGCATCGATCTACCAACTAAAGATATTTGTCTTCCAGATTTTTCAGCACAGTAAAAAGCTGTTTCCATCCTTGCTACATTGGACGCGAAAGAAGTAATGATAATTCTTTTCTTTAATCTATTAACTATGTTCAATAAATTTTTTCTGACATCTAACTCTGATCCTGATCTTCCAGCACTAAAGACATTTGTCGAGTCACAAATCATAGCTAAAACACCTTCATCACCTATTTCTTTTAATCTCTTAGAATTAATTTCATCACCGATTAGTGGATTTGGATCAACTTTCCAATCTCCAGTATGTAGAATTACTCCTGCTGGAGTTTTAATTCTCAAACCATTTGGTTCTAAAATTGAGTGAGTCAAAGTAATGTATTCAATATCAAATTTTTCTAATGAAATATTTCCATTTAGTTCAACAATTTGTAGATCTTTTGTAATATCAATATGTTTTTCTTTAAATTTTTCCTTTATCAAAACAGCTGTAAAAGGTGTTGCATATATCTTGCATTGAAGTTTTGGCCATAAATGAGCAATTGCTCCAATGTGATCTTCATGGGCGTGGGTAAGAACTATACCTAGTAAATTATCTTTCTTTTCAACAATAAATCCTGGATCTGGATAAATTAAATCTATTCCAGGAAGTGTATCATCTGCAAAAGTAACACCGATATCAACCATAATCCATTTGTGGTCACCTGGTAAACCATAGCCGAACAAATTCATGTTCATCCCAATTTCACCAGATCCACCTAATGGACAAAATAATAATTCTTCTTTCATTTATTTAATTAATTTAGAAATTTTTATAAGACCCTTAACAGTGATATTTTTGTTTTCAATAACTTTTGTTTTTATTGAATTTTTAAATAAATTAGAAAAGCCACCCGTAATAACAACCTTATAAGATTTTTTTGTTTCTTTATTAATCAAATTAATTATATTGTCAATTAAGCCTGCATAGCCCCAAAAAAAACCTGATCTAACTGCAGAATTTGTATCAATTCCTATGACCTTTTTAATTTTTTTAAGATTAATTTTTGGTATCAGAGAAGCCTTATCAATTAAAGTATTTAATGAAATACTTATACCGGGAGCAATAACACCTCCTCGGTAAGTATTGTTTACTAATACATCAAATGTTGTAGCTGTGCCAAAATCTAAAATTATAAAATTTTTATTGGAACTCATTAAACTTATTGCATTTGCTAATCTATCAGAACCGACCTGTTTAAAATTTGCTTTTATATTTAGAATAGATCTTAAATCGAGATCTTTTATTTCATAACATTTAACTTTAGTTTTTTTCGATATAAATTTTTTAACAGATTTAAAAGTTTTGGGGACGACACTACAAAATAATATCTTTTCAATATTCTTAAAATCTTTTGTTAAAATTTTAAATTTTCTATTTAGAATTGAGCTCGTTATTAATTTTGAAGGTAAACTTATTTTTTTTAAAATCTTATTTTTAGAATTTACTAAAAATAATTTAGTTACCGAATTTCCAATATCTCCTAAAATTAACATATCTATATTTATATTCTTTTTTTAATTAATTTCTTTAAATTGTTTTCAAAAATATTTTTTAATTCAAGTTCAACTTTTTTTTTTGAAATATCTTTATTTATAAGCTCCCTTAGATGAGTTGTTGGGTAATTCTTTATAATCGGACTTTTTATTAAATTTATTCCAATACCAACAATTAAATAAGTATTATTAAATTTATTCACTTTTTCTTGTAATATTCCACATACCTTTTTTTTTTGGATTAAAAGATCATTGGGTTTTTTAAAATGAATTTTTTTTTTATAATATTGTGAAATACATTTTTTAACGATCAAACAATTAATTTTAGTTAATCTACTTAAAGATATCTTAAAGTTTTTAAGATTATAAAAAAAACTTACGAATAAATTCCCTTTATAGGAGGCCCATTTTTTTCCATATTGTCCTCTACCATTGACTTGTAAATCAGATGAGATCATACCAAAATCATAATTATAGTTTTTGATTATTCTTATGGCAGTGTTATTGGTACTTTTTACTTTATTGAATCTAAATATTTTAAATTTCATTAAATTATATTGATTTTTGAAACCACATCAATCAATTCACTAGGAAAAATAAAGTAAGTTAAAATTAGTATTGTAGAAACTGTTAAAGATAACTTCAACCAAAGGTTATGATCTTTGTCATAGCTATCTTTTTCCTCATCGAAATACATTATCTTAATTATTCGCAAGTAATAAAACGCTGCTACAACTGTTGATAGTAGTCCAACAATAGCTAAAAAATACATTGACTGTTCAATAACGGATTTAAAAATATAAAATTTCGCAAAAAATCCTGCAAGTGGCGGAATTCCAGCTAAAGAGAATAAAATTATCAACAATGAAATTGAAAGTAAGGGATGATTTTTTGATAATCCTGATAAATCATCTA
Source organism: uncultured Pelagibacteraceae bacterium (assembly GCA_902572925.1). GTDB lineage: Bacteria > Pseudomonadota > Alphaproteobacteria > Pelagibacterales > Pelagibacteraceae > Pelagibacter. Next base: position 16,434 of record CACGHT010000007.1, on the reverse strand, counting down.
TTTGTTCATAATAAATATTATTTCTTTTCATCATTAACAAACATGAAAAAAAACCTAAATTCATGATTATATAAATAGTCATATAAATAACTGAGCTTTGTATCCCTTCGTTAGACCCAGTTGCCAAACCTGCTAGAGCATATCCAATATGACTAATAGAGCTATAAGCTATAAGTCTCTTAAGATTTTTTTGTCCTATTGCTGCTATTGCGCCAAAAAGCATGGATGCGATTGATAAAAAAACTAAAATCATTTGCCACTGATCAATAAGATTTAAAAAAGGAACATATAAAAATCTAATAAATACAGTTAATGCTGCTATTTTTGGAACCATTGTAAAAAATAATGTTACGGATGTTGGTGACCCTTCATATACGTCTGGAGCCCACATATGAAAAGGCACAGCAGAAATTTTAAACGCTAAACCCACCAAAATAAAAACTATTCCAAAAGTAATAGCATATTCATTTGTATTAAATTGGGTTGAAATAACATTAAAATTTGTTGAGCCGGTAAAACCATAAATTAAAGAACAACCGTATAATAATAAACCCGAAGATAATGCACTTAAAACAAAATATTTTAATCCTGCCTCAGATGATTTTAGTTGGTCTCTATTAAATGTTGCCAAAACATATAAGGCTAATGACTGAAGCTCTAAACCCATATAGAAAACAATTAGATCATTAGAGCTAATCATAATCATCATCCCTAATACAGAACTAAGAATTAAAATTGGATACTCAATTTTGAAAATTTTAAAAGATCTTAAATAATTTGATGAAATTAGCAAAACTACAAAAGCAGCTAATAAAGTTATAATCTTCATGAATGATGACAAATAATCTATGATAATACTCTCATTAAATAGAGTTGTCGGATTAATACTTAAAGTTTCATTGAATGTTATGACTGCTGTAATCAATAAAACTAATAACGAAATATTATGGATTATTTTTGAACTATCCTTTTTAAAAACCCCTAAGATAAGTAAAAACATTATTGATAATGAGATAAAAATTTCTGAAAATATTAATTCAATATTATTCATTTTTTACTTGCCACACTGAAGTTATATGTATCGATAAAATCACTTATTGAAACTTCAATAGTGTTAATTAATGGTTCTGGATAAAAACCAAAATATAAAGTTGGTATAGCTAAACAGGTGAGCGTGAACGCCTCTGATTTATTTAAATCAATCATTTTTTTTAACTCAGAGTTTATTAGTTTTCCAAAAATGACTCTTTTATACAACCAAAGCATATAAGCTGCTCCAATTATAACTCCTAAACTAGCTAATACTGCTACTAAAAAATTATCTTTAAAAGCAGCCATTAAAATTAAAAATTCGCCAACAAACCCACTTGTTCCTGGCAATCCTAAAGCAGCTAAAGTAAATACCATAAATAAAATTGCATATTTGGGTAAAATAGTAACAATGCCTCCATAAGTTGCGATCAATCTAGAATGCATTCGGTCATAAACCACACCAACACATAAAAATAAAGCTGCAGATACTAGACCGTGACTGATCATTTGAATTATACTCCCTTCAATACCTTGCTGTTGGATTGTAAATATTCCTAAAGTAACAAATCCCATATGGGCTACAGAGGAATATGCTATTAATTTTTTCATATCCTCTTGCATTAAAGCTATTAAAGACGTGAAAATGATTGCGATAACACTTAATGTATAAATTAAAGGAGTAAAAACCTCTGAGGCGGAGGGAAATAATCCCAAAGAAAATCTTATAAATCCATAGCCTGCCATTTTAAGTAAAATAGCAGCTAACAACACCGATCCTGCTGTTGGAGCCTCAACGTGTGCATCTGGAAGCCATGTGTGAACTGGCCACATTGGAGTTTTTACTGCAAATGAGCTAAAAAAAGCTAACCACAATAAATTTTGATATTTCGTATCTATACCTATTTCATAAAGCTGAACAACATCTGTGGTACCTGTGATCCAATAAATTGAAATTATTGCCACTAACATTAGAACTGATCCCAAAAGAGTAAATAAAAAAAACTTAAAAGCAGAATAAACTCTTCTAGCTCCACCCCAAATTCCGATAATTAAAAACATTGGGATTAATCCAGCCTCAAAAAATAGGTAAAAAACAACAAGATCTAGAGAACAAAAAACTCCTATCATGAAAGTTTCCATAACAAGGATAGCTATTAAAAATTCATTTAATCTTTTTGTAACTGAGTTATTTACTGAGATTATACATAGTGGTGTAATAAATGTTGTAAGAATTATAAAAAGTATTGATATTCCATCAATTCCAACTTTGTAATTAATCAAACCTTCAATCCAAACTCTATCTTCAACAAATTGAAATGCAGATGTTGTTTGATCAAATAAAAACCACAAATAAATAGATAAAAAAAAGTTTACTAGAGATGTAAATAAGGCAACATATTTTACAGTAATTTTATTTTCACTTTTACTTCTTGTGAAAAATAAAAATAGTGCTCCAATTGAAGGTAAAAGTATTAATGAGGAAAGAATTGGAAAATTCATTATTTAACAATTAAGAAGGTTAAAAAAGCAGAAAAACCGAGCAACATTACAAACGCATATTGATAAATATAACCGCTTTGAAATTTATTTGCTTTTATTGAAAATTTTTTAATTATCCCAGAAATACCATCTGGCCCAAAGCCATCGATAACCTTTATATCAAAAAACTTCCACAAAAATAATCCTAATCTTTTCGAAGACTTTACGAATAAGGTGTCATAAATTTCGTCAAAATACCATTTATTTAATAAAAATTCATATAATGGTTTATTAATATTTACTAGTTGAGTTGGAAAATTCTTGTTTTTTACAAACAAATAGTAAGCAAGTGGTATAGATAAAATTACTAGTGTTGGAGTTAAAATTAAAAACCATAATGGTGGATGATCGGAGCTTAATGGTTCTAAAAAGAAAATTGATCCATTCCAAAAATTATTAATTCCTCCATAACCTATAAATAAATCTTTAAAAAGAAATCCAGCAAAGATTGCTCCAATTGATAATATTATTAAAGGTATTAACATAACTAGTGGAGACTCATGTGTCTCCTCAATCTTAATTTCCTTGTTGTTATATTGTCCATGAAAAGTTTTAAACATCAGTCTCCAAGAATAAATTGATGTTAAAAAAGCTGTGATTATACCTATTCCAGCTGCATAATAACCAGTAGTGCTGCCACTTAAATATGCAAATTCTATAATTGCATCCTTAGAATAAAAACCAGATAGCAAAGGAAATCCTGTTAATGCTAAAGTTCCAATTATCATTAAAGTATAAGTGTAGGGCAATTTTCTCCATACACCTCCCATATTATTTATATTTTGCTCATCTTTAAAAGCATGAATAACAGACCCCGATCCTAAAAATAATAGTGCCTTAAAAAATGCATGGGTAAATAAATGAAACATTGCAACATTATATGCACCTACGCCAGCAGCAAAAAACATATAACCTAATTGACTACAAGTGGAATAGGCTATGATTTTTTTTATGTCTGTTTGAACTAAAGCTACACTCGCTGCAAAAAAAGCGGTGCTCATACCTACTACAGTGACAATGTTTAAAGCTAACTCTGAATATTCATATATTGGTGAACATCTTACGACTAAAAAAACTCCAGCGGTAACCATAGTAGCTGCATGTATCAAGGCTGAAACAGGTGTTGGACCTTCCATTGCATCTGGTAACCAGGTATGTAAAAAAATTTGAGCCGATTTACCCATAGCACCGATGAATAAAAGTATGCAAATTAAATCTATTGTATTGATTTGAATACCTAAAAAATTAAGTTCTTCATCTATAACATTTGGTATCTGATTAAAAACTTCTGTGTAGTTGACTGTGCCAAATAAATAAAATATTAAAAATATACCTAGAGCAAAGCCAAAATCTCCTACTCTATTTACTACAAATGCCTTTATTGCCGCTGCATTAGCAGTTTCCTTTTTAAACCAAAAACCAATTAAGAAATAAGAACAAAGTCCTACTCCTTCCCAACCAAAAAATAATTGAATAAAATTATCGGCAGTTACCAACATTAACATGGCAAATGTAAATAAAGATAAGTAAGCCATAAACCTCGGTTTATGAGGATCGTGGGACATATATCCAATTGAATAGATATGAACTAATGCAGAAACAAAAGTTACTACTACTAACATTACTGATGATAACGCATCAATTTTCATTGACCAGTTTACCTCTAGTGATCCAGAGTTAATCCAAGTAGCGATTTTAATATTTTCCTCGTATTGATTAAAAATTACCTCATAGAATACGATAGCTGAAAGAAAAGCTGAAATTGATACTAATAAACTTGTTACTATTTCAGAATTTCTGTCGCCAATAAACTTTCCAAAAAATCCAGATATAATTGAAGCAATTAATGGTAATGCTATAATTGAAATTTCCATTTTATCCTTTTAATTTATCTATCTCTTCAACCCTTATAGTTCCAGCATTTCGGTAATAAACTACTATTATGGCAAGACCAATTGCAGCCTCAGCAGCAGCTACAGTCAAAATAAATAATGTAAAAACTTGACCGGTTAAATCGCCAAGATAAATAGAAAAAGATACTAAATTAATGTTAACAGCTAATAATATCAGCTCAATACTCATCAAAATCACGATAATATTCTTTCTATTAAGAAAGATACCAATAACACCAATACTAAAGATAACTGCTCCTAAAGTAAGATAATGCCCTAAACCTATGTCAGTCATCTATCTTAACTCCTTTATTTGACGGAACCTCTAAAACTTCAATACCTTCAGACTTTTCTCTTGAAATTTGTTTCAAATAACTCTGTGTTTTTACTCCCTCTCTTCGTCTAAAAGTAAGAACAATTGCGCCAATCATTGCAATTAATAATATCATTCCACTAATTTGAAAAATATGAATATAATCAGTATACAAAACCTGACCTAATGAGTGTGTATTGCTTACTTCATTAGAAATTTGAGTAGTATTTGGATTAGATAATTCAGGTTTATATTTCCAACCACCTACAACAATAATCAATTCAAAAAAAATAATCGTGCTTATAATTAAACCGACTGGAATGTGACTAGAAGGAGTTAACTCAGAATTAAACCATTGATTTTTTTGTTGAGCTACATTTAACATCATTACAACGAATAAAAACAAAACAGCTACTGCACCAACATATACAATTAGCATTATCATTCCTAAAAACTCTGCACCAATCATAATAAAGAGACATGAAATACTGATAAAATCTAATATTAAAAAAAAAACTGAGTGTACGGTATTTTTCGAGACCGTAACCATGATGGCTGAAATAATTGCAATAATCGAAAAAACGTAAAAGAATATTGCATGAGCTACCATAAGTTTACCTATAAGGATTGTCTGATTTTATATTCGCCGCTAAAATATTTTCCCACCTATCACCATTGTCTAGTAGTTTTTCTTTAGTATAATAGAGCTCTTCTCTTGTCTCTGTTGAAAATTCAAAATTTGGACCTTGCACTATTGCATCTACAGGGCATGACTCCTCACATAGACCGCAATAAATACATTTCATCATATCTATATCGTAACGGGTAGTTTTTCTACTTCCATCAGATCTTTCAGCTGACTCAATCGTAATTGCTTGTGCTGGACACACAGCTTCACATAGTTTACATGCGATACATCGTTCTTCGCCATTTGGATATCTTCTAAGTGCATGCTCTCCTCTAAATCTTGGACTAATTTTTCCTTTCTCAAAAGGATAGTTAATTGTTTTTTTTGTTTTAAACATTTCTCTAATGGCGATTAATAACCCAGTTATAAAATCAACCATAAATATTGTTTTAAAAAATCTTGTAATTTTCATCTAGATTGTAGGTAAAAGGTTAAAATAAAATAAATAACTCGCAGTCAAAACAACATAAGTTAGAGACAAGGGAAGAAATATTTTCCAACCCAATCTCATTAATTGATCATATCTATATCTTGGCACAACTGCTTTAACTAATGCAAATAAAACAAATAAAAGTAATATCTTTAAAATTAACCAAATAGTTCCCGGAATCAAATTAAATGGATATAAATCAATAGGCGAAAGCCAGCCTCCTAAGAATAAAATCGATCCTAAAGCACACATTAATAAAATATTTGCGTACTCACCTAACCAGAACATTGCATACATCATACCAGAATATTCAGTTTGATACCCAGCAACTAATTCTGCTTCTGCCTCAGGTAAATCAAAAGGAGGTCGATTTGTTTCTGCTAAAGCGGATATAAAAAATATTACAAACATTGGAAATAACGGAATTACAAACCAGATGTTTTGTTGAGCTAAAACGATATCACTTAAATTCAATGATCCTACACACAAAAGAACATTGATAATGATTATACCAATTGAGACTTCATAAGAAACCATTTGCGCAGCAGATCTTATTGAACCTAAAAAAGGATATTTGGAATTTGATGCCCAGCCTCCCATGATAATTCCATAAACCCCAAGAGATGAGACAGCAAAAATATAGAGTATCCCAACATTTATATTGGCTAAAACCTGATCTTCTCCAAAAGGTATGACTGCCCATGCTATTAAAGCTAAAGTCATTGTAATAATAGGAGCTAAAATAAAAATAATCTTATTAGAACTTGCTGGAATTATGATCTCTTTAAAAATATATTTTAATGCATCAGCTAATGATTGTAATAAACCAAAAGGACCAACAACATTAGGACCCTGTCTTTTTTGAACAAAAGCCCAAACTCTTCTATCTAACCAAACAATCATTGCAACTGAAACTAAAACTGGGACAAGAAGAAAAAGGATTTTGTAGACTTCTTCAAAAACTAAATTTACATATTCCATTATTTACCCTTCGGTGCCAGTTCGTTTAACTTCTAATTTAGAATTATTACAATTCAACATTGTTTTTGATGATCGTGCAATTACATTTGAAAAGTAATAGTCCTTGTATGTTATTTTGAGGATTTCGTCCTCAAAGTCACTTAAGTCTACTTTGCTGTTAGAGGGGCTTTCTTGTTTTTCTTTTTTTAAATTTATATAGTTAAACATACTACTCTCTAATTCATCTCTATCATTAAAAAGTTTTCTATTATTCATAAATTCGGCAAGATTATTTATAATTTCCCAATCTTCTTTAGCATCTCCTGGTGGATATGATGCCTTGTAAGCTTTTTGTACTTTGCCTTCTAAATTGGTGTAATGACCTGATTGCTCTGTGTAAGCTGCTCCTGGTAATATAATATCTGCAAGCTCCGCACCATTATCACCATGGCTTCCTACATATATTATAAACTCATTTTTTTTATTAAATTTTAAATTATCTTGACCCATTAAAAAAACTAAATCAAATTTATGTTCATTCAGACTCTCTAATAATTCATTTTTTTTATCAATTATATCAAGATCTAAACTTCCAACTGTAGCTGCATCGGAAGGTAAAAAGTTTAGAGGACTCCAATCATCTGTAAATTTATTGTTACTCAACAGAAAATTTTTAAAAGAACTAAATAAAAATTTAGCTGACTTAGATTTTAGAAATGACTCTCCAAAAATAATCATTGGTTTTTGAGCTTCAATAACTTCTTTTGTAAGTTCATTTTTATTTTCAAAAATATCTTTAATTGTTTGAGTTTTTCCATCAAGGCTTTTATAAGGATAGGTTAGATCACCTAAATCATTTAAAGAAACAATTTTAACTTTATTTTTAAGATAAGCCTTTCGAATTCTTGCATTTAACATTGTAGCTTCAAATCTTGGATTAGTTCCAATTAACAGAATTAAATCTGACTCCTCAATACCATTAATTGTTGAATTGAATAAATAATTTTCTCTTCTAGAGCTATCTATAAACATATTAGATGATCTAGACTCATAATTTTTTGTATCTATAGTTCTCTCTAAGAATTCCTTAAATATGTAGCTAGCCTCCATATTTATCAGATCACCCACAAATCCAGCTATTTTATCTTTATCAGTATTTTGTATTTTTGATTTTATAATTTTAAAAACTTCATCCCATGAAGCTTTTTCAAATTTATTGTTATATTTTATATATGGCGTATCTAATCTTTGACTTAATAGACCGTCGCAAGCATATCTTGTTTTATCTGATATCCATTCTTCATTTATATCCTCATTGATTACTGGTAGTACTCTTTTTACCTCCCAATCATATGTGTCTACTCTAATATTTGATCCAACAGCATCCATTACATCAATAGTTTCTGTTTTTTTTAACTCCCAGGGTCTGGCTTCAAATACATAAGGTTTAGACGTAAGGGCTCCTACAGGGCAAAGATCTATAACATTACCTGATAATTCTGACTGTATTGATTTTTCTAAGTATGTTGTGATTTGCATATCTTCACCTCTACCTATTGCACCTAATTCAGGCACACCAGCAATTTCTGTTGCAAATCTAATGCATCTAGTACAATGAATACATCTTGTCATTTGGGTCTTAATAAGTGGACCCATGTTTTTATCAGGAACTGCTCTTTTATTCTCTTTGAATCTAGATTTATCAATTCCATAAAACATTGACTGATCTTGAAGGTCACATTCACCACCTTGGTCACAAACAGGACAATCCAAAGGATGATTTGCTAATAAAAATTCCATTACGCCCTTTCTGGATTTTTCTATTTTGGGAGTATTTGTTTTTATAATCATACCCTCAGCAGCAGGCATTGCACAAGAGGCTATAGGTTTTGGAGATTTTTCCATCTCAACAAGACACATTCTGCAATTTCCAGCAATTGATAATTTTTCATGATAGCAAAATCTTGGAATTTCGACTCCAGCTTTTTCACAAGCTTGTAGAACAGTCAAACCCTCCTCGACTTCAACTTCTATATCGTTTACTTTTAATTTAAGCATTCTTATCTAACAAGTGTTGATCTACCAAGTAAGGAATATTTTGGGTTTCTTTTACAATTGGATCAAAATTATTTCTTTTTTTTATTTCATCTTTAAAATGTCTTAACAAACCTTGAACAGGCCAAGATGATCCCTCACCAAATGCACATATTGTGTGACCTTCAATTTGTTTAGTTACATCACCTAGCATTTCAATTTCATCTTTTGAAGCCTCACCTTTCGCCATTCTCTCAAGCATTCTCCACATCCACCCTGAACCTTCTCTGCAAGGCGTACATTGACCACAGCTTTCATGCTTATAAAATCTAGCAATTCTTGCCATACATTTAATAATGTCTTGATCTTTATTTATCACGACCACTCCTGCTGTGCCTAACCCGCTTTTTTCAGCAACTAATGAGTCAAAATCCATAGTTAGTGTTTCACACTTTTCTTTTGGAATAAGTGGCATTGAAGATCCTCCAGGTATTACAGCTTGTAGATTGTCCCAACCGCCTATTACACCTCCTGCATGAACTTCTATTAATTCTTTCAAAGGTATGTTCATTTCCTCTTCAACATTACATGGATTATTTACATTTCCAGAAATACAAAATATTTTAGTTCCAGTATTTTTTTCTCTACCTAAAGAAGCAAACCATTTACCACTTCTTCTTAGAATTGTTGGAACAACAGCTATGGTCTCAACATTGTTAATTATTGTTGGACATCCATACAAACCAATTAATGCTGGGAAAGGTGGTTTTAATCTTGGTTGACCTTTGTTACCTTCAATGCTCTCAAGTAATGCTGTCTCCTCTCCACATATATAAGCTCCTGCACCATAATGTATATAAATATCTAAATCCCATCCCGTTCCAGCTGCATTTTTTCCTATTAATTTTTTTTCATAAGCTTCGTCAATTGCAGCTTGAAGCTTTTGTCCATCAACAAAATATTCACCTCTTATATAAATATAACAAACATGTGCTTGAATTGCATATGAAGCTATTAAACAACCCTCAATGAGTTTATGTGGTTCAAACCTTAAGATGTCTCTATCTTTACACGTACCTGGCTCTGACTCATCACCATTAATAACAAGGTAGTGAGGTCTAGATCCAACCTCTTTAGGTGCAAATGACCATTTTAGACCTGTAGGAAAACCTGCCCCTCCTCTTCCTCTTAATTGAGAGTCTTTGATTTCATTTATGATCCAATCTCTACCTTTTTCAGTAATTTCTTTTGTATTTACCCAATCACCTCTTTTTTGAGCTGAAGTTAAATCTGAACCCAAATCGTTATATAAATTTTTAAAAATTCTATCTTGATCTTTAAGCATTTTTTAATTCCATTAATGTTTTTCTTCCATTTTCTGGTTCATTGTTTATACGTCCCCTGTATGAACCTGGTTTAGGTTTTTCATCTTTTAAAATTTTATCTAAAATTTCTAAAGTTTTTTCTTTGTCTAAATCTTCATAATAATCATCATTAATTTGCATCATTGGAGCAGTAACACATGCACCTAAACACTCTACTTCCATCCATGAACAATTTTTACCTGGTAATAATTCAGATTCATTTTCAGATATTTTTTCTTTGCAGGCCTCAACTAATTTACCAGCTCCCCTTATCATACAAGGTGTTGTAGTACAAACTTGAATGAAATATTTTCCAACTGGTGATAAGTTGAACATACTATAAAAAGTCGCTACTTCATAAACTTTTATGTAAGGCATATCTAGAAGTTTCGCTATATATTTCATTGCAACTAAAGGTATCCAATTATCATTTTGTTTTTGAGCTATATATAACAACGCCATGACGGCACTTTGTTGTTTTCCTTTAGGATATTTTGAAATAATTTTATTTGCTGCCTCTAAAGAAGATGAATTAAATTCAAAACTATCTGGTTGATCTTTGGCTGGTCTCTTTAAACTCATCTATCAACCTCACCAAAAACTATATCTAGAGAACCGAGCACTGCAGGAACATCAGCCAACATATGTCCTTTAATTAAATAATCCATTGATTGTAAATGTGAAAATCCAGGTGCTCGAATTTTACACTTATAAGGTTTGCTTGATCCATCTGAAATTAAATAAACTCCAAATTCTCCTTTAGGTGCTTCAACTGCTGTATAAATTTCATCTTCAGGCACACGATATCCTTCAGTAAATAGTTTAAAGTGATGTATCAAAGCTTCCATCGATTGTTTGATATCTTTTTTTGATGGAGGTGTTATTTTTCCATCAAAAGTTTTGATTGGACCTTTTTCCATTTTTGATAAACATTGTTTAATTATTTTGACACTTTCTTTCATTTCTTCAATCCTGCACAAATATCTATCGTAACAATCTCCATTTTTTCCTACAGGAATTTTAAATTCTAGTTGGTTATAACAATCGTATGGTTGTGATTTCCTTAGATCCCATGGAACACCAGATCCTCTAATCATAACACCACTAAAAGAGTAATCGAGGGCGTCTTCTTTTGTAACAATACCAATATCAACATTTCTTTGTTTGAATATTCTATTGTCAGTCAATAAGTTTTCTAAATCATTAATTATTTTTGGAAAAGTTTCACAGAATTTTGAAATATCTGTCTCTAAACCTGCTGGTAAATCTTGATGCACACCACCTGCTCTAAAATAATTTGCATGTAATCTTGATCCAGATGCTCTTTCATAAAAAGTCATTAAAGTCTCTCTTTCTTCAAAACCCCATAAAGATGGTGTCAAAGCTCCAACATCTAATGCTTGTGTTGTAACATTTAAAATATGACTTAAAATTCTTCCAATTTCACAAAACATCACTCTTATAAATTGAGCTCTAATTGGAACATCAATATCTAAAATTTTTTCAACAGCCAAAGCAAAAGCATGTTCCTGGTTCATCGGAGCTACATAATCTAATCGATCAAAATATGGAACTGCTTGCATATAAGTTTTATTTTCTATTAATTTTTCAGTACCACGATGTAGTAAGCCAATATGTGGATCTGCTTTTTCAACAACTTCACCATCTAATTCTAATATAAGTCTAAGAACTCCATGAGCTGCTGGATGTTGAGGCCCAAAGTTTAAGTTTAGGTTTTTAATTTTTTTTGTCATTACTATCAGTTAATTCTTTAATATATTTTGTGCCTTCCCACGGACTTTCATAATCAAAGTTTCTATAATTTTGTTCCAGTTTTACAGGTTCATTAACTACTTTTTTTTGATCCTCGCTGTATCTAACTTCGGTATGACCAGTTAAAGGAAAATCTTTTCTTAATGGATGACCCTCAAAACCATAATCTGTTAAAATTCTTCTTAAGTCAGGATGATCTTTGAAACTCACTCCATACATGTCAAAAACTTCTCTTTCCATCCAGTTAGCAGATGGAAAAATTGGTGTTAATGATGCAATAACTTCATTTTCACTTATATCGTAACTTAAGATCATTCTCTGATTAAACTCATGACTTAAAAATAAATATACGATTTTAAATCTTTTGGACCTTTCAGGATAATCAACAACTGTAATATCTATAAGTTGTCTAAATTTTGTATCTTTATTAGTTTTAACAAATAAAACTACATCAATTAAATCTTCACTATCTATCTCAAGATAAATTTGATTATGTTTGATTTCAGAAGTATTAATTTTGGTGCCGAGTTCTGAATTAATCTTTTTTTCTAAATCAATTAAGTTATTCATATTATCTACTAATGGATCCTTTATTTCTTATTTTTTTTTGTAATTGCATAATTCCATATAATAAAGCCTCTGCAGAAGGAGGACATCCAGGAACATAAATGTCAACTGGAACAATACGATCACAACCTCTTACAACAGAATAAGAGTAGTGATAATATCCACCTCCATTAGCACAACTTCCCATTGATATAACATATCTTGGTTCAGGCATTTGATCGTAGACTTTTCTAAGAGCTGGTGCCATTTTGTTAGTTAAAGTGCCAGCAACAATCATTACATCAGATTGTCTTGGTGACCCACGAGGTGCAGCACCAAATCTTTCTAAATCATATCTGGGCATTGCAGTTTGCATCATTTCAACTGCACAACAAGCAAGGCCAAAAGTCATCCAGTGTAATGATCCTGACCTTGACCAGTTTATTAAATTATCTAATGATGTAGTAATAAAACCATTCTTACTAAAATCTTCAGCAAGTTGTTTAAACTCTTCCGGAACTTGATCTATCTTATTATTCATTTAAAAAAAATTTTATTCCCAGTCTAAAGCGCCTTTTTTCCATTCATAAATAAATCCAATAGTAAGTATGAATAAAAAAATCATCATTGAGGTAAAACCTAAAATTCCAATATTTCCTAAAGAAATTGCCCACGGAAATAAAAATGCTATTTCAAGATCAAAAATTATAAAAAGTATAGCAACCAGATAAAAACGAACATCAAATTCCATTCTGGAGTCTTGAAATGGTTCAAATCCACATTCATAAGCTGATAATTTTTCTGGATCTGGATTTTTTGGAGATAGAATAAAATTAATTACTATAAATGCACAGCTCAATCCTAATGCAATAATTAGAAACAATATTATAGGTAAATAATCCTTTAAAAATTCCGCAGTCATGAGGAATATATATCATTTTTTATAGCTAGATGAAGTGGTGTTAGGTCACATTATTCAAAATATACAGCGTATTTGATAGTGATTATCAGTAGTAAACTTGCAAAGTGGCGGGAGTGAAGGGACTCGAACCCTCGACCTATCGCGTGACAGGCGATCGCTCTAACCAACTGAGCTACACCCCCACTTTTGATTCTTTTGGTGGGCAGTAAAGGACTCGAACCTTTGACCCCCTCGGTGTAAACGAGATGCTCTACCAACTGAGCTAACCGCCCTAAACCAAAACAGAGTGATTTATATCTTTTGGAAAAATAACGTCAAGTTCTATTACTATTGAAAAATTGGCTTAAAAATTATTTTATTAATAAATCTTTTGAAAGTTAACAAAGATAGTCAAGTGCTTTAAGTATTCCACCTTTTTTATAAGGAATTTTGGATTTCATTAATCCCATTTCAACACCAGCTAAAGTTCCAGCTAACATCAATTCGTTAAAATCTCCTAAATGTCCGATTCTAAAAATTTTACCTGCAACTTTTGCTAAACCTGTTCCTAGAGACATGTTGTAATGATCTAAAATTATTTTTCTTAATGAGTCCGCATCATGTCCATCTGGAACCATTACTGCTGTTAGCGAATCTGAATATTCTTCTGGATTTTTACAAAGTATTTCTAAACCCCAAGCTTTTACAGCAACTCTAGTAGCTTCTGCAAATCTTTTATGTCTAGTAAATACATTTTCTAAACCTTCTTCAGTCAACATGTTAATTGCTTCATCTAATCCATACAATAAATTTGTTGCTGGTGTATATGGAAAATAACCTTTTTTATTATTTTCTAGCATTGGTTTCCAATCCCAATATGATTTTGGTAAATCAGAAACTTCATAAGCTTTTAACGCTTTTGAACTTATTGCATTAAATGAAAGTCCTGGAGGTAATAATAATCCTTTTTGAGATCCACCAACTGTAACATCAACTTTCCATTCTTCGTGTCTATAATCTATAGATCCAAGTGAGGAAATTGTGTCAACAAATAGTAATGCAGGATGTTCTGCGTTGTCCATCGCTTTTCTAATTTTTCCAATTCTACTTGTAACTCCTGTAGATGTTTCGTTATGAACTGCACAGACTGCTTTAATTTTTTTCTCTTTATCTTCCTTCAATTTTTGCTCAACAATATTTGGGTCAACACCTGTTCTCCAATCACCTTTAACAAAGTCAATCTCTAATTTAAATTTTTCTGCAATATCATACCAAAGTGTAGAAAAGTGTCCTGTTTCAAACATTAAAATTTTATCACCTGCACTTAAAGTATTTACGATTGCAGCTTCCCAAGCACCTGTGCCCGAAGCAGGAAATATTATTACAGGTTCTGAAGTTTTAAAAATTAACTTTATTCTATCTAAAACTCTTAAACCAAGTTCTGCAAAATCTGGACCTCTATGGTCTATTGTTGGATAATCCATTGCTCTTAAAACTCTGTCAGGAACGTTAGTTGGACCTGGTATTTGTAAAAAATGTCGACCTGGTCTTATATTGTTTGAAATTGCCATTCTGCTGTATATGCTAAAGAAATTATATAATCAAACTTATAATGTATGACAAATGGTAGTAATTCAATCGAGACCTTGGAAGTTTATGTTTTAAATAACCCTGATGAGGTTAATCCTCACTGGGTAAGTCATTTCGTAGTTCCGACAGCAAATGAATTATTGATTAAGATTAAAACTAAAGATGGTAATTCTGGTTTTGGTCTCGCGACAAGTTACACAGATATCAAACCAATTATCAAGCCTTTCTCTAATGGTTTACAAGATTTAATAGTTGGGGAAGATCCTTTTTGTCCAGAGAAATTGTATGAAAAAATTTTTAAATTAACAGATACACGCCAAAGCAATGAAAAAGGTTGGAGTAGAGAAGCTTTGATTAGAATTTCTGCTGCTTTAGATATTGCATGCTGGGATTTGGTAGGTAAAGCCTCTAAAATTCCACTATATAAGTTGTTTGGAGGTTACAGAAATAAAATCCCTGTATATGTAACTTGTGCTTATTACAGAGACGGTAAAAATGAAAAAGAACTTAGAGACGAATTACAAAAATTAATAAAAATTGGCCATCAAAGCTTTAAAGTTAAAGTAGGTGGATTAAGTATAAAAGAAGATGCCAAAAGATTAGAAATAATTCGACAAGAAATTGGTGACAATAAAGATCTAATGATTGATGTTAATAGAGCATGGGACCTAAAAACGGCTATTGAGGGAGTGAAAGAATTTGAGAGATTTAATCCAACTTGGATAGAAGAGCCTGTGAGATGGGAAGATGATAGAAGAAATTTAAAACTTTTATCACAACAAACAAAAATTCCTTTATCAGGTGGAGAAAGTGAAATTACGATTTATGGATGTAGATCTTTGGTGGAGGAAAATGCAATTCAAATTTTACAATTTGATTGCACAATGTTTGGTGGTTTTACTAATGGTAAAAAACTATCTGCTTTATGTGAATTAAATCATTTGGATATAGCACCACATCATGATTGTTATATCCATGCTCCTTTAGTTGCGTCTTCACCATCAGGAAGAATAGTCGAGTCATTTGATGATGAAAGAGATCCTCTACAAGCTCAATTATTTGAAAATCACCATAAAATGAGTAATGGTTGGATACATCTAAATGAAAATCCAGGTTTAGGATTAGAAATTTCAGAAACCGCGTTAAAAAAGTTCGGTAAACTAGTTTACAAAAATAAATAAACCTTTAATTAAGTTTTATGCGGTTTAGTTCAGATCAAATACAAAAAATAGGAAAAGAGATCAGTAATAAAGTTGATGGGAAAACTTTATTTGATGAGTTCTCTCGAGGGCGATACAGTACAGATGCATCAGTTTATCAAATCAAGCCTCTTGGTGTAGTTCTTCCAAAGGATACAAATGATGTTTTAAAC
>CACGHT010000006.1 GCA_902572925.1 uncultured Pelagibacteraceae bacterium | reverse complement strand
GAAATATTTGTTTATCAAGTATTGCGGGATCCACAGAAAAAATTGCTATTCTTATTAAATAACTAAATGCTTTTGATAAAAAATATGTTTGAATGCCAAATAAAAAAACACCAACCAAAAATCTTATTAAACCAAAGTATTTTGCGCCAATTACTCCCATTGAGGATCGTAATAGGACAACAAAAGGCAGTCCGTGTTTTAGAGATGGTTTTCCTATCCAATTTGAAAAAAGATAAACTAGTAATGTTCCTAATATCGTTCCAAAAAATACAACAAAGGTATTAAGGTTATAAATTATATATAAAGAGGTGATTAACGAAAAACCAATTACACTTTGAATATTTACTCCCCAAAAACAAAATAAAACTTTCCAATCCCAATTTTTATCATTTGGATTAACTGAAACTAAATCCCAATTAGTAAGGTTTTTTTTTAAATTTTGAGGACTCACTCAGACAATATAAAACTTAAAGTTTCTACTGTCCATATAAGAGAGTTGGTAACCAAAGAGCAATTTTAGGAAATATTATAATTAATACTAAACCGATGACTTGTAAGACCATAAATTGCATCATTCCATAATAGATGTCTTTAAGATCCCATTCTGGAACAACTCCTTTTAAAAAATATGCAGATAAAGCTACTGGTGGAGAAAGCCAGGCGGTTTGCAGATTCACTGCAACTAATATTGCAAACCAAGTTAAATTAAATCCTAATGCTTCTACTAATGGCAATATAATTGGCACTATTATCATTACAATAGGAACCCATTCTAATGGCCAGCCTAATAAAAAGATCATAACCATTATCATTGCTAGAATTAAATACTTGTTCATTTCTAGTCCTAATAAAAATTCAGTTAACAAAGTTGGTGTTCCTAGTCTTGCAAAAACCGCGCCAAAGAAATTTGAAGCTGCAACTAAAACCATAATTAAAGCTGTTATCTCTAAAGTTTTTACCAAAGCTTCTTGTAATTTAGACAGTGATAATTTTTTATAAGCTAAAGAGAGAAGTAATGCTCCCATAGCACCACATCCTGCTGCTTCAGTTGGAGTTGCAAATCCAAATAATATACTCCCCAAAGCCGCAAAAACTAAGGCCGCAGGAGGAACCAGGCCTAGGAAAAACTCAACCCAAACTTCTTTCATGCTGGCAGCTCTCATATCATCAGGTAATACTGGTCCTAACTTAGGATTAATCATGCATCTTATTGTTGTGTAAGCTGCATATAAACTTGCAAGGAGTATTCCTGGTAATATTGCAGCAGCAAATAAATCTATTACTGGGATTTCCATTATAGGGCCCATAACAACAAGCATAATGCTTGGAGGAATTAAAATACCCAGAGTTCCACCTGCAGTGATCGTACCTGCAGCTAGCTTGACGTCATAGCCTGATCTATTCATAGATTTAGCAGCCATGATGCCAAGAATAGTTACTGATGCACCTACAATACCTGTGGCTGCAGCAAAAATTACTGAAACAAACAGAACTGCGTAATATAGCGAACCCTTAACTTTTGCTAACATTAACTGAAAAGCTGAAAATAATCTTTCCATTAATCCAGCTTGTTCCATCATTATCCCCATGAACACAAAGAGCGGCACTGCGGCAAGGGTTTGCTCAGTCATTACCATGGAAAATTGAAGTGTCATCAAATAAAAAACTAATTTTCCAAAACCAAGATATCCAAAAACAAATCCTAAAAATATCAAAGTGAATGAAATTGGAAATCCTACAAAAATTGCAAAAAGCATTACACCAACGAGAATAAAACCTAGAATTGCTGGATCAATTAACTCTGCTATCATTTTTTGTTATCCTCTCCTGGCCACTCACCTTTTTTAGCTGCCCAGTAACTTTTAAGTAATTCTGAAAAACCTTGAATAAGTAAAAAAATAATTCCAACTAATAAACAAGTTTTTATAGGCCACATGAAAGGCATCCATGTGGTATCCATGCCTCTTTCACCTCTTCTAATTGATTCCTCTACAAACCCAATTGTCATATAAAGAAAAACCAAAAGACCAGGAAAATAAAATAGTAAGTATAGCCAAAAATCTATTAGACCTTGAGTTTTTGTTTTAAAATTTCTATATAAAAAATCAGCTCTAATATGTACTCCTCGAGAAAGCGCGTAACCAGCTCCTAACATGAACAACGCCCCGTAAAGAAAACGGCTTATATCGTAAGCCCATATTGTAGGTGCTAAAAATAACTTTCTTGCAAGAACTTCATAAGTCATTGCAAAAATTAGTGGCATCAATATCCAACAAACAATATTACCAATCCACTTACTAAATTTATCAATATTAATAATAGATTTAGCCATCCATGATGGCATATCAGTTGGCATTTTTCCTGATCCACCTCGCCTTTCGGCAATCATTTCATCTGAGATATCTAGTTTACCAGGTTCTTCTGCCATAAAATTCTAGTTAAAAAAATTAGAGCGGACTGTAAAAGTCCGCTCTAAAAAATCAAGATTAATTACTGATTACTTTAATGTTGCAGCGTGAGCCATTCCTAGCTTCGCATTAGACATTTGAGCACCGCTCCAGAAAGGAACAGCAACATCAGCAAAGTTTTTCATTGAAGTATAAACTTCATTGAAGAATTTGTTCTTCTCTGCGTTTTTATTCAATGTAGCTTTTGCAGCTGCCATGTACTCTGTAAAGTAGTCTGATGGAGTATCTTCTAATTTTACCCCATGTTTAGTAGTAAGTTCTTGTAATGCTTTTCCATTTTCATAGATTCTGTAACTTAAAGATTTAGCTAATGAAGCATTAGCTGCAACTTCAAGAGACTTTTTCTCATGAGCACTCATAGCATTATAAGTTTTTCCAGTTATGTAAAAGTCAGCATTTACTACTACTTGGTGTAAACCTTGTAGATAATAGTGCTTTAATACTTTTTGGAAACCAAATGTTAAGTCAGGTTTAGGACAACACCACTCAGCAGCATCAATAGTTCCTGCCTCAAGAGCTGGTAGAATATCTCCACCACCCATTGCAACAGATGCTATACCAATGTCTTTGTATGTTTGTCCTGGAATTCCTGGAGGAGTTCTGAACTTATATTTTCTAAAGTCAGCCATATCTTTAATTGGTTTTGGAAACCAACCTAAAGCCTCTGGACCCACTGGTTGAAGCATAAATCCTTTAATATCTCTTCCCATTTCTTTCCAAAGTTGGTCGTATAATTCTTTACCACCACCATATTGAAACCATGATAGAAACGCTAAGTTGTCGATACCAACTCCACCACCAGCTACTGGCGAACCAAATAACATAGCAGCAGGGTGATCACCTGACCAATAGTGAGTCCATGCGAAGCCACAATCGATCAAACCTTTGTCAACAGCATCAAGAGTTTCTTTAACTCCCACAACTGCACCTGCTGGTAAAATTTCAAATTTTAACGAGCCGGATGTTAGTTCTGTTACTGTGTCAGTAAAGTCCTTTAACATCTTAACTTCATCAGCTTTAGTGTTAAGAACTGTCTGACATTTAAGTGTTTTTGCAGCATTAGCACTAGAAGCAAATCCAAGTACTAAAATAGTTGCAAAAAACATTGAAATGATTTTTTTCATTATTATTCCTCTAGTTAGTTAAATTTAACATTGATATACAATCAGAAAAACAAAGCTCATACAAGTGACAATTGATTAATATGAGTGTAAAAGCTTTTAAATAACTTAAACTAAAAACAATTCAACTATTAATGGAAAAATTCGATTACATTATTATTGGCGCAGGATCTGCTGGTTGCGTTCTTGCAAATAGACTTTCTGCAAATCCGTCGAATAAAGTTTTGTTAATTGAAGCTGGTGGTAGAGATAGTTACCCATGGATACATATTCCAGTTGGATATTTTAAAACTATGCATAATCCAAAAGTCGATTGGTGTTTTAAAACTGAACCTGATGAAACAATGAATAATAGATCGATAAGATATCCTAGGGGGAAAACTTTAGGTGGAAGCTCCTCGATTAATGGACTTTTATGGATTAGAGGTCAAAAAGAAGATTATGATGTATGGCGACAACTAGGTAATAATGGTTGGAGCTGGGAAAATGTTTTGCCCTATTTTCTTAAATCAGAGAATAATGAATTAGGAAAAAGTGAATTTCATAATGACAGTGGTCCAATTACTGTAGCAAATAAAAAAATAAACTTAAAGTTACTTGATGAATTTCAAAATGCAGCTGAAGAATATGGGATACCTAAAACAAATGACTTTAATACTGGAGATAACTTTGGTGTAGGTTTTTTTCAATTCACAACAAGCTTCAATAAAGCAGGACTAAAACTTAGATGCAGTGCTGCTAAAGGATATTTAAATCCTATAAAAAAAAGATCTAATTTAAAAATCGTAACTAAAGCACATGTTCAAAAAATAAATTTCGAAGGTAAGAAAGCTATAGGAGTTAATTATTTTACTGGAGAAAAAATTAATACTGTTAATGCCAATAAAGAAGTAATTTTATCAGCAGGATCAATTGGATCTCCTCATATTTTACAAGTATCTGGTATTGGAGAAGTTAATAAACTAAAAAACTTAGGTATAAAGATTGTTCATGATTCAAAAGGGGTTGGTAAAAATTTACAAGATCACTTAATGTTTAGACCAGTCTATAAAGTCAAAAATTTAAAATCTCTAAATAGAAAAGTTGAAAGTTTATTTGGAAGATTTTTAATGGGACTTGAATATTTGCTTTATCAAAGTGGCCCTGTCACGATGGGAGCTAGTCAGGTTTGTGGGTTTGTTAAAAGTGATCCTTCAAGAGCTACTCCTAATTTACAATTCCATGTATCTCCTGTTAGTACAGATATATTAGGTGTAACTCCGATGCATGATTTTGAGGGAATTACTCCAACTGTTGCAAATGTAAGACCTACAAGTAGAGGAGAAATAAATATAGTGAGTAATGATAGTCGAATTTATCCCAAAATAAAGATGAACTATTTATCTACTGATGATGATAGAAAAGTTGCAGCACAAGGATTAAAAATTGTAAGAAAAATAATGTTAGAAACCGAAACATTCAAACAATATGAGCCAGAGGAATATAGACCTGGAGTTCATATAACTGACGATGAAGAATTAGTCAAAGCTGGTTCAGATTTTACTCAAACAATTTTTCATCCTGTTGGTACTTGTAAAATGGGACAGGATAATATGGCAGTTGTTGACGAAAAACTTAGAGTCAAAGGTATCCAAAATTTAAGAGTAATAGATGCTTCAATTATGCCAAACATCACTTCAGGTAATACAAATGCACCGACAATAATGATTGCAGAAAAAGGTGCTGATATGATACTTAAAAGTTAATGTTTGCTGATTTCATCTCTCCAGAACAAATTACAATTTTAACACAAATTATCTTGATCGATCTTGTTTTAGCAGGTGATAATGCGATCATAATTGGAATGGTCGCATCAAAATTTCCTTTAGAGCAAAGAAAAAAAATAATTTTTTGGGGAATTGGTGGAGCGGTTGTATTACGGATAATTTTAACTTTATTAACTGCTTATTTATTACAAATTACAGGTTTAAGATTAATTGGTGGTCTTCTTCTACTCTACATAGTCTATAAACTATATGTTGATGTCATTAAGGGTTCAGATCATGAAAATGACATTAAAATTGATAATTCAAGTTTCCTAAAAGCTATTTGGACAATCTTATTAGCAGATTTTACCATGAGTTTAGATAATGTTTTAGGAGTTGCTGGAGCAGCTGGAGACCATTATTATTTATTAATTTTTGGTCTTGTTTTATCAATTATACTAATGGCAACTGCTGCAACATTAATATCCAATTGGATAAAAAAATATAAATGGATTGCTTGGGCAGGATTATTAGCAATATTAATTGTTGCTATTGAATTGATTTATACTGATATTAAAATATTATTTTTATGATGTATCTGAAAAACTACAATTTAAAGAATAAGACTGCAGTGGTAACTGGAGCTGGAAAAGGAATTGGTAGAGCATGTGCAATAGCGCTTGCTGAAGCTGGTGCGAATTTGATCATCATAAGTAGAACAAAAAAAGATCTGGATGAGGTTTCAAAAAAGATAAAAAAAATAAAATCTAAATGTAAATCTTATGTATGTGACATCACAAATTACAATCAAATTAAAGAGATAATAAATAAACAGTCAAAAATAGACATACTGATTAACAATGCAGGCAATAATATTCCAGAACATTTTACCAAAGTTAAAACAAAAAATATGGAGTATTTGGTTAAGATAAACACGATGGCAACTTTTAATCTTGCTCAATTATGTGCTTTAAAAATGATTAAGTCCAAAAATAGAAAAAAAATTGGCGGTGCGATTGTAAATATGTCTTCTCAAATGGGTCACGTTGGTGGTCCTATTAGAAGTGTATATAATATGACTAAATTTGGTTTAGAGGGACTTACAAAAGGAATGTCGATTGATCTTGCTAAATACAACATCAGAGTAAATACTGTTTGCCCAACTTTTGTTGTTACTCCAATGACTAGTAAATTTTTGAAAAGTAAAAAGTTTAAAAAAGAGGTTTTGGGGAACATTCCCTTGGGAAAATTTGCTGAACTTTCAGATGTGGCAAGTGCAGCTGTATTTCTTGCATCTGATGCAGCGTCAATGATTAGTGGAACTTCTTTATTAGTTGATGGCGGATGGACTGCAAAATAATACCAAAAATATTTTTTTTAATAATTTTTTTTATATCAACTCATTTAAATGCTATTGAGTTTAAAGGAAAATTTTCACAGGGACATTATATTATAGGAATAACTGATCCTTCTGCTAAAATAATTATAGATAAAAAAGAGGTAAAGGTTTCTAAAGATGGTTATTTTGCATTTGGTATCGATAGAGACAGAAAATTTGATTTAACTATTACTAAAATTACAAACGGAAAAAGTGAAAAAATAATTAAAAAAGTTCTTAAAAGAAAATACAATATTCAGAGAATAGATGGCTTAGAGGAAAGTAAAGTTACACCACCTGAGTCGGTTTACAAAAGAATAAAAGAGGAAAATAATAAAATTGGGAAAGCTAGAGCAATCAATTCTGATTTACCTTTTTTTAAGAATCAATTTATCATGCCTGTAAAAGGGATTATCAGTGGTGTTTATGGAAGCCAGAGAATTTTAAATGGTAAACCAAAGTGGCCTCACTATGGAATTGATATAGCAGCAAAAAAAGGAACAATGATTAAATCATCAGCATCTGGGGTTGTGACAATGGCCGAGGATGATCTTTATTATACTGGTGGTACAATTATAATGGATCATGGACACGGGATTTCAACAATTTATTCTCATCTAGAGAATGTGATGGTATCAGTTGGTGATCAAATTAATCAAGGAGATATCATAGGCACGGTTGGATCTACGGGAAGATCTACAGGCCCTCACCTAGATTTTAGGGTAAATTGGTTTCAAACTAGACTCGATCCAATGTCGTTATTAAATTAGCAAAATTTATTTCAATGATGGCTAATTTCAAAAATTTTTTGTCAAAAAGTAAATGGGGTAAATATATTCTGTATGGAGGATTTACCTTTTTTTTAATAAAAGGTTTGGTTTGGTTGATGGTCTTCTTTATTGCTGGTTTTAGTTTGATAAACTCTGGATCATAAAATATAGTTTATTTATTAAATAAAAAAAAATTCAAAAATATGAACACACTAATTGAAAGAACTTCAAATAAATTGGTAAAAGCCTTTCTTAATAATAGGATTATTGCGCCGTTGCCTAAAAGATTTACAAAGAAACTAACTGAAGCAAATAAATTTAGAGTACTTTGTGAAAGTAAAGTTAAAAAACCTATTATTGGATATAAAGCTGGAGGAACTGGAATTCCAGTGATGAAAAAATTAAAAGAGAAAGAGCCATTTTATGCATCTGTTTATAAAGATAATTTTTTGAAAAGTGGTAGAAGTGTGAAAATTAGTAAAACTACTTTTGGTATTGAGTTAGAGGTTTGCTATTTAATTAAAAGATCTTTTTTTAATTCCAAAGGAATAATTACGATGAGAAATATCTCTAAATTTATTTCTCATATGGCGCCTTGTATTGAAATTGTTGGGTACAGACAAAGAAAAAAGGGAATAACTTCATTTGGAGATTTGTGTAGTGATTTTGGAGCGAATGTAAAATTTTTGATAGGTCAAAAGAAAAAATACAAAAAAATTAATATTGGAAATTTAAATACGAATATTTCAAACAAAAAAACAAAACAAAATATTAATGGTAATACTAATGCAGTTTTCATTAATCCATTGAACTCGTTAAAGTTTGTTTTGAACAAGTTAAGAAAAGAAAAAAAACATTTAAATAAAAGTTTCTATGTATTTACTGGATCAACTGTAGGAGTAGTTCCAATAGGCAAAGGTATTTATCAAGGAAAAATTGAAAAACTCGGATCAGTTAAAGTAAAAATAAGATAAAAGAAGTGAAAACATTAATACTATTAGCTTTAGTGATCGTTATTGGCTGGATATTGTTTAGACCAATTACTAAAAAAGAGCTTGACAGATATAATAAGAAAAATAATTGGCCTAATCTTGATTTATAAAAAGTTCTTTAGAAATTTTAATTTGTGATCTTCTCATATATAATATTTGAAATAATTCTATAACCATCAATATTATAATGTCCATACATTCCAAATGGAAATATTTTTGAATATTCGATTTTTTTGGATAAAAGTTCGACCTCGATATCGATTAAACTAATATCAAGTTCTTTAATAATCGAGAGTACTTTTTTTCTTTGAATATTTTCTTCCTTAGAACTAGACCCCTTTAGTCTTTTATAGGAAGGTAAATAGATAAAATGAATTTTTGATCCATTTTCTTTTGCTAAAATTTTACTTAGATTTAAAACATTTTTAAATTTTAAATAATCATTTTTATTAAAAGTTTTCTCCTCCACAGGTTTGATTATCTTTTTTAAGGCATCTTTTGTTTTATCTAATCTTATGAATCTTAATATTTGATATTTTGTTTTTCTTCTTTCTCGCTCTTGATGATAATCTAATTGCTTTTTAATGTTTATATCATTTAACTCATCAAGTTTATTTTGTTTAAATTTTAGATTTTGGGAAAATTTTAAATCATTGAGGTAATTTTTTATCATTTTTGAATTATTGAATGTATCCAACATGTCTTGAAGATCATTTCCCTCATAATACATCCATAATATATTTTTCACTCTTTTATCTAAATACTCTCTCATAACAGCATATTGAATATTTGGACCATTGCTTGAGTAACCAAGATTTAAAGAAGCTTTATTAGAAAGAGTTCTTAAAACTGATCCAAAATCATAAGGTCTATTAACACATTCACCCATTGCAAATGAATCACCAACTATAAAAAATTCAATATTATCACTGTCCCATTGGTCATCTGGATTATTAAAACCATACCTGTCACTCTCAAAAAGGGTATAATATCCATTCTCGTTACAATGAAGCGTTAATGAATTTGACAATCCAGATAAAGGTAACAAATCAACTTTTTGATGTATAGCATACCATTTTGGAACAATTGTGCTTGTTAAATTACTGTGTTTTTTTTTTAAATCTAAAAAAACCTCAATTTTATTTCTTGTGTCAAACTTTTTACCAGTTTGATTTTGGTAAATTTTAATTTTTTTTTTTGAAGGTAAGTTTTCTAAATAGATTAAATAAAACTCAAAGCAATACAAAGAAGTTATAATACTGATTAAAGTGATTGTAATATACCTTATCATCAGTTTTGAGAATTATTTAGACTTTCTGCGGTCTCATATCCTCTTTTTTAATACCAGCCACCCTTAAAGGTTTTTTCATTGCATCTCTTCTAAATGGTTCACCTAATTCTTGATTAAGTATTACCTCAATAAATGTAGTGATGCCTTTCTTTTGATCTTCACAAGACTGTTTAATTGCTGCCGTAGTTTCCTCCATAGTTTTTACAGTAACTCCTTTTAAACCACATGCGTCAGCAACTTTTGCAAAACTTAATTCTGGATCTAGTTCTGTTCCTACAAAGTTGTTGTCAAACCATAATGTTGTATTTCTTTTTTCTGCACCCCATTGATAATTCCTAAAAATAACCATAGTAATTGCTGGCCATTCTTTACGAGCACAAGAACTCATCTCATTCATACTAATTCCAAATGCTCCATCTCCTGCAAAACCAATCACAGGTGTATCTGGGCATCCAATTTTTGCTCCAAGTATTGACGGAAAACCGTAACCACAAGGACCAAATAAACCTGGAGCTAAATATTTTCTTGGCTTTTCAAAAGTTGGATAAGCATTTCCAATTGCACAATTATTTCCAATATCGCTTGAGATAATTACATCTTCTGGCATTCCAGCTTGAATTGCTCTCCAAGCTTGTCTTGGTGACATTCTATCTTTATCTCTCTCTCTTGCTTCTTTGTTCCAGACTGTTCCTTCATCATCATCTTCATGATCTAGACTGGATAATTTTTGTAACCATGCAGATTTTGTTTGATGAATTAAGTCTTTTCTTTTTTGTCTATCCGTATCACCTGCATTAGATGATAACTTATCAAATATTTGTTGTGCAACTAATTTTGCATCTCCGCTTATTCCAACAGTTACTTTTTTAGTTAAACCAATTCTATCAGGATTGATATCAACCTGAATTATGCTTGCTTTCTTTGGCCAATAATCTATGCCATACCCTGGAAGTGTTGAAAATGGATTTAGTCTTGTTCCTAAAGCCAAAACAACATCTGCTTTTGAAATTAATTCCATTGCAGCTTTTGACCCATTATATCCTAAAGGTCCTACAGCTAATGGATGGCTTCCTGGGAAACTATCGTTGTGTTGATAGCCAGAACAAACTGGAGAGTCTAATTTTTCTGCAAGTTTTTTTGTTTCTTCAATTGCACCACCGATTACAACTCCTGCACCAGATAAAATAACTGGAAATTTCGCATTTGATAAAAGTTTTGCAGCTTTATCTATTGCCTCTGCTCCTCCACCTTGTCTTTCTAATCTTACTATTGGTGGTAATTCAATATCGATAACTTGTGTCCAATAATCTCTTGGAACATTAATTTGCGCAGGCGCTGAACCTCTTATTGCTTTTTCAATTACTCTATTTAAAACTTCAGCCATTCTTGATGGGTCTCTAACCTCTTCTTGGTAACAAACCATATCTTTAAATAAATTCATTTGCTCTACTTCTTGAAAACCTCCTTGACCCATAGTCTTATTTGCTGCCTGAGGTGTTACTAATAATAATGGTGTATGGTTCCAGTAAGCAGTTTTAATTGGGGTTACTAATCCAGTGATGCCTGGCCCGTTCTGTGCAATGACCATAGACATTTTACCTGTAGATCTTGTATAACCATCAGCGATTAGTCCACCATTCGTTTCATGAGCTACATCCCAAAAAGTAATACCTGCATCAGGAAAAATATCAGAGATAGGCATGAATGCTGAACCTATTATTCCAAAAGCATGTTCTATGCCGTGCATTTGTAAAACTTTTACAAAAGCTTCTTCTGTTGTCATTTTCGTCATTAATAGAACCTTTCTAATCTAGCAAATGTAATAATTTTTTATAAAACTATTTCTTAATTGTCGCGATTAATATATAAGATTTTTGAAAATTCAAACAAACAAATCGACACGATATAATGGCTACTGACATCATAATTCACGATAAAAAGGATAATGTAGGGGTTGTAGTAATCGAAAAAATAACACCAAAACAAGACTGTAAATGCTGGATTATGGAAGATGATAGTTCAACAGATATTCAATCAATGGATGAAATACCATTGGGTCATAAAATTGCTATGACGGATTTAAAAGAGGGAGACACAATTTTAAAATATGGTCACGACATAGGAAAAGTTGTTAAATCGATAAAAAAGGGTGAACATGTACATGTTCATAACGTTAAAACAAAAAAGTGGTAAATTGATGGAAATTCCAAAAAGTTTTTTAGGTTACAAAAGAGAAAATGGAAGAGCTGGGACTAGAAATCACGTAATTATTTTACCGGTTGATGATATTTCAAATGCTTGTGCAGAAGCAGTTGCTAACAATATAAAAGGAACAATCGCATTACCACATTCATATGGACGATTGCAGTTTGGAGCAGATTTAGAACTGCATTTTAGAACAATGATTGGTACTGGAAGTAATCCAAATGTTGCCGCTGTGATTGTAATCGGTATTGAGCCAAAGTGGACTAAAAGAATTGTAGATGGAATAGCAAAGACTGGAAAGCCTGTTGAGGGTTTTCACATTGAACGAACGGGTGATATTGGAACTGTTATGAAAGCATCCAAAAAAGCACAAGAGTTTGTTATGTGGGCTTCAGAAAAACAAAGAGAGGAATGTCCAATAAGTGATTTGTGGATTTCAGTAAAATGTGGAGAATCAGATACCACATCAGGTCTTGCATCAAATCCTACAGTTGGAAACTTAATGGATAAACTTGAACCACTTGGTGTTCATTTATGTTTTGGTGAAACTTCAGAGCTAACTGGAGCTGAAAAAGTTTGTGCAACGAGAGGTGCTACAAAAGAAGCTTCAGATAAATTTATGAAAACTTGGAGCTCATATAATGATTTTATACTAAAAGAGGCAACTGATGATCTCTCAGAGAGTCAACCAACTGCTGGAAACATTGCTGGAGGCTTGACAACTATTGAAGAAAAAGCATTTGGAAATTTTCAAAAAATTGGTGATTGTAAATTTATAGATGTTTTAGAGCCAGCGGAAGAACCAAAGAAAGGTAAAGGATTATACTTTATGGATACTTCTTCAGCTGCAGCAGAGTGCGTAACACTACAAGCAGCAGCAGGATTTAATATTCATTTGTTTCCAACTGGGCAAGGTAACATTGTTGGAAATCCAATTGAGCCAGTTGTTAAATTAACTGCTAATCCATTGACTGTAAAAAGTATGGGTGAACACATTGATTGCGATGTATCGAAAATTCTTTCAAGAGAAATGAATTTATCAGAGGCGGGAGATAAACTTATTGAGACAACTCTTAGAGTTGCTAATGGAAGACTAACTTGTGCAGAAGCTTTGGGTCATAAAGAATTTGTTATGACTAAACTTTATAGAAGCGCATAATCACTTTATAAGAATGTTATTTAAAGATTACTTGGTGTTAATACCAGGTATAATACTTGCATTTATTCTTTATTCTCTTTCTCAAGGTTTTAATAATATTATTGGTATTGAACTTTTAGGATATAGCAAAAGTCCAATCTCTACAGCGATGATAGCTATTCTACTAGGAATTTTTTTTGGAAATTTTTTTAGAATTCGAGAAAGTTTTCAAAAAGGATTAGATTTTAGTAGAGACTATATTTTAAAACTTGGAATAATTTGTCTAGGTATACAATTAAAACCTTTTGAATTTTTAGAATTTGGAAAAATAGCAATTCCATTGATAGTGATTTGTATTGTCAGCGTTTTAATTGTAATAAAGCTAATAATTAAAAAACTACAAATACCAACAAAGATGGCATACTTAATATCAATTGGTAGCACTGTTTGTGGTACCACAGCCATAATGGCAACTGCGCCAGTGATAAAAGCTAATAAAAGTGAAATTTCTTATGCAGTTGCTAACATCACTTTATTCGGAATACTCTCGATGTTGTTTTACCCTTACTTTGCGAATTTTTATTTTGAGGGGAACTCATTATTTGCAGGTCTTTTTTTAGGAACTGCCATACATGAAACCTCACAAGTAGCTGCAGCAGGTTTAATATATGATCAGCAGTTCAATAGTCCTGAAACATTAAATATCGCAACTGTTACAAAGCTTATAAGAAATACTTTTTTAATAGTTATGATCCCTCTTTTTGCTTTTCTTTATAATAGAGGTCAAACAAAAGAAAAGGGTTACTCTATTTTAAGTATATTTCCATATTTTGTTTTGGGGTTTGTTGGGATGATAATTTTAAGAAATGTAGGTGATGAAGTTTTCTCAACTGATAATAATTGGATCGATTTCATAAATACAATTAAAGCTTCTTCTAAAATTTTTTTGACTATGGCTATGGCAGCTATAGGCTTATCAACAAATTTAAAAGATATTAGAAATATGGGTTACAAACCTTTTGTTGTTGGATTTACATCCATGTTGACTGTAGGAATTGTAAGTATATTTTCGCTTGAGATATATATTAAATTTTTTATTTAGATTGTTTAATTGTCTTTTTAAAATATTTTGCTCTAAAATTTGAAATTGATCTTCTAATAAATGCAGCACCTATTCCTAAAATAACAGCAAATAAGATTGAAAATAATCCATAGAAGAATGGCATATCTTCTGAAAACTCTTTAATAAACTTTGAGAAGAAATTTAAATCTGGTGAGCTTACAGATGTAACTTCGTTCTTAATCTCCTCAGCAAAAAAAGTATCATAAGCTATGACAATTCCAACTATTAATAATAAAATTGCTAACAAAGCCTTTAATCCAGAGCTGTCAATCTGCTCTCCAAGCTTCTGACCTACTTGAACTCCTACTATCGATCCCACAACTAACATTAAAACTAGCATTAAATCAATTGACCCGTAATTAATTGAATGAAGAAATGTAACTATAACACTTACAAAAATGGTCACAAACAATGAAGTTCCAGGCACTAATTTCGTTGGCATCTTGATAATGTAAATCATTGCGGGCACTAAAATAAATGCACCGCCGATACCCATGATAGCTGCTATAAAACCAACGATTAATCCAATTACGATAGGTGTAAATATACTTTCATATAATTTGGATTTAGGAAATCTCATCCTAAAAGGAAGTCCATGGATCCAATAATGGACATGTAGTTTTTTCTTCTCTACTATATTTTTTTTGGCTTTATCAATTTCACCCAAACTTTCCACCAACATCAAAGTTCCAATTATTGCAAGAATGTACATATAGGCTAAAGAAATTACTGTATCTATTTTTCCAATATCTTTAAAATAAGTGAAAGTGAAAATACCTAATACAGTTCCAATTGTTCCACCAATTACGATCATTAATCCCATTTTGTAATCTAAAGTATTTTTTAACCAATGAGTGGTCGATCCAGATACAGAAGTTGCTAAGATATTGTTAGCCTCATTTGCTACCGCATAAGCTGGGGGAACACCCATAAAGATTAAAAAAGGTGTCATTAAAAAACCACCTCCTACTCCAAACAAGCCTGAAAGAACACCAACAATTGCACTTAGCAAAAGTATTTCAACAGGATTAATAAATACTTGGGCTATAGGTAAAAAAACGTCCATCAAATATAAAAACTTAAAATATTACTTATTTAAAAGTAATAAAAGTTCCAACTAAGATAACACCCCAACATGCAGCTATAGCTGAAAAAATTCCAGTTTTAATAAAAGTTGATTTTTTATTAGTTATGATGTTTAGAATTTTTAAATTTGAAAGATGCATCTAAGTCACTGAATACACCTAGTAAAAAAATTGTCAAACTATAATTAGTAAATTGTTGCTCCAAAAATTTTAATCTCGTCATCCTCAACACCAAGTACCAATCTCCCCAGAAACTCCCCAGGTATTTCCTTATTTGTTTGTTTGATTAGTACTGTTATGTGCTCACCACGTCTTAAAGTTCCAAATGGCTTGTAAGTTTCTTCTAAATTTGTGATAATTTTGTTGTTTGCCCATTGTTTGCCAAGCTCTACTTCGTTAGCTCCAAACAACATTTGTGTTGAAAAGTCTTTAGTAAAACCTCCATAATCTTTCATATTTGAGGCTCTTACTAAATTTTCCCAAAAAGGTTTGCCGATATTAAAAATCTCTTCATCTGACTTTGATAAAAGATCCATAAATGTTCTTTAAATAAATTATGATGCCTTCTTTTTCTCTTTTTCATCCACTATGTGATAAACTGGAACTTTTTCTAGAGTAAATTTTCCCGTTTTAGGATCTCTTCTTGAAACTGTCAAACAATGCCAATTTTCATCATCTAATTTCATATGATCTCCTCTATAATAATAACCTGGCCAACGAGTTTCTTCCCTAAACAAAGTATGCTCAGTAACACATTGTGATGTCAAAGCTCTATGTTTCAACTCCCAAGCCCGCATCAATTGATGATAATCTTCTGCACCAACGTGCTCTAAATCCTCTTGTAACCAAGTTAAAAGTTCTAAAGCTTTTTTTAGTAAATTTCCGTTTGTCATATAATTTGAAGTGATACCCCCAACGTATTCATCCATAATCTTTTGAAGTCTTTGCAATCCTTGTATTGGAGAAATATAACTTGGTGAAACTGTTCCTCCAGTTATCTCGTTTTGAGCAACTGTATAGGTTTCTAATGGTTTGTAGACAGCTTTTTTAAAATTATCACATTGTTTATCTGTAACATTAATTCCTTCAGCTTTTTTATCTTCAATGTATTTTACTGCTGCTTTTGCTGCTAATCTCCCCTCTGTAAAAGATCCTGATGAAAATTTATGTGCACTACCACCCACTGTATCCCCTGCACCGAAAAGTCCATCGATTGTTAACATTCTGTTGTAACCCCAGAAATATTCTGGTGGAGACAAATCTTCAGGTCCACTAACCCATGCTCCTGAACATGTCGCATGTGATCCCATAACGTAAGGTTCAGAAGTTGTTAATTCAGGATTTGTATACTTTGGATCAATATTTTGTGATGCCCAAACAACAGCTTGTCCAACTGTCATTCCTAAAAAGTTTTCCCAACCAACTGTCTCTAAATGTGGATCTTGAAAAGCTTCTTTAGTCACCATGTGGATCGGTCCACCACCTGCAGCAACTTCTTGTATAAATGCATGGTTTCTTAAACAAGTAGGAGTTGGATGATGATCAATATATTCACCAACTAATTCTTTAGTTTGATCATACCATTTTTTCTCATAGTTTTCCCCATTAGCATTTTGTGTATATGTTTTTAAATGTAGAAAATATGCTCCAACGGGTCCATAACCATCCTTAAATCTACACAACACAATTCTATTTTCCATTTGAGTCATCTTTGCGCCTGCAGCAATAGGTAGCGCATATGCAGATCCATTACTCCATGGTGCATACCAAGTTCTTCCCATACCTTCTCCAACAGCTCTTGGTTTAAAAATATGCGATGCACCACCTGCAGCAACAATTACTGCTTTAGCTCTAAATACATGAAAATCTCCTGTTCTCATATTAAATCCAACAGCTCCACCAATTCTATTTTCTTGAGCTTCATCCATTAATAAATGAGTAACCATTATTCTATTATAAATTTTATCTGCAGATTTTTTTGCTGCCTCAGCAACGATTGGTTTATAGCTTTCACCATGTATCATGATTTGCCATTTACCTTCCCTTAAGTATCTTCCAGTTTTTTCATTTTTCATCATTGGAAGACCCCACTCATCAAACATGTGAACAGTTGAGTCTACATGACGAGCCATATCATAACCTAAATCTTCTCTAACCATTCCCATTAGATCGTTTCTGGCATATCTAACATGGTCCTCAGGTTGATTTTCATCCCATTGCATACCCATGTAACAATTGATTGCATATAAACCTTGTGCGACTGCACCACTTCGATCAATATTTGCTTTTTCAACACAAACAATTTTTAAATCTCTTCCCCAATGTCTAGCCTCGAATGTTGCTCCAGTACCAGCCATTCCACCACCAACAACTAATACATCACATTCCTCATAATGTGTTTTGTGCTTAGCCATTAATAATAAACACCTTTTTTAAAAGACTCTTTTGGAACTGATGGTAATTCTTTATTAGTATTTAAACCCTCTGGCTCACTATATAATCTTTGCGAATTAATTTCTCCTTGGTTAGGAGTGTCACCTTCAGCAAGTTTAGGAATAAATTTACCCCAAGGTTTAGTTGTTATCGGGGATACGAAATTTTTTTCTGTTCCATTTCTAAATTTGATTTTCCAAGAGATGGTTCCTTTTTCTTCTTCTCTTCTAACTCTCACACTGTGACCCATAGGAGCAAAATCAGCATACCCTCTTACGTCAATTGCATGATTAGGACATGCTTTAACGCATGAATAACATTCCCAACAAAAATTTGGTTCAATGTTTTTTGCTCTTCGAATATTTTCATCTATGTGCATGATGTCTGAAGGACATATATCTACACAATGTCCACAACCATCACATCTTGTCATGTATACAAAAGTTGACATAATTTATTTTTCTCCTTTTTCTAATAACATATTAATAGTGTTTTGGCTCTTCTCTTTTTATACCTAAGCCAAATTGCTCAGGGGCATCTGCTGGTGGAGGAAGATTGTCTCTTGAACCATCAGCTTCAGCTAGATTTTTTTGTATTGCTGCTCCGGGTTTGTAGAACATATGGGCAAATTTAGACCAATAAACACCACCAAATAAAATTAAATTAGATGCAACAAATAAAGTTAAAAATAGATAAGATAAACCTGTTTGACCATTAAATTGAGTATAAGACCAAGCTAATCCAAAAGTTGAACATGCGAGTAATGCTAAAACAAATAAATCAGCTTTAATGATTCTATACCAAGGATGAGCTTCTGCTGATACGTCTACTCTTAAAAAAAACCAAAACCAATACCCTCCCAAGCAAGTTAATATAGCTCCTGCATGCCAAATCAAAGACCAAGTTTGAGAACTTGGTTTATCAGCACCTGTGTAACAAAAAACTAAAATAGCTGAAGACACCCAAAATAAAATTGTTCCGTACATTCCTAGAACATGGGCAAGTCTTCTTTTTCCAAAACCTAATTCAGAGGTAGTGCCAATATCAACAACCGTTGTTTTAGCTATGACGGAAACTTTTTCTCCAACACCTAATTCTTTTGTTGCTGAAAGTTTTGCTTTTTTTGCGTTATTAAAAAAATAAGTCAAATTTTTATGATGTATCATTTGAATAATAGTTCCAACTGCAATCAACAGAATCATTGCGATAATAAAAGATTGCATTGCAAACGGTGAAATGGCTTCTGATAAAATTGAAAATGGATTGTTGCTTAACATTTCCGCCTTTTGTTAAATTTTGAATTAATTTTTAAAGTTTTATATATAGTTGAATTTATAGTTCAACCTCAAACTGGGGTCAATTTGTCTTTTATAATAGCTAATTATTTCTTTTATAATGTTGTTTGTTAGGAATAACCGATCGTACTCCACCCTGAGGATTATCTACATCTCCCTCTCTTCGTGGAATCAGATGAAAATGACAATGTAAAATAGATTGACCAGATACAATTCCTATATTTGTGCCAAGATTAAATCCTTTAACTAATGGATCTTTATTG
Organism: uncultured Pelagibacteraceae bacterium; assembly: GCA_902572925.1. GTDB lineage: Bacteria > Pseudomonadota > Alphaproteobacteria > Pelagibacterales > Pelagibacteraceae > Pelagibacter. The sequence goes on along the minus strand of CACGHT010000006.1, from coordinate 14,693 downwards.
ATTATTTCTTTTTTTATAATTTTTAAAAGATCATTACAAGCAACCAATTCATCATTAGATAAATCAAAATAATCTTTTATGTGTCTTTTAGGTATAATCAAACAATGATGTTCTGAGACTGGATATGTGTCATAACTTGCATATGCCAATTCATTTTCATGAGCACATCCACTTTTTTCAAAATTACAAAATAAACAAGGATTGTTTGGGTCTTTCATTTGCTAAAATCTATAAGAATTACATTTATTTATAACTGCATCATATTGTTTTGATAGAAACTTGAATTTTTTTAGGTTTTTTCTTTTCCATTTAAGCTCATTTATAGTTTTGACTGAAGTAACACCTTTGCCAGATCCTATTAATAATATTTCATCATAATTTTTTATTTCTTTAAGCAAAATATCTTTTTTAATTATTTTTCTTATTTTTGTTTTAAAAAATTTATAAGTATTTCCCTCATAATAATCCTTTTTGGGTGTAAAAAATTTTTGATCTTTAACAAATAATAAATTTGAGGTTCCGGTTTCTAATAATTTCTTATTGGATACCAATGCAATATCTGATTGGGAATTATCCATTTTAGATAAATAAGATAAAATCTTTTTGTATTTTAGATTTTTAAATTCTGGTTTTTCTCTTTTTAATTTTACTAACCTTAAATTAAAATTTAATTTTGGTTTAACTCTCTTTCTTAAAGATATTGAAATAATTTTCTTATTTATGGCAATTCTCAATAGATGATTATATTTCCTTTTTTTGGATAAATTTTTATTAATTATTTTTAAAATATCTGACTTTAAAGATTTTTTTTTTATTTGATATTTTTTTAATGATAAAATTAAATTTTTTAAATGATTATCAAAAAATAAAATTTTTGCTGGTTTGTCAAAAATCCACATCGTTGTAAAAATACCATGACCTCCCCAAAGATCCTGAAACTCTATCTGTTTTAAGTCTTTAAGCTGATAAGATTTTTTTAATAAGTAAGTTACCATTGATAGTTAAAAAAGATTCTGGGTGAAATTGAAATCCATAAATTTTTTCCTTTTTATTCTCAAATGCCATTGCGACTTTTGAATTTAAACATCTCATAGTTATCTCAAAATTATTAGATTTGAAAGGTTCTTTTAATTTTAAAGAATGATACCTGCCAACTTTAAATATTTTTCCTTTTTTGAATAAAGATTTATTAGTGATGACTTTTATATTTGATTGAAAACCATGATAAATTTTTTTTTGTTCAACAATTTTTGCACCTTCACAAAAAAGAATGTGTTGAAATCCCAAACAAATCCCAATGATTTTCTTTTTACCTTTATATTTTTTATAAATTTTTGATGTAATTGGATAATTTTTTGGATTACCAGGCCCAGGTGAAAAAATTATTGTTGATGCTTGCTTAATTCTATTTTCACAAATTTTATCATAATTATCACACTCAACTTTATCAAACAAAGCAAATTGATGAACTACATTATGAGTAAAGGAGTCGTTATGATCAATTACATAAATCATTTAAATAAATCTATTAACGCCTTAGCTTTAAGAAAATTCTCATTAAATTCATGATTGGCATTACTATCTACAACGACACCTGAAGCAACTGAAATTTCGGATATGTTCTTAAAATTTAAAATTGATCTTATAATTATATTAAATCTCATATCACCATTAAATTTTATATAACCAAAACTTCCTGTGTAAATATTTCTGTTTTCTTTTTCCTGATTATTTAAAAGATTAAGTGTATTTATCTTTGGACATCCAATAACTGAACCTCCTGGCATCATTGCTTTAATTATTTCAAAATTATTTATATTTTTTTTTAATTTTCCCTTAATTAGGCTAACATAGTGGAAAAGGTCTTTATATTCCTCAACGATTTTTTGTTTAGACAATTTTACTGAACCTACCTTGCAAATTCTTGATAAATCATTTCTTTCCATATCAACAATCATATTATGCTCTTTGGTTTCTTTTAAATTTTTTCTAAAATAATTTAATGCTTTTATTTTATTTAATTGCTTTGTTTTTTTTACAGTCCCAGCTATTGGTTTTGTAGATATATCGGTTCCTTTTTTTATAATTAAAGTTTCTGGGGAACAGCTAATAATTGAATAATTGTCATCTTTAATCATAAAAGCCTCTGGCGCTAGATTTGTATCAGATAACCTTGAAAAAAAATCTAACGGATTGATTTTTGACTTTGTTTTATATTTAGTGCATATTTTAATTTGATATGTCTCGCCACTCTTTATCTTTTTCTTAAATTTATTGAATATTTTTGTATAATTTTTTCTATTAATATTGATTTTAAAATTCCCACATTTAAAATTTTTGAAATCATAATTTAACTTGTTACTAAGTTTAATCTTTTTTTCCGGTTTATAAAAAATACCCTTTGGAAAGTTGAAATTTTTTTGTTTAGGAACTTTTACATCAATCAGATTATTTAATAACTCATATCCAAAAAAACCAATGAAAAGATCAGTATTCTTTGATTTTTTTTTATTTTTTTTAGTTAAAAAACTTTTAATATTTTCATTATTTAAAATTATTTTTTTTGAAAAATTGGTGTAAAGATCAAACCCTTTTTGAGATTTATAAATAATGTAGGGTTTCCCCGATAAATGTATTTTTGTTAATTGATTTGTTCTATTCAATTTATTCTGTTTTTAATCTTAAAACTGGTTCTTCTTTTATTGGTAAATGAATTATTGCTGCAAAAACAGATAAAGCAATTGCTAAATACCACGCATAGTCATAGGATCCATAAGTATCGTGAAATAAACCTCCCAGATAAGCTCCAAAAAACGAACCAATTTGATGACTTAAAAAAACTATTCCATATAACAATCCCAAATATTTTGTTCCAAAAAGATGAGCAACTATTCCACTTGTTGCTGGTACTGTCGATAACCAGAGGAACCCAAAACTTGCTCCAAATATAAATGCTGCAATATTACTAGCTGGAGTAAATATAAAGAATATTATTGAAACTCCTCGCAAAAAGTAGATTGCACTTAAGATTATTTTTTTACTCATTTTTGCAGAAAGATAGCCACTTAATAAAGAGCCAAAAATATTGAATAACCCAATTAAAGATAAAATAGCTGCAGCAGTCCAGTCCTCAAGACCTCTATCTATTACATACTTAGGAACATGAGTTCCAACTAAAGTAATATGAAATCCACAAACAAAAAAACCAGATACAAGTAAAATATAACTTTTTGTTTTGAATGCTTCATTGAGTGCTTCAGAAAATGATTGGTCTGATGTTTTTTCTACATTTTCATTTGCAGATGGAGATCTTACGAAGTAAGCGGCTACTAAACCAGCAATTAAAAGCATTCCGAAAACGAATAAAGTATAATTCCATCCAAATTCATTTAGAGAGTAACTTGTGAAAATTGGAGACAAAAAATAACCAAACGATCCAACAGCAGTCACAAAACTCATTGCAATAGTTCTTGTAGATAAAGGGAAATGTTTTCCAACAATAGACATTGGAATACTTATGGCAGTTCCCCCTAGTCCAATTCCAATTAACAACCCCATGTGTATTTGAAAAAAAATTCCTGTATTGGGTCCTGTATATAAAAAGAATATTCCAGCCGCATAAAAAATAAATGCTGAAATAATTGCTATATGACCGCCATACTTATCTGCAATAGCACCAAAAATAGGTCCAGTTAATCCCCACATTAACATCTGCATTCCTATCGCAAAACCAAATGCTGTATTGCTTATTTTGAGACTTTCATTGAAATCCATGAAAAACAAACCAAAGGTTTGTCGTACACCAAGAGAAATTAAAACAACAAAACAAGCCGCAAATAATGTGATTAATGCTGTTCTGGATTGAAAAAATTTTTCTGTACTCATTTCAAATGTTTTAATGCTTGTTTAATATCAGCAATTAAATCATTTGGATCCTCAAGTCCTATATGAAATCTGACTAAATGTTCGTCCTTTGCTAAATTCATGAATTTTCTATTTCCTGTTTCCCTAAATTCTTGATGTAAAACCAAACTCTCAAAACCTCCCCAACTATAACCATATCCGAATAATTTAAGTGAATTTACAAATTTTCTGATAGAATTGATATTATTTGATTTTATTTTGAGCCCCATTAATCCTGAGGCACCAGAGTAATACTTTTTCCACATTCTAAAATTTAAAGAATTTTTCTTAAATGGATAGAGAAGTTTAATCTTTTTATTTTTTGACAAGAAAGCTGCAATTTTTTTCGCATTTTCTCTATGTCTATCTAATCTAACATCCAAAGTTCTTAAACCTCTAGTAATTAAATACGCATCATCAGGTCCCAATCTTAAACCTGTTATTTTTTCAGCTACTTTTACTTTTGGGAAAACTTTTTTATTAACTGCTAGACTTCCACCCATAACATCAGAATGACCAGAGTAATATTTAGTAGCAGATACTATAGACATATCAAAACCAAGTTTTATTGGTTTAAGATAGTAAGGTGTGCCCCAGGTATTATCTATAGCTGTTAAAATTTTGTATTTTTTGGCAATTGAAACAATTTTTCTAAGATCTTGAAAATCAAAAGTATTGCTACCTGGATTTTCAACAAAAATTAATTTTGTTTTTTTTGTTATGCTTCTCTCTAAAGTTTTTAAATCATGTGGATTATAAAAAATTGTTTTAATGTTAAATTCTTTTAAAAAATCTTGAGTTAAAACTCTCGTAGGACTGTAAACTGGGTCCGCAGCAATTATTTCATCACCAGGTCTAACAACACTAAATATAGCTAAAAATACTGATCCAAAACCTGTAGGAGTGGTAAATACATGATAACTATCTTCGAGCTTAGTTAAAATCTTTTGTAAAATATAGGTTGTTGAAGTTCCTTGTCTTCCATAATCGTAATGACCACCAACTGGATTTTTTTGGGCCTTTTTTTGAGTCTTTCTTATATGCTTCATTGATTTAAATATTATCGTTGAAGCTCTAACTACTGGTGGATTTACTGACTGATTATGAAAATCTTTTGCAGTATGTTTTAAAAATGTCTTAAATGATTTTACCATAAAAAAATTGATAACTTTAAAGGACAATGCTATATCCCTCACATAATTTCAATTAAATTATAACAGAAGGAAATAATGGGATATCCAAAAAAACACAGAGGCCGAAGAAAAATGGGCTCAAAAAAAAGAAGAGCTAGAAAAAAAAATAAAAAGAAATAGTTCTCAATGAATTCAATTGAAAAGGCAAGATCCATTAGTATATGGATTTTTATTGTTCCATTTGTTGCTGTAAACGCTTGTTTGATATTAGTTACCCAATTTCATGGTATCTTTGAAAGCGAAGTTGATAGATTATATAATACCATCCCTTATATTGATGGTGGGGCATCCATAAGTAGAACAGCAAGGCCATATCCCTCTTGGTTAATATTTAAACCTGCTATGTTTTTGACATCTTTTTTGTTAATTAAATATTGGTTGTTTAATAGAGATATAATTAAATTTTTTGAAAATGATCATAAAAATTTAAAAAAAATAGTATTTTTTGGAATTGCTTCAGCTATAGCTTTAACTATTCATTCAATTTTTTTAGGAATTAAATTTGATAATGATTTGTACAAACTTTTTAGAAGAGTTATAATGCTATCATTCATTGTTTTCGAAATAGTTGCACAAGCTTATCTTGTGGCAACATTTTTCTCTTTTAGAAGTAAATTAAAAATTTATATAAATCCAACTATTTTGAATCTTAAGATTATTTTAGTATCATTATTAGTTTTAGTTGCACTAATAAGTATACCAATTATTAGTCTTCCTGGTGATGATTTTTTTGGGGTCAATTTAAAGTTTATTAAACACGCATTAGAATGGGATTACTTTCTAGGTGTGATTACTTTTTATTTATTAACTTTTTTAATGTGGAAAAAAAAGGTTAATTTTTAATCCATCCACCACCTAAAACTTTTAAACCAAACTCGTCTTTATTATAAAAGACACAAGCTTGTCCTGGAGAAATTCCATCTTCAAGTTTCTCTAAATTTACTAAAGCTGTATTACCATTTTGAAAATTTACTTTACCTTTAAGGAGTTTTCCTGTTGATCTAACCTTTACAAAAACATCATTATTAAACTCCTCAATATCCGCTAGAATATTCAAATTATTAAGTTTTATATCCTTTTTTCCAAGATATTCTCTTGGTCCTACAAATATTTCATTTTTATCGGCATTAATTTTTACTACATATAAAGCTTCTTTATCAGAAACTTTTATTCCTTTTCTTTGTCCAATTGTAAAATTAATAATTCCATCATGAACACCAATCACATCACCATCTAAATTTTTTATATTTCCTTTTTTAAATGAATCTGGTCTAAATTTTTGTATCACTGAAGCATAATCACCATTAGGTACGAAACAAATATCTTGACTGTCTGGTTTATCAGCAACATTTAAATCCAATTTTTTTGCAATAGATCTTGTTTCGTCTTTAAGCATACCTCCTAAAGGAAATCTTAAATAATTTAATTGTTCCCTCGAAGTGTTAAATAAAAAATAACTTTGATCTCTATTTTGATCAATGGCTTGATACATATTTGTCTCATTGTTTGTAGTAATACTCTTCACATAATGACCTGTTATTAAAGCATCAGCATTAAGATCTTTAGAAACTTGAAATAAGTCCTTAAACTTTACAGTCTGATTGCATTTCACACAAGGAATTGGTGTTTCACCTTTTAAATAACTATCAACAAAATTATCAATTACGCCCTGTTTGAATTTATTTTGATAGTATAGAATTTTATGATCAATATCCAATTTTTGAGCAACTCTTTTTGCATCCATAATGTCCTGACCAGAACAACACTGTTTTGAAGCAGCAACTTCTTTTCCATCATCATATAGCTTTAAAGTTATTCCAATTACTTTGTAGCCTTCTTTTTTCATCATTCCTGCAACAGTCGAGGAGTCCACACCACCTGACATTGCAACAACAACTGTTGTTTCTGAAGGTTTTTTTTTTAATCCTATAGAATTTAAATTGTTACTCATTTGGTGGTATTTATACTTATTTCTATTATAAATTAAATTAAATGATTTTTGATTTTGAACCAGGTGACAAAGTTTTCAATCCAGCCCAAAAAGATTGGGGTATAGGACAAGTTCAATCAATAATTAAAGGCAAGGTAACAGTAAATTTTCAAAATGCTGGAAAAAAAGTAATAAACTCTGAGAATATTGAATTAAAGAAAATAAATGATTCAAAGTGATTTAAAAAAAATTATTGAAAATTTAATTCAAACATTTTTAGATGCAGGAAGAATTTCATTAGATCTTAGGAAAAAAGGACTAATTAAAGAAATAAAATTTGACAATACACCAGTGAGCAATGGTGATTTGGAAGTCAATAAAATTTTAATTAAAAGAATATTAAAATTAACACCAAATATTCCAATAGTTTCAGAAGAAACATCAGAAAATAAATCACGAGAAAATTTGGAAAATTTTTGGTTAATTGATCCAATCGATGGTACTTATGACTATATTAATGATCTAGATGAATTTACAATTAATGCAGGTCTAATTATTAAAAAAAAACCTGCTGCTGGATTAATTTATGCTCCAGCAAAAGATAGAATGTTCTATTCTTATGGAGATGATTTATCCTTTGAATTAAAAGATGGTGTACCAATTAAATTAAATCATTCAAAAAATTTTGATAGAAATGAGATAAAATTTGTCTCTTACTCTAATAAAATCAAACCAGAAATAAATGAAATATATAAAAAACTTAAAGTAAAAAAATATGTAAGAATGAAAAGTTCTTTAAAATTTTGTGTTATCGCCGCTGGGGAATATGACGGTTATGTTGCCGAGCCAAGAGCTTCTGAGTGGGATATAGCTGCAGGTCATGCAATTTTGAAACATTCTGGAGGAAGTGTGACTGACTTTAATGGAAATGAAATTTATTATGGAAAAAAAGATTTTAAAAATCCAAGTTTAATTTTAAAAAGTAGAAATATTCTATAATGGATGAACAAATAAGAATTATTTGTTTCAATTTTTGGTTTAATTGTATTTGTTTTTGTTAAAAATTATATAAAAAATAAGATTGATTTTTTAGTAAAAGAAAAAGAAAAAAAAAAACTAAAGTAATTTTATTATTTTAATAAAATCGTCCTTTTGAATTTCCATTACTTTTTTTGAAGTTTCAAAGTCAAATCCATTTCTTGCTAATAAAGATATATCTTTTTTATAAAATAAAGATCTATTATCCTCTGTTCTTGCAGGACCAATTCTCTTTTTTTTACATAATTTTATTGCTGAAAAAAAGTCTTGATCTGAATTATTATCATAAATTTTATTTACTGTTTCTTTTATATGTTCACTATTGATACCCTTCCCTATTAAATAATTTCTAATTTTATTTATTGAATTACCTCTTTGAATCATACTTTTAGCTTTACTTTCTGAATAGAATTTATCATTAATAAATTTATTTTTTTCTAAGTCTGAAAGAACAATATCAATCAAATTGGTTACGTCTTGTTTTTTGACATTTGAAACTGAAATTTTAAGGTATTTTTTTAATAAGTAAGTTTTAAGCTGCTGTTTTGATGGTGCATATTTTTCCACATAAGCAAATGCAAAATTTCTCATCTCCTCAACAGTTACTTTTAAAGTTTTTTTTTTATTTCTTATAGGAATCATAGTCAGATTTAATATAATATATTTTAAAATGATCGAACAAATTTATAATTATTTTACAATAGATATACTCTACTATTGGGTGAATTTAGGTGTTCTTCCATTTTGGTTAATTTTAATTTTTTTTCCAAAATCTAATCTTTGTAAATATTTTGTAACATCAATATTTCCGTTTTTTATATTAAGTGGAGCATACATATTCTTATTATACAAATCTTACCTAAGCTCATATGATTTTAATAATAATTTTAGCCTTTATATAGGTATTGATGATACTAGAGACTTATTTTCTAATAAGAATTTTCTTATGATGTTCTGGATACATTTTATATCAATTAACCTATTTGCTGGAGGCTGGATTGTAAGAGACTCTGAGAAATTTTTGATTAACAGATTTTTGTTATCCATACCACTTTTTATTATCTATTTAATTGGCCCACTTGGTTTATTAGTTTATTGGTTAATAAGAATTTTTTATGCAAAAAAAGTAAGTTTATATGACTAAAAAAATCGATTTTTATTTTGATTTCATTAGTCCTTATTCATTTTTAGCACATAAAAAAATTATCAATTCAAATAATAGAAGTAATTTTAATTATAAAGGAATTCTACTTGGTGGACTTCACAATTTGGGTGGTATTACTGCTCCAGCGTTTAACGAGAGAAAAATGAAAAATATGAAAAATGATTGTAATTTAATTGCTAAAAAAAATAGAATTGACTTTATCTGGAATGACAAATTCCCAATTAATTCATTATATCTTATGAGGGGATATCTTTTTATAAATCGGGATAAAAAAGATAAATATTTTGATCTTTGTTTTGATGCTTATTGGAAAAATAATGAAGATATTTCAAAAAAAGAAATATTAAGAGATATATTATCAAAGTGTGAAATAAAACCTAATGATTTTGAAACAGGTATTAAAGATCAAAAAATAAAAGATGAACTAAAAAATTTAACAAATATTGCTTTCCAAAATGATATCTTCGGTGCACCAACTTTTGTTATAAACAATAATTTATTTTGGGGACAAGATAGACTTGAATATGCTTTAGATGAATTAAATAATTAAGTAATTTTAAATTTACTTTGTTTCAATGCACCAAAACCCCCATCAATATGCGAAACTTTTTTAAATCCCATTTCTTTTAATGATTTTGCAGCAAGAGCTGACCTCATTCCACCGGCACAAAATAAAACCATTTCTTTATTCAAATCTAGTTTGCCTTGCTTGAAATATGCGCCCTCTGGATCAAGCCAAAACTCCAACATACCTCTAGGAATATGATTTGAATCTTCAATTCTTCCCTCTCTTTCTAATTCTCTGACATCTCTTATATCAATTAAGTTACACTCATTTTTATTAAATTTCTCAAAAGCTTCATCGGTAGATATGGTCTCAATGTCCTTTAAAGCTTCTTCAACAAGAGTTTGGGATGATTTAATTGTCATTATATTGTAAATATTTATATCATAAATAAAAACATATGAAAAAGTTTTTCATAAAAATTTGTAAATTTTTTGGCTTTGAAATTATAGATCAAAATAAATTTATCTCACCTACATTAGATAAAGAGTTGAATGAAGATCTCTCAATTTTTAATAAAAAATCGATAGTCTTACCTCTGGGAGAAGTAAAAATTACAAGAAAAGTAAACACAATATTAATAATTGTTAGGGTTAATACAGAAATTGAGGTTTGGGATCAAAATAAAAGAAGATTATTCGAAAAACCAAAAATAGATTATTCAATTAGATCAATTAAATCACTAATAAACTCTATAAATCTTTGTCAAAGCAAATACCCTAATTTAAGAATTAAAACAAAAATTCTTGATGACTCTTCAAAAAATGAAAATCTAAATAAAATTAAGGAAATAATTAGAGATTTGGATATTGAAATTATTTCCCTAGACACAAAAAAATTTGAAACAAAAATAAAAAAACAAAAAACTCATGAAACTTTTTCTAATTTAGCAAGTTTACGTAAATGTTTTGAAATTGGAAAAGAGATTGGGGATGACTTAGTTTTCTTTATTGAGGATGATTATCTTCATTTTGAATCAATGCTGGAGGAGATGATTGCAACATATGAGAGGATTTCATCTCAATTAGGTAAAGATATTTTCATGTGTCCTGCAGATTATCCTTACCTTTATATGAATAACGAAAAAACAAATATTTTAATAGGAAATAAAAGGTACTGGAGGACTGTAACCAAAACTCTATGTACTTTCATGACTAGCAAAAATTTATTAGATCTATACTGGCAAAATTTTTTAAAAAATTGTGAGGATCGTCACGATCCTTTTGAAAAATATATTAATGAAATTTATGAAAAAGAGTTTTGTATATCTCCTTTAAAAAGTTTATCTGTGCATTTAACAAATATTAATTCAAGTTATGGTTTATCACCTTTTATTAATTATAAAAATTTGTGGGATCAAAATGAATAAGCCCCTTGAGGGAGGGGCTTATTATTTAACTAACTAAGAGAAATATAAGGGATCCTTCTATGAGTATTCGCTGAGAATATACAGAGAGCGAAGGATCCCCTTTGTTGTTAACAACTAGTCACGTATTGCATATGCAATAACACCTGTCTCAGTAACATCAGTACCTTTGGTTTCACCTTCTTTACTCAACCTTAGGCCAATAGTAGCTTTAATAGCACTAAACACTATGTAAGCGACTACGAATACAAATATGTTTACTGATAGCACTCCTATTAACTGTGAACTGAAAGCTGCATCTGAATTTGTTGCTGGAACTATTAAAGTTCCCCAAATTCCCGCAAACAAGTGTGCTGGCACCGCACCTACTACGTCATCAATTTTTAATGAGAATAATAGTTTAGTACCATAAACTACGATTAAACCACCTACTGCACCAATTAAGATTGCTGCGAAAGGCGATGGAGCTAATGGTTCAGCTGTTACAGCAACTAATCCACCGATACATCCATTTAACATTTGAACTACATCTGTTTTTCCAAAATGTAATCTAGTAATTATAGCAGCACCAATTACTCCGCCAGCACCTGCTAAGAATGTATTCATGAAAATAGTTGATACAGCAATTGCATCAACAGCAGTTCCCATTGCTAATTGTGAACCACCATTAAAACCAAACCAACCTAACCATAAAATAAATACTCCAATTGTTACCAATGGAATTGATGAAGCTGCAAACGGCTTAAGTGGAGCAGGAGCACCAGACTTAGTAAATCTTCCAAGTCTAGGACCAATAATCATTGCACCAGCTAAAGCTGCGGCACCTCCAGTTGAGTGTACTAAAGTTGAACCAGCAAAATCAGAAAAACCTAATTCAGCTAACCAGCCTCCACCCCATTGCCAACCCATTACGATTGGATAAATAATTCCTGATAAAACTGCAGCAAATACGAAGAATGGCCATAATTTAATTCTTTCAGCCATTGTTCCAGAAACAATAGAAACTGTAGTTGCGCAAAAGACCATCTGGAAATACCAGTCTGATCCATCTGAATAACCTGTATCTACCGCACTAGCATCTGACCATGGTATAAACTTTCCAATATAACCACCTTCTGGTATACCATAGGCTAAGTTATAACCCACAAGCCAAAACATAATTCCTGCAATTGAAAATAAACCTATATTTTTTGCACAGATAACGGATACACTTTTTGATGTAACCATTCCTGATTCTAACATTGCGAATCCGGCTGCCATAAACATAACCAAGAAACCACAAATTAAGAAAAGTAAGGTATTGAATATAAACCCTACTTCGGCAGAAACTGTTGTGTCTGCCATTCCAGCACTACTCATGTTTAATAAAAAAATTAAACTAATAAGTGGCGCACTTATTATTTTTGTTAATTTAGTCATAAGACCTCCCTGTTAAAGAAAGCTCTTTTATTTTATTAAGCGTTAATAACTAACGCTGATTATGAAAATTTGGTATGCAGTAATTGCATATAGAAACAGCCTTAACGAGAGTTTCGTTAAGGCTGTAAAAAGATGTTATTTATTAAATACTTCTTTTAAAGCTTTCGCTGGTAAGAACTTAACTTTTTGTGAAGCAGCGATTTGAATTTGTTCGCCAGTCCTAGGATTTCTTCCAACTCTAGCTTTTCTTTTAGCTACTTTATAAGTACCAAAACCAGCAATTTTGACTGAATCATCAGCTTTTAAAGCATCTAAAATTGTGTTGGTAATTGTATCAAAAGTTCTTTCCGCATCAGCTTTACTTAGATTTAATGCCCCAGAAATTTTGACTACTAGTTGTTTTTTATTCATTTTAGCTCCGGTTTTATTAGGTTAATTTCATTCTTATCAAAAGTGTTGATTAATCAAGCTTTTTTTTTGTGTATCAAAAAAAGTTATACACAACATATTGTTAAAATCAAAAAAAATGTTGGTTTTATTAGCTTTTTTAACTTTTTAAGAAAATATTAATTAAACAATCCTAAGTCTTTAAGATCGTTAAAAGTTGTAAAAAACATCAAAGATATCAATAAAAATATCCCGATTCGAAAAAAACCTTCTTGAGTTTTTTGAGATAAAGGACGACCTAAAACTTTTTCAAATGCATAAAACATTAAATGTCCCCCATCAAGCATTGGGATTGGAAACAAATTAACTAAACCAAGACTAATTGAAATATATGCCATCATGCTGATAAATGCCAAAACTCCAAATTCTGCAACCTGGCCTGAAATTTTTGCTATTCTTATAGGTCCTCCAAGCTGAGAAGTGTCAGCTTTACCAAAAATCATTGCACCAATATATTTTAAAGAAGAAATTCCTACAAAATAAACTTCATTAGCAGCATGGTATATAGCTTTTGCAGGTCCTAATTTAACATGATTAATCTCATTATTATGAGCACCTAATTTTATACCAACTATTCTTTTGTTAAGTTTGTTTCCTAAATTATCTTCACCTGGAACAATATTAGGTTTTATTTTTAAAATTACCTCATCATATGAACGTTTCACTTTAAAATCTATAATTTCATCGGTGGACATAGTAATAAATTTTGAAACATCCATAATACTTTCAACTTTGTTACCATCTATTTCTAAAATTACGTCGTTTTGTTTTAATCCTCCTGCCATAGCAGGACTATCTTTCTGAACTTCATTAATGACCGCTGGTGTAAAATCTTTCCCAACAAAAGTATAAATCGAGAAGAAAATTACTAGAGCTAATAAAAAGTTTGCTAGAGGACCACCGAAAACAATTAAACTTCTTTGATATAAAGGTTTTAGTGTAAATAATTTTTTTTGGTCTTCTTCACTATATTTTTCTAAAATTTCTTTATGATCCGCTTGAGAATATACATTCCTATCTCCAAAAAATTTTACATATCCTCCTAGAGGTATCCAGCATATTTTCCATCTAGTCCCAGATTTATCATTCCAACCAAAAATTTCCTTACCAAATCCTATAGAAAAATCAGTAACACCTACCCCAAATTTTTTAGCAAAGTAATAATGACCATATTCATGAATAAAGACGACAATTAAAATTAGAATAATAAAAGGTAAAATATAACTTAGCATTTTAAATTAATTTATACTATCCATCCAATTTTTTAACTCAATCATTCTTTGAGACTTATTTGACACAGCAATTTCTTTTTTTATGGACAATATGTGATTTTTAATTTCTTCCACATCCCTAAATACTTTTCTCGTTTGTATTAATCTGTCCTTTCTAAACTCAATTAAACTTATCATTTTCTCATAAGTAATTTCAGGATGATACTGCAACCCATAAATTTTTGATTTTCCAACCTCGAAATATAAACTTTGTACTTTATTAATCTTATTTGATGCTAAACAAATTCCATTTGTTGGTAATTTAACTACTTCATCAAAATTAAACGCTGGAGAACTAAAATTATTATTTTTATTCTTGTAAATTGAATTATTTAATCCTTCATTATTTATTACAATTTCATTTGCTATTCCAACATGAGATTTTTCTGCTTTTTT